>CAZWZW010000001.1:0-82571 GCA_964639125.1 uncultured Verrucomicrobiota bacterium
ATACGTGATCCGTACATCCGGTGGTGTGAGAGCTGAGGGAGGGCAACCTCCCTCGACTACTCGATCACAGTACCCGTATCAATCCGTGTTCATTGAATCGTGCTTTCAGCACTATTTTCTCCGAAAATTATTTATCGCTCCGCTTTCAGGTGGTTATATCTCCGTATGTCTGAAACGGAACTGAAAAAATCAAAAGCCTATATCTGGTTTGATGCGGAGTTTACTTCGCTTGAACTCGATCAAGCACGCCTGCTGCAGGTGGCCGTCATCATCACCGACACCGACCTCCAGCGCATCCATCCACCCGAGTCCGACCTGAATCTATGCATCCGCCTCGAAGAAGGAGAGGCGGTCAGCCCATGGGTGGCTGAAAACCTTTCTGGACTGGTTGAGCAGTGCCGGTCGGATGCGGCCGTGAGTCTCGAAGAGGCCGACCGTCAAATTGCCGCATTGCTGGATCAATATTGCGCAACGCCGTGTGCGGAAATGGCCGACCGCCCTGTGCTGGCCGGCAACAGTGTGCACAACGATTGGTTTTTGATGCGCCGGTTTTTACCCCAGCTTGGAAGTCGCCTGCACTATCGCCTGCTTGACGTTTCCACCATCAAAATCCAATGGCAGGATTGGGTAGGGCAGCAGCCGTTCGATAAGGAAAACGTTGAGTTGTTGAATCAATATTTTCCCGGTGGCGGTATCGATGCCGCCAATGCCCACGACGCCCTCTTCGATATCAAGGCCTCCATCGCTGAGCTCGCCTTTTATCGTTTAAATCTGAGATGAGGTTTTGCCGGGGAAAGAAAAGACGGGGTAAACATTATTCCGCCTGATCGGCCCACTCTTCGAGATTGGGGTCCAGATAGGCGTGTTCGAGGAGTTCCGTGGCCCAGTGCTGTCCGACCTTGGCCAGGCGTCGAAGCATGCGGAAGGCCATCACCTGCACGGCGGGCACCTCGGACCATAGCGAGTTGTTGAGGCATCGCCAGTGGGAGGGGATCATTTTCTTGGGCGAGGTTATCTGCTTACGGCATTCATCGCAGATGAATAGGCACCCATCCACATAGGGCTCTTCTTCGAGGGGGAGCAGTTCGTAGGTATCGAGCTTTACACCATTTTTTTCGCACAGTTCGCAGTGGGAACGGGAACGGCGAACGAGATCCTTCGCGAAACGCGAAAGCATATTCTGCCGATGGAACTTCCCCTTAAACCCCGTAGACATTCTGCATCCTCTGTCTGTTTTGAGCCAACAGTAGAGGAATTATTTCTAATGTCCGGGAAAAAATTAAAGAAACTGATGCGATGGAAGAGGTGGTCGCGCCCGTTCCCTTCGGGAACTCAAGCCGCCAAGATGCAAAGGATCTTCTGTCTTTGCGCAAACTATTCTGAGAATGAAGTATTACTCTTCAAACGCAAAGCGGTAATCAAGGCCAAGTTCGTCTCGCATGGTGATCATGTCTTTTTGAAGGGCCTCATCAACCGGCACTCCCGTGTCTTTTCGCTCGAGTCCGGCCAGATATTCCTTTTCGCCGCAGGTATAGATGCGCTCGGCGCCCGGTGCCTTTTCGGAATTGCGGAGGGCACGCAGAATATCGCCGGTGGTCTTGCGGAAATCCACGGGATCGCAGAAGGCATTGACGTCGATGGCCATGAAAAAGTGTCCAAGCTTGTAGGGGCTGCGGGTGCCGTTTTCGTCGAATCCGGATAATTGTTTAAGGAAGGAACCCTGCTGAAGGGAGGCAGAGAGGATTTCGGTGACGGTGGCGAAGCCATAACCCTTGTAGCCACCGGTCTTTTCGCCAATGCCGCCGAGCGGAGCCAGCGCGGCTTGCTCGTTCACGAGGTCGTCGAGAATCTGTTTTGAGTTGGTTTTGCTCTGTCCGTCGCGGCCAATGATCAGCCCGTCGGGGCTGTCGGTCCCTTCGCGGGCATACTGTTCAATCTTGCCGCGCTGGATGACGGAGGTGGCATAGTCGTTCACAAAATCATAGGGTTCGTCGGACGGCATGCCGAAACACAGCGGGTTGGTGCCGAGCATGTTTTCAACACCGAATGTCGGAGCAACGGATGGGCGGGCATTGGTGCCGCTCAGACCAATCATATTTTCTTTGCAGGCCATAAGCGGATAGTACCCGGCAATACCGTAATGGGTAGAGTTGCGGGTCACGACCATGCCCATGCCGTAGCACTTGGCTTTCTCGATGGCCATCTGCATGCAGCGTTTGGCAATCACCATGCCCATGCCGTGGTGGCCGTCGACCACGGCTGTGGCGAGGTGGTCGCGTACCACTTCAAACCTGGTGATGGGTTGCTGGATTTTTTGGTGGACGATCCGGTCGTAGTAGATGGGTTTGAGGCGTCCGATGCCGTGGGAATCAATGCCGCGTTTATCGGATGTAATCAGGATGTCGGCGCAGACTCTGGCATCTTTCGAGGGAACGCCGATGCCCTCGAAAACATCGACCATGTATTGTTCCATGAAATCGAAAGGAATATGATGAACCATGTTTCTTCTCTCCGGCGTTCGTTTTGAATCTAGATTGATACCACTTCCTGAAGTACATGTTCAAGTTCTCCGATTGTGGAACGCATGCTGTAGTGTTTTTTGACCATCTGCTTGGCGGTCCGGCCCATGGATGCCGCGAGGCTGGGATCGTTGAGCAGCCATTCAATGGATTCCGCAAAAAGCCGGGGGGTATCGGCAATGAAGCAGTTCTCTCCGTTCTGGGCCGGTATGCCGGCAACGCCGAGCGAGGTGCTTACAACCGGCAGGCTGGTGGCCATCGCTTCCAGAGCTTTGATGCGCAGACCGGAGCTAAGCCGCATTGGATTGATGAAGATACTGGCCTGCTCCCGGTATGGGCGAAGATCGTTTACGGCCCGGGTTACAACAATTCGCTTGTCCTTGTTTGCGAGCCGTTGCAGTTCGGGGGTCGTTCCGTTTCCGACAATGTAATACTGCAACGTCGGATGCTTTTGAGCGAGTCTGGGCCAGATCTCGTGCGCGAACCACAGGGCGCCGTCGTGATTGGATTTGTTGGCAAAATAGCCGCACATCATAATGATGGGCTGGTCCGGCTTTGCGACGGGCTTCCGGTCGAGATAGTCCATGTCGATCCCGGGGGAAATAACGGAAACCGGCAGCTGCGGTGCATAGTTGAGCAGGGTGAAGCGGTCTTCAGCCGTAAGCGACAGAATGTGATCCATGGTCCGGTACATTTCGAATTCATATTTTTCCAGAACCCGAAGCTGGGATGCGCTTTTGATGCGCAAGGAGATCGGTACGCCGGCGGTTTCGACATACTTGCTGAATGTGGTGGTCAGGCAGCGGTGGCAGGAAACGATTTTTTTCACTGCGGACAGATAGGGGTTGCGATAGAGGTACATGCCCATCTCGCCAAACTCGGCGACCACCACATCATATTTGGTCCGCTCCACCATTTCACCGACAGTACGCATCATGGCATCGGAATAGTTTTTCCAGAAGATGGCGGGTAGCGATGAACTGACATAGTCGCGAAACATACGGATGGCAAGGTTTCGTTCTTTGACCGGGACGGTCCCGAGCTCATACAGGCGATCTCGTACACCGCCCGTCAGCGGTTCGTTTTCGGAGAGAACAAATGATGCCAGACCCACCTGATGGCCGCGTTCGGTCAGTTGCTGCATGCGCTGATGGACGAGCCGGTATCCGCCCGCAACATTTTCGTGCGGCAATCGGTTGGTCAGAAATAGAATTTTCATGGGTTCGGTACCCTATCGGATTGTCCTCGGCAGTTACATACAAAAAAAAGTTGCGGATGTTTTCCAATCTTTGGATAATGCGGAACACAATTCAGAACACATAACCCGTAGTGTTAGTGAATGAAATCATAACAGGAGGATGACATGAAGCGCATTACCTTTACCCTTTTTGCCGTGGCTGTCTGCATCGGATTTACCGGTTGCAAATCGATGCCGAAGACGGATTCCGACAAATCGACATTTGACTATCTGCAGGAAGAGGTCGCCAAGATTTCGGAAAAAGGCGGTATGGCTGCCGTTGGAATCGGGGATTCCCGCAATACACAGCTGGCCATTACTCGCGCCAAGGTCGAAGCCCGCAAGAATCTGGCTCAGCTGGTTCAGGTGAAAATCGAAAACCTGGAGAAGGCATTCATTGAAGAAGTCGGCGAAGCCAGCGGATCGGAAATCAACGAGCTGTTTAGTTCGGCCACCAAGCAGATTACTTCCCAGACGCTGCAGGGGACGGTGCCGAAAATCCAGAAGTATGATGTGAATGGCGATGTAACAACCGCCTATGTCATGATGGTGCTCAACCCCGACATCATCCACGACTCGCTCAAGAACAGCAATGCCAAGCATCTCTACGAACGTTTCCGTGCTTCCAAGGCATTCGAAGAACTCGACAAGGAAATCAAGGAATTCGAAGGCGCTGAACAGCAGGGCTTGCTTGGAATGTAGCCGACATATTTCGTAATTGGTTTAAACGGGGCTTGAATTAAAAATTCATGCCCCGTTTTATATGCGGCATGAAAATTCTTGGTATTGAAACCTCGTGCGATGAAACCGCCGCCGCCATTGTGGAGGACGGTCGGAACGTCCTGTCCAATGCGGTCTACTCGCAAATTGCAAAACACCGCCCTTATGGAGGGGTTGTGCCGGAAATTGCTTCGCGCAACCATGTGGTCAAACTGCCCGGCATCATTAACGAGGCCCTCGAAGAGGCCGGCGAAACCTATGATTCGATCGATGCCATTGCCTCGACCTATGGACCCGGACTCGCCAGCTCGCTTCTGATTGGGTTTTCCGCCGCCAAAACATTGGCGCAGCGTCTTGGCAAGCCGCTGATCGGCGTCAACCATCACGAAGGCCACCTGCACTCTATTTTTATGAAGGACGATGCGCCCGCGCCGGAACAGGTGTTTCCCATGCTGGGGCTGCTCGTATCCGGCGGCGACAGCAGTCTGGTCCTGATGCACGATGTCGGGCAATATGAAATGCTCGGCAGCACCATCGACGATGCGGCCGGCGAAGCACTCGACAAGGCCGCCGCCGTGCTCAATCTGGGTTATCCCGGAGGACCCATCATTCAAAAGACCGCAGAGGGCGGTGATCCCCATGCGATACGCTTTCCGCGCGGGCTTGATCAGCGGGATCGGGGAAAATGGATTTATAAATATAAACGTGAATTCTGCTTCAGCTTCAGCGGCTTGAAAACCTCTCTGCTTACCTATGTTAAAAAACTGGATCATGAACCGGAAGGGGATGAGCTGCGCGATATTTGCGCCAGTTATCAGGAGGCCGTGTGCGATGCACTGACCATTCGGGTCGAACGTGCGCTGGAGCACTTTTCTGTCCAAAGCTTCTGCTGTGCCGGTGGCGTTTCGTTGAACGGGATTCTTCGTGAAAAACTCGTCAACCTCTCCGAGGCCACGGGGATTCCGCTGATGCTTTGCCCGCCCGCCTACTGCACCGACAATGCGGCCATGATTGCCGGTGTGGCCTATGAAAAAGTGCGACTCGGGCTTGCCGGGGAAGAACCCAACGATGTGAATCCCAATCTGCGGCTCGCAGACTGGGAAGAGTCGGAAGCAGATTAACCTTGTTTCTTCGAGGCTTTGACCAGGGCGAAGAAGCGGTCTTCAAATTTATCCCATAGCCCGTTTTGCTTTAATGTTTCGGCCAGCTCGTTAATGAGTGCCGGATTGCGCGAGGCATCGAGGAATTGCTGATCCAGATGGTCCAGCATATTTTTTTTCATGGAAACAACCTGCTGTTGGAGATCCTGCATATTGTTTCGTGCCGAGTTTTGCACCAGTTCAACCATCAGTTTGAGCAGGCAGACCTCCCATGGCGCATCAACGCCCATCAGGATAGCGCTGAGCGGATCATCCTTTGCGGCGACTTCATTTTTCACGCGGTCCAGTACATTGTCGAGCTGGTCAGTAACCACATATTCCTTTGCTTCCTGCTTCTGGATGCGGAATCCATATTGAATGATTTTCAGGTCGCCGCCGTGTTCCGAAAGCCATTCGGCATATTCGCGGGCGTCCGGTCCAAAATCTTCCAGATCAACCTGTCCCAGCCCTTGCGGGGTGATGATGGCGGGCTTCAGGGCCTTGAGGTGGCCTTCGCGCACCCGAACCTGATCCACGCTGTCCATGAGCTCGCAGACAAGATAATAGTTAATCACCGTGTCGCCGAAGGTTTCCAGTCGGTTGCTCGGTGCGGAAATCAGCTCGGTGTTGTTCACCGCATACCAAAAATCAAATTGTTGTTTTGAATCCATAATAAAGAGGTCTCTTTTGGGGTGCCTCGTAATGTGCGATTCGTAGCTCATAACAAAGCAGGTATTGTGCCTGATCTATTGCGAATACGCCGCTCCGCTACTTCATAGTTTTTTCATGCTTTTGGTAGTCGGCGAATTTCATCGATACGACTTTGGAGATACCGCGTGTCTGCATGGTAACGCCATAAATGACGTCCGCCGCCGCGATGGTGTGGCGGCTATGCGTGATGATGACAAACTGCGATTGCGTGAGAAATCCTTTGAGGGCTTCAACAAAGCGGTTGATATTGGCGTCGTCGAGCGCGGCATCCAGCTCGTCGAGTACGCAGAACGGGCTCGGTTTAACCTTGAAGAGCGAAAACAGCAGTGCGACCGCGGTCATGGTGCGCTCGCCGCCGGACAGCAACGAAATGGTCTGCAGCTTCTTGCCCGGCGGTCGAGCAATAATCTCAATACCCGCTTCCAGCACATCCTCATCGTTGGTCAGCACGAGTTTGGCCGATCCGCCGCCAAAGAGCTGCTTGAACATTTCCTGGAAGTTGGCGTTCACCTTGTCGAACGTATCCTTGAACATTTCCGTGGTGGTATTGTTGATCGTCTTGATCATTTCGAGCAGTTGCTGCTTGGCCGCCTGCAGGTCATCCTGTTGTTTATTGAGGAAGGCATAGCGTTCTTCATGCTCGGCATGTTCCTCGATCGCGACTAGGTTGACCGGCCCCATGGCATCGAGTTTGGCCTGTAGTTCGGCCACGCGCGTTTCAATCACTTCGCGTTCCGGGACTTCGTCGTTTTCCCAGCGCGGCACCTCGACTTCGTTTAGCTCTTCCTGGGTCAGATGATAGGCTCCGGTAATGCGCTCCAGCGCATTGTCATGCCGCATCTTGAATTCGGCGCGCTCAACTTCAAACTTGGATTTTCGATTGAGTTCGCCTTCCAGCAAGTTGCGCAGTCCGCGCAGGCGGTTTTCTGCCGTGGTAAGGATGCGAATCGTTTCTTCGCGGCGGGTACGCTCGCTTTCGAGAGTTTGCCTGGTTTCCTGCAGGCGCAGCTCCAGCGGCTCAACCTTGGCCGTTTCATCTTCGATCGAGGTTCGCAGGTCTTCAATGCGGCGGTTGTATGAATCGACGCCGCTGGTCCGGTCATTAATCAGTTCCTCCAGCTCGTGGATCCGCGCTTCCATGGGTTGCTTGCGGTTGAACAAGTGTTCCAGAGCCTGGGATTTCTGAGAGAAGACAATTCGGTGTTCGGAAGTAATCGAGAGTGCATCGGAACGCTTTTCTTCAATTTCGGTGAGGTGGTTGGTTTGCTCGGCAATCTGTGTGCGGACATTCGCCTGCCGGTCGCGGGCTTCCTGCAGTTCCGTCGCGAGGCGTGTGCGCAATTCAACGCCCGCGCTTTCTCGTTCGGTCAGGTTGGAAAGCTCAAAAGTGACCGTCTCGACGCGTTCACGCGCGGAGGCGGTTTCGCGTACGATGACCTGTCGTTCGCCCTCCTGCAGCGCCAGTTCGCGGCGAAACTCTTCGAGCATCTGTCGGGCGGTCCCGATAGAGGATGCAATGCCAGACTCTTCGCCGCGGAGGACCTCCAGCGATTCTTCCAACCGTTGGGTGTCAACCTCAAGACCGTTGATATCTTCCTGCAACTGCTCGCGCATCTGATGGCGGGCGAGCGGACTTTTATCTTCCGTTTCCGGCATCCAGAGTTCCGACGACCCGTTGCCGGAAACCACGGTTCCGTTTTGGGAAACCACGATGGTGTCGGCAGAAAGTATGTCGGGGATTTCAAGTTCGGACCCAACCACCCGAACATTCCAGAAGAGGCGTTTGACGAGCGGTGCCACATCGTCGCTGAATGTGATGCAGTCGAGCAACCCTTTGCCGACCGGCGACGATGCGTCGAGCGGGGCGGCCTGCTCTTTGGTGGTTGCCACACTCAGCAGGCGGGCACTACCCGCTTCTTGTTCGCGCAACCACGACAGGGCATCGCGGGCGCAGGCTTCATCTTTAACCACAATCGCATCAATGCATGGGCGCAGGATCGCTTCGAGTGCGGTTTGGTGGTCCGGAGAAGTTTTGAGTTGTTCCGCCAGTGGCCCGAGAATGCCCGCTGGGTCGGGCGTGAAATCATCCGGCGGATCCAGCAGAAGCTGCGCGCCGGGAGGAAAACCCTCTTGCCGGGCTTCGCCGCCAGAGAGCATTTCCAGCTGTGCCCGTTTGGCGGCAACCGTTTTTTGTTTGTCGTTGAGGGCTCTGTCTTGCTCCACAATTAGATCTTTGCGGCTGGTTCGTTCGCCGTTGAGCGCATTCAGCGATTCGGCCTGTTCGGAAACGCGGGAGGAAAGGGAGTCCACTTTAACATCCATTTCTTCCTGCCGTTCAACAAAGGAGCCGAGGGCACGCTCCAGTTCCGATTTTTCGGTGGCCAGACGTTCTTTTTTTAGCATTGCCGTACGATCGCGCGCATCAAGCTCATTAAGCTCGTTTTGCCGCTTGGAGGCTTTGCTGTCGAGGGCGACGGACTCGTTACGCAGGTTGTTCAGCTGCGCACGGGTAAGGTTCATCTGCTCTTCGACTTCCTTTTGGACCAGTGTAACGCGTTCGAGATTTTCCTGGGCTTCCTTCTTTTCGCGCTCGGAGTCGGTGATGGCTGAAATGATGCTCTCGTGCTCCTTGCGGTGGGACTCCAGTCGCGTACGAGCTTCTTCGGTTTCCTGGGTATTGCGCTGGGCGAGGCTTCTCAGCTCCGCAATGCGGTCGGTGTTCATCAGGATCAGGTTGCGGGTGCGTTCCAATTCGCCGTGGGCGGCTGATGCCTGCTCCATGGCTTGCGAGATGGTTTCTTCCAGCTGGGTCAGTGCCAGGCGGGAAGACTCCGCTTCTGTTTCAGCAGATTCCACCTGCTCATGCAGCTCGGTCACCTTGCGTTCGAGCACCTGCAGCTCACCGGCCAGCTCGTTTATTTTTTGTGCATATTCGTGGAGATGCTCGCGGGTGACATAGATGTCGAGGCTGCGCATCTCTTCGGAAAGATCTTTATAGCGTTTGGCTTTGCCCGCCTGCCGTTGGAGCGAGATGATCTGTCGTTTTACCTCGCGAATCACATCCGCGAGGCGCAACAGGTTGGCCTCGGTATGCTCAAGTTTGCGTAACGCTTCTTTCTTGTCGGCTTTGAATTTGGTGATGCCGCTGGCTTCCTCGAACACGGTGCGGCGGTCTTCGGGGCGTGAACTGAGAATCTGGTCGATCTTTCCCTGTTCGAGTACGGAGTACGAATCCGTGCCGACGCCCGTATCCATGAAAAGGCGCTGGATATCCTTAAGGCGGCAGGCCTTGCGGTTGAGAAAATAGCCGCTTTCCCCGGAGCGGAAAACACGGCGGGCAATGCAGACTTCGTTATATTCAAGACCAAGCGATTCGGTGCAGTCGGCCAGCGTGATGCTCACCTCGGCCATGCCCAGCGGCTTGTGGGAGTCGGTTCCGTTAAAGATGATATCTTCCATTTTGGCCCCGCGCAACGCACGGGCACGCTGCTCGCCCAGTACCCAGCGAATGGCATCTGAAACATTGCTTTTTCCGCATCCGTTCGGGCCGACAATAGCGGTCATTCCCGGCTCGAATTCCAACTTGGTCTTATTTGCGAAGCTCTTAAAGCCAACGATTTCTAGGGTTTTTAGATACACCTGCAATCTCCTTCAAAAAACGATCAACGAAGCTACCATAAAGGTGGCCGGCCATGAAAACCGAATTTTGGTCGAATTGGATCGCTATCCCGCGCCAAAATGGGCTCCGTCTTCATGGCGGACAACTGATGTTTTTTGAATTTGATTCGTTGTGAATCATGGAGATTCTTGTGTCGCAAATAATGATGTATAATTACGCATTTCTTCGGTTGTGGGGAGGTGTTTTTTGGAGGACATTAGGTGCATGGAAATCCAAAAACCAGTCTCCTCGGAACGACCCCATATTCTGTTCATCATGACCGATCAGCAGCAGGCGAAAACGTTGAGCGGCCTTGGTCACCCAACCGTAAAGACCCCAAATATGGACCGCATTGCCGAGCGGGGGGTAAACTTTACCCGGGCCTATTGCCCGAGTCCGGTCTGCGGTCCGTCGCGCGCGGCCATATTCAGCGGTCAATATCCGGCGGCGAGCGGGGTCACGAAAAACTATATGCCGCACCATGAGGGTACCTTGCTGCTGCCGGAGGCGTTGCGGCGCTCGGGCTATTACACCTTCATGGCCGGAAAACTACATCTGGCACCGATCGAAGATGCGCACGGATTTGATGAAAAGCATCTGCATGATGCGGGCTACTCGGTCTATCGCGAAGACGAGCCGGTCCATTCGGAATATGTCCAGTGGCTGGCCGATAAAAGCTATGGCGGCGACATCGGCAAGGTCGTCGAGCAATTCAATGCCGACGAGGGGTGTCTTGAAACCGATCCGTTCCGATTCATCATGGGTTCGAACTGGCGTACGGAGGAGGAGCATTCCAACACCTGGACCACCGAGCGGACGGTCGAGTTTCTAAAGCGAAAGCATGATAAGCCGTTCTTTGCGTTCACCTCCTATTTCGGTCCGCACCAGCCGATGATGCCGCCGGAGCCGTGGGCTTCGATGTATTCGCCCGATGAGATCGAACTACCTCCGGAGTTCAGCACGGCCACAGACGACAAACCGCTGGCCGCGGAAAAGAAGGCATCGAGCCCGATCCTCCGGAACGGATTGGCCGAACGGCAGTATCGCGAGGTGCTCGCCGCTTACTATGGGCAGATTTCGATGATCGACCACGGCATTGGCCGCATTCTTGATGAGCTTGAAGCGCAGGATCTGACGAAGAATACGATGGTGGTTCTGACGGCCGACCACGGCGACCATGCCGGGCAGTTTGGTCTGTTTTTTAAGAGCACCATGTATGAAAACGCGGTGCGCGTGCCGCTGTTGCTGTCCGATCCGGCCACGGCAAGCGGAACCTGTGGAAAACTGGTCAACAATCTCGATCTCTATGCCACGTTGCTGGAGCGTGCCGGGGTGGAAGTGCCAAAGACGGCATCGCGCTCGCTGGTTTCTTTGTTGAAAGACCCGATCAACTCGGGGTGGGAGAACGTGACCTACAGCGAGCAATACCCGTGGACGATGGTGGCGAAGGAGGCCTGGAAACTAATCCGCTTCCGCCATGGAAACGGCGAACAGGAGCATGAGCTGTATCGGATCGATTCGCAAATTTCCGATCGGTCCAACCGTTGGAATTCGGAGGAAGCTGCTGCGGTGCAGGCGGAGTTGGTGGAACGATTAAACCGGTGTGAAGAAGATGCAAAACAAGCTTAAGGCCATACTGTGCGCGGTGTGCGCATTTGCTGGAGGAGTTTTTTCTATGGAAGAAAAACCAAATATTATCGTGGTATTGACCGACGATCAGGGATTCGGGCAGTTGCCGGTTTATTCGGACGATTATCCGGACGAAATGCTGTTTCTTACGAAAAACACGGAGCGCTACAAGTGCGACGAGCAGAACGCAAAGGCCGCCGCCAAGGCTTGCATGCCCAACCTGAACAAGCTGGCGAAAAACGGCGTGACGTTCATGAATGCGCACGTAACCTCGCCGGTGTGCGGGCCGTCGCGTGCGGCGCTGATGACCGGCCGCTACCAGCAGCGCTTTGGCGTCTACGACAACTGCGACCTTGCAAAATCCGGAGTGCCCGTTTCGGAAACGATGCTGCCGGAGCTGTTTCAGACATCGGGCTACCGTACGGCGATGATAGGAAAGTGGCATCTTGGGAAAACCACCAAAACGCCGCTGCCGGTGCAGACGCACGATTATCACAAGAATGCCACCACCGGCTGTATTCCCGAGCACAATCCGGTGAACCGCGGGTTCGATCACTACTTCGGGTTCAATAGCTCGGGCACCACCTATTATGATTCGCCGAGTCTTTTTCGGGGATTGGACCAGGTGAAGGCCGCGGGCTATAGCACCGATGAATTTACCGATGATGCCGTCGCCTTCATCGATCAGGCGGACGGTCAGCCGTTTTTCGTCTTTCTGGCCTACAATGCGGTGCATATCCCGCTGGAAGATCCTGCGCCGGAGAAATATCAACGCTTCGATACCGGCAATTCGGAAGTCGACAACTACTATGCAACATTGGCCGCCGTCGATGACGGTCTTGGAAAAATCATCGCCACACTGGAACGGAAGGGGGAATTAGAGAACACCCTGATTTTTTATTTGAGCGACAACGGGGCGGTAATCGATTCGCCGCAGCCGATGAACGGGCCGTTTCGGGGCAATAAGGGCAACTTCCTGGCGGGCGGCATGCACGTGCCGATGATTGCGCATTGGCCGGATGGATTATCATCCGCCAGATATGCGCCGCGTGTATCCTCCATGGATGTCATTCCCACGGCGTTGGCCGCCGCAGGGATCGAGTTGCCCGGAAACCTCGATGGAGTCGATCTTCGGCCCAAAATAAGCGCCGGCTCCAAGCCGCATGAGGTTCTCTTTTGGGCCGGTCCGGAGATCATGCACTGGAGTGAAGACAATAAGGAATTTTGGCGCGATTATTGGGAATATGTCACTGAACGCAGTGACGATGCTCCCACAAGTTCACTGAAGGCCGGCGATGCCGCATGGGCCGTGTTGAAGGATCGATGGCTGCTGCGAGGCAACGAAGTGACCGGCAAGGTCGAGTTGTTCGATGTGCAGGCCGATATCGGCGAGCGGATCGAGGTTTCTGCACGGCATCCCGAAGTGGTCGAGGGGTTGCGTAGCGACTACAGGGCATGGGCTTTCAATCTCGGGAAGCCACTGGTCTGGAGTATGGAGGAATACAATCGACTGGTGAAATGATGGCAAATGAAAAGTTAACATGGTGGCGCGAGGCACGCTTTGGATTGTTTATTCATTTCGGGCTCTACTCCATTCCCGCCGGAGAGTGGAAGGGGCGCAAGATTGATCGGATTGCCGAGCAGATTCCACGTTTTGCCGAGATTCCGATGGACGAGTATGCGGAGCTGGCCAAGGAATTCAATCCGCAGCGGTTTGATGCCGAAGCCATCGTTCAGCTTGCGGTAGATGCCGGGATGAAATATCTGGTCATCACCGCGAAGCACCACGATGGCTTTGCCATGTTCCATTCGAATGTTGATCCATTCAATGTTGTGGATGCCACACCCTTCGGAAGGGATATCATCAAGGAGCTGGCAGCGGCCTGCGCGGCAGCCGGGATTAAATTCTGCGTCTACTATTCCCAGCGGCAGGACTGGCACCATCCGGATGGATCGTGGAACGAATGGCCGAACCAGCACCCGGCGCCGTTCGAGGAACGTGATTTTGATTTTAACCGATGCATGAATGAAAAGTGCATTCCGCAAATGAAGGAGCTGTTGACTCGCTATGGTCCGATCGGGCTGGTGTGGTATGACACGCCGGTTGATTCGACGCGGGAACAGAGTAAGAAGTTTGCCCGGTTGGTGCATCGCATGCAGCCTGATTGCCTGGTTTGCGACCGCGTCGGTAATGGCTATGGAGACTATGTCGTGCTTGGCGATAATGAGTTTCCCTATTGCAGTCGGAACATGAATGCAGAAGTGCCTGCCACGATGAATCATTCGTGGGGATTCAAGCGCGACGACTCCGGGTGGAAGAGCGTCGAAAATCTGCTCTATTCTCTGATTCGCTCCGCCTCTAACGGATGCAACTATCTCCTGAACATCGGCCCGAAGGCCGATGGCTCCGTCCCGAAGGAAAGCATCGAGCGTCTGCAGGTGATCGGCAAATGGATGCGCACCAACGGCGAGGCCATCTATGGTGTCGAAGCAGCCCCTTTTCTCAACCCATTCCCGTGGGGAATGATGACTGTCAAGGAGAACAACCTCTACCTCGTTTTTTCGGAATGGCCGGGCACATCCTTTGAGCTGAAGGGCCTGAAAACCCAGGTGCTGCATGCAAGATTGTTGGCCGATCCCAAGCATAAAATCGATCTGCAGCAGGAGTGGGATGAAGGCCGGATTATAAAAAACAGTTTGCAACTGAATGGTTTGCCCGGGCAACCCCCCGAACCGCTCTTTCCGGTGGTCCGCCTTGAGCTGGCGAATGAACCCGCCGCGGAACAAGGGCTGGCACAAGACCCGGATGGCCGAGTCCGGCTTTTGACCGGAAATGCAAAGGTCCGAAAAGCCACTCCTGAAAGCCGCTTGAAAATCAATGCAAAGGGACTGCCGGCCGGGCTGCGCAAGGGCAGCGGATCATTGCACTGGAAGTTTGGGCTGGAGCAGCCGGGCCAATACCGTATCGAGGTGTTGACCAATCGACATTGGAGCCATGAATGGGTCGACGGGGTTCATCTGAGAATCGAGACGGGGGGAATGGCCACGGGGGGTGGTTTGCAGCAGGATATCGAACGCGATAATATTCAGTCGAAATACCACCCGGAAACCATCAGCCATCTTGGGGAGGTTGGGTTTGACCGGCCGGGTATGCAGGATCTGAAGTTAACGGTCACTGAAATGCCGGATGGCGTGGCGAAGGATCCTCTGTGCGAGGATCTCGAGGATGATCAAACCCTGAATTTGATTGAACTCCGGCTTGTACCGGCGAATGAAGGATAACCTTATGATGCGTTTTGTTTGCTTTCTATCACTCTGTCTGGTCGCTGCTTCTTCGGCGAATATCCCCATCGCCGGAGCTTCGTTTGAGAATAGGGATGAGCTCGAAAACTTTTCCGGTAGCGGGGCGGAGATTGTAGGCGAACGGGCACAGTTTGGTTCCAACTCGTTACGGTGGATGTTCAAACCCGCCGGAACCCTGGTTGTATCAGGTATCCGTTCGCTGTCGCCGGAGGAGAGCGGCTCGAAATATGGTTCGCACTTTCCGCTCAGTCCGGCATTTGTGATGTCGCTTTACAACGGGAACCCGTTGAAGGACAAGCTGCGGATCGAATTCAATGGGGAAACGTACTTTGATCTGAATCTCGATTTTAAAGGATGGCGGACGGTCTGGGTTCCGTTTCACGAGATGAGTGGGAAGCCCCCGGTTCCTGAAGCGCCCTATCCGGTGGAACAGGTTCGTTTCGTTGCGCCACCGGCTGCAGGAACACTTTGGTTCGACGATATTGTCTTTAGTCAATACATTGACGATCGCCATCCATACCCGGGGCTCGAAGTACCGTTCATTAAAGAGGGTGGTGCGCATGTCCACGACCACTGGATGCCCAAACTGCCGCATTGGAAACTGCTTTCCGGACTTTCGGTTTTACCCATTTCGGCAGTACAGGAAGCTGACCTCCAGACGGTGAAGGACCGGTTGCGCTCGGTCTATTCCAAAAAAGTTTCGCGACCCGTCGGAGCACAATGGTTCCGAAAAAAACTCAACTTCGAAAAGCCGCTAAAAATAGGCAAGCAGATCGAGCCGGTGCGATATATCAACCCCGACTATAACGATCTGCGTGATTTTGGCAAAACGATGCTCAAGCTGGCGGGCGAGTCGCTTTCGACCGGTGATCCGCAACTGGCGGACCTGTTCGCCGAAGCCGCAGCCTATTCCCTTGATCAGGGATGGGCGGCCGGCAGTTCCCAGGGAACGGCGCACCATATCGGCTACAGCACGCGCGAGCTGCAAACCGCCTTCTTCATGATGAAGGATACGCTTCAGGAGCGGGGATTGCTGGAGGCCATCGGCAACTCGGTGCGCTGGCAGCTCAATTTTGGTGAAATGCTCGACCCCGAACATTTGGAATCGAATCTCGACTATTATAACACGCAGTCGGTATTCCGCCTGATGTCGGCCTTCCTGACCCACGATCCCGCGCGACAGGTGGCGTTGCTCAAAACCTATTCGGACCACCTGTCTGCCGCGCTGGCGCTGACCAACAGTCAGGGGTTCCGTCCTGATGGTACGGCATGGCATCATTATGGACATTATCCCGCCTATGCCACGGGCGCGTTCGACCGCGTTCCCGTCAGCCTCAAGGCATTGGCCGGCACCTCGTTCCGGATCGGCGAAGCCGGGCATGCCAACTTCAAGCGCGCGTTTATGGCGGCAACGATCTACAGCAATCCGCTCTACTGGGGACTCGGCCAGGCCGGACGTCATCCATTGGGCGGAAACATCAACAAGTTGAAGGATGCCTGTTTGTCGCTCGCTTTGAGTGGCACCCCCGACGGGAAGCAAGCAATCGATGCCGAGGTGGCTTCCTGCTATGTCCGGTTGTGGGGCGAGCCCGAGGGCAATCTGTTTGCGGGGCTTGATCTGGATGTTGAACCGCCGAACGGCCACTGGACGTTTCCGTATGCTGCGCTGTCCGTCCACCGTCGCGCCGACTGGTCGGTGAACATCAAGGGCTACAACCGCAATGTTTGGGCATCGGAAATCTACAACCTGGACAACCGTTATGGTCGCTACCAATCCAATGGCGTCGTGCAAATTCTTCCCAACCTGTCGCAGGACGCAGCGGGTTATACCGAAGCCGGGTGGGACTGGAACCATCCGCCGGGGGCCACCACCATCGAGCGCCCGTTCGCCGAGCTGGAGCCGAAAAAGTCGCTCGTCATGTTTAAGTCGGAGGAAACCTATGCCGGCGGCTGCGCTCTCCATGGCGACGGCGTCTGGGCCATGAAACTTAATGAGGCCGCCGGATTCACCATCGACCCGGTCAAAGTGAAGATGTCATTTCCCGGCAACCTCAAGGCGCGCAAGTCGGTCTTTTGTTTTGGCGAACAGCTGCTCTGTCTCGGATCGGATATCGAGGCCGACGATCCCTCCGCACCGGTTCACACCACGCTTTTTCAGAATGGTATCAAGCAGGTTGACGATACCATCTACGGCAATGGGCGGGGATTGCTGCTCGATCCCATCGGAAACGGATATAAAATTTTAGACGACTCAAGGGTTGTTGTAACCGTTGGTGAGCAATCGTCACCGAATAATAAGTATTCACTTTGGACCGGTAAGGGTAAAATGGGGGCACCTGCGAGTGCCTCCGGGTTGTTTGCCAAGGCGTGGATCGACCACGGCTCGGCACCGGCAGACGATTCATATGCCTATGCCGTCTACCCGCAGGTTGGAAGTGTTGATTTCCAAGCCTTGGGAAAGCGTATCGCAGCGTTCCCTTCCCTTGGAATCCTCCGTCAGGACCATATTGCCCACATTGTGGAGGATGCCGAAAGCAAGACCATTGCCTATGCCTGCTTTGAGGCGGGATCGCTGGAGGAGGGCTGGCTGGAATCGGTGTCGGTTCCTTGTTACGTGATGATCCAGGAGGGTGCCGATTCACTGAACCTGGCTGTCGCGAATCCTGATCTCAATCAGGAGTATGACGAGGTCAAAGGCAATTACCATGGCGATTCCAGGGAAGCACGGGTCACCCTCAAGCTGGCCGGGGCCTGGAAGGTGAAGGGTGTCGCCGAGGCCTGGACGGTGGCCGACGGGGATTCTACGCTGTTGAACGTGAAGTGCATTGAAGGAAAATCGATGGGGATCGAGTTGGAACGGAGCCGGGATCAATCCCGGTTTGAACAGGCACAATTGCTCAACTGGAAACCGCTTTTCAAAAGCCGCGGGTCGCAGGATTGGATTGCCGATGGCAGGTTTTCAACCGTTAAAGATACGCCTGATGGGATGGAATTTTCAGCCGGACCTGAGGAGTGGAACCATGCGCACCATGATGTGCTGTGGACTAAGGTTTCGTTCAAGGGCGACCTGAAGATCGAATACGACTACACCCGCCTCGACGACATCCACAAATGGGTCAATATTCTCTATATCCAGGCGACAGGGAAAGGAGGTCTATTCTCGAAGGACATCATGGACTGGGCGGACTACCGCAAGGAACCGTGGATGAAGTACTATTTCAACAACATGAAACTGTTGCACATCAGCTATGCCGCCTACGGCCGTGACGACAACGGCGTCGATGACGACTATGTGCGCTGCCGTCGCTATCCCAAGGATCTGAATGGCGATTTTTCCAAAACGGAGATCAAGCCCGACTCGTTTCGAACCGGGCTGTTCCGCACCGGCAAGACCTACCACATTACCGCTCTTAAGAAGGGCGACCGGCTGTTCTTCAATGTTGAGGGCGATGGCAAGGAACGGCTGTTTGCCTGGCAGTCTCCATTGATCAGCGAAGTGACCGAGGGTCGCATCGGCCTGCGCCACATGTGGATGAAATCCGCCCGCTATAAAAATTTTACGGTTTCCGTTTTGGAGAAATAGATGAGATTGGATTTCGAAGCAGCCCGTTATCCCGATTATGGTCCCGCATATTCGTTTGCCCGCAGCACGGATCGCGAGGGCGTTCCACTGGAGGGTGCCGCCGTTCGGTTTGCCTGGGACGAAGCCGGCCTGCATGTTTTTGCCGAACTGGAGGATAGCTGCCTGATTGCGCTCAATCGCAAAGACGAACAGCTGCACTATGAAAGTGGCGATGTGTTCGAGCTGTTCGTAAAACCGCTGAATGCACCCTACAAGTGGGAGATGTACGCCACTCCGAGCGGGAACAAGTCGACGCTGTTTTTCCCGACCTGGCCAACGGAGCTGTCGCCGGTTGAGGCATTGACCCGGCACGACTTTCATCGTTTGGAGGTTTCGGTTGAGGAGACTTCCCAGGGATGGAACGCGCAGCTGTTTGTTCCGGTTGAGCAGCTCACCGCCCTTGGCGAAGGGTGGGGCGGAGGGACGGCATGGACGGTCTTTTGCGGGCGCTACAACTATAATTCAGAAAATCTCGCCGAGCCCGAACTTTCCATGGCACCCGCCCTGTCGAAAACGGACTACCACCTGAGCGATGAGTATGCACGATTAGTGTTGAACGGGGTATCCTGTCGGTCATGAATAACTTATCCATCACACCATCGATCCGCCCTCCTCAACCCGATGTGGAAAACCATATTGTGATGTGGATGGAGAAATATGGACGTCAGCTGCAGGCCACACGAAACATGCCGGATTGCAAACTGCTGTTTGTTGGAGATTCCATTACCGAGCATTGGCCGCTGGAAGGCTATGCGCCGGAACTCTGGAATCAATACTACTCACACCACAAAGTGATCAACGCCGGAAGTGGTGGAGACTGCACCGAAAATATTCTGTGGCGGTTGCAGAACGGACTGCTCGATCATATTGCCCCCCGGTTGGTTGTGCTCATGGCCGGCACCAATAATACCGGCCGCCGGATGGATACGCCTATGGAGATTCGCAACGGTGTCAGGGCCATCATCGAATGTATCCATGCACACTCGCCCTCCAGTCAAATCCTGCTGCACGCCATTTTTCCCCGTGGGCGTGACTCGTCCGATCCGATGCGCCTAAACAACGAGGCTGCCAACCGCCTGCTTGAGTCGGTGGCGGAATCCGATTCCCGGATCGAGTTTATTGATATCAATGCCGTTTTCCTTGCGGATGACGGCATGTTGAGTGAAGACATCATGCCGGACCTGCTCCACCCGGGAGCGGAAGGATACCGGCTGTGGGCGGAAGCAATTGACGATTGGATCAAAGCCTGTCTGGATGCTTAAGGCTCAGTGTCCGTTTCGGTAGGCGCGGGGCGTCTGGCCCGTCTCTTTCTTGAAAACCCGGTTGAAGGCCTGGGGCGATCCGAAGCCCGCCTCCTCGGCGACCCCCGCGATGGAAAGATCGGAGGTACGCAGCAAGGCCATGGCGCGGTTAAGACGATAGTTATGGATGTAGCTTCCGAGCGGAATGCCAGCGGCTTCTTTAAATAACACGCGCAGGCGCGATTCGGAAAGCTCCAAGGCTTCGGCCACATCGGCCACTACGACCGTCCGGCCACGCCATTCGGCCATTAGGCGATTCACATTCCGCAGAAGGTTGTCCCGGGGTTCGGGCGGCAGGTCCGTACCGGAGAGCTGTCGATCCTGTTTCAGCGAAAGCAAAAGGTGGAGCAGTACGGATTGAAGTTGCTCGGCCTGTAGTTCCGAAGGAGGCTGATGCCATTCGTGGAGTAGCTCCTCCAAGGTTTGCTGTGTTCTTTCGCCCATATCCATTACCCGGTTTCTCAAGGGCTCAAGGAAGGTTCGGGCTTCCATCTCGAATGTGCAGATCAACCATTTGAGTTGTTGCGAAGCCAACTGGCTGAAGTGATGGAACTGGTAGGGGAGGATGAGCAGCGCCTGACCGGGACGGAAGGGCAATGCAAGATTGTCGATGTGTACATATCCCTGGGTTTCCAGATTGAAGAGCAGAACAAAGCGGTGGTGCGACCGGTTTTGCAGCGCTTCCTGCTGCAGCTTCTCTCGGCTCGGTCGAAGAAAAAGAAGGATATTGACCGGGGTCGGCAACTTGGTTTGTCCAATACCCTTGAAGTAATCCGGAGGTTCTTCGATTTCCGCCAGGGCTTTTTCGAATGCATTCATGGAACTATCCTGCTTATTTCCACCAAAAAGTCAATATAGTTAACTTTCAGTTAATAGTGATAATTTATTGATCTTTATGTCTATCTGTTCCTGCTCCATGGTGTTTGGCATCACTTGAAAAGGAAGAAACCATGAACATTGAAGTATCACTTAAACCCGAGCTGGATCCGGATTTTGTTCCGGCCGGACTCTGGAACCGTGCTTATCAGCAGCAGGTGGAAGCATCCGGTATGCCGGTCGCCGTTTCCATGGCGCTGGTACGCCCCGACGAAACGTGTTCGATTTTTAAAACCAGCATCTTGCCGCTCACCGATGAAAACGAGGCGCTGACGCTGCGTTACCTTGAGCGCATCCTCAAATTCCTGTTGTGGCAGCGTGGCGGATGCAAGGTATTGATTGCCGGGTGCGATCCGCTGGCCGAAAAACTGGCCGCCATTTATTCCCCCGGCGGCGAGCGTGAATTCGATCACGAATTCTTCGGTGAAAAAACCTATCTCCAACCGTTGGAGGTTCGTGCTTGTTCTCTCGAGGAAATCCCCGAAGCACATGAACGCTCGATGCCGTTGGGTCGCCATCTCGATGGTTGCCGGATCGGCTTCGACCTTGGCGGGTCCGACCGCAAGTGCGCGGCAGTGATGGACGGCAAAGTCGTGTTTTCCGAAGAGGTGGAATGGAATCCCTATTTTGAAAACGATCCGACCTATCACATTGAAGGCATCAACGACACACTCCAGCGCGCCGCTTCGCATCTGCCGCGTGTCGATGCCATTGGCGGCAGCTCGGCCGGGGTCTACGTCAATAGCGAAGTCCGGGTGGCTTCGCTGTTTCGCGGGGTGTCGGCGGATGATTTTGAATCGAAAGTCCGCCACATTTTCTTCGATCTCAAGGAACGCTGGGACAATGTTCCGTTCGATGTGGTGAATGACGGCGAGGTAACCGCGCTGGCGGGATCGATGTCGATGAATGAAAACGCGGTGCTCGGCCTCGCCATGGGCACCAGCGAAGCGGTTGGCTATGTGACCCCCGAGGGCAACATTACCCCGATGCTCAACGAGCTGGCCTTTGCTCCGGTGGATTATCGCGATACCGCCCCGGTCGATGAATGGTCGGGCGATGTGGGGTGCGGCGTGCAGTATTTTTCGCAGCAGGCCGTTGCCCGGCTCGTGCCGGCCTCCGGGATCGAGCTTCCCGTCGATATGCCCTTCCCCGAACAGCTGGTGGCGGTGCAGAAGCTCATGGCCGAAGGCGATGAGCGTGCGGCGAAAATCTATTCCACCATCGGAACCTACCTTGGATACACGATTGCCCACTATGCCGATTTCTACGAAATCAAGAAGATGCTGCTGCTGGGTCGCGTAACCAGCGGACAGGGCGGGACGATCATGATCGAGAAAGCGCGGGAAGTGCTTGCCGCCGAGTTTCCCGAACTGGAAAAGCAGATTGAAATTGTAACCCCGAACGAGAAGGACAAGCGCCACGGCCAGGCGGTCGCCGCCGCGAGCCTTCCGATGATTGGAGGATCGAAATGAATCCCTATCTTAGATTTGTTCAAAACATCGAGGCCGGTGTAAAAGCGGAAAAGAACCGATCGGTTTCCGGGCAAAAAAAATGTGTGGAATCCGAATTCAAAGTGCTGCTGTTTTCGCCGCATCCGGACGACGAGTGCATCACCGGATTGCTGCCGTTGCGCCTACAGCGCGAAGCCGGCAAGCAGATCATCAATGTTCCGGTGACCTTCGGCAGCAATGTGGAACGCCAGTCCGGGCGGGCCAGGGAGTTGGCTGCGGCCTGCGGCTATCTCGGGTGGAACATCCTCCACACCACCGACGACTACCGCAACCTGGAAGTCGACGATATTGTTGCCATCCTGAAGGATGTTCAGCCGGAAACCATCATTATGCCGCATTCGAAGGATTGGAACTCTCGCCACATTTCCACGCACTTTCTGGTGGTTGAGGCACTTGAGAAAATGCCGGCCGACTTCTCCTGCACGGTGGTTGAAACCGAGTTTTGGGGGGCAATGGATGATCCCAACCTGATGGTCGAAGGTGATGCCGGGTTGGTTGCCGATCTGGTGGCGGCGACATCGCTGCACGTCGAAGAGGTTGCCCGCAATCCATACCATTTGCTGCTGCCCGCCTGGATGCAGGATAACGTGCGGCGCGGCGGCGAGCTCGTCGGCGGTCAGGGCGGCGCGGTGCCGGATTTTAGCTTTGCCACGCTGTACCGCCTGCGGAAATGGCAGTGCGGAAAATTTGTTGAGGTACTCGACAGTGGAACGGTGCTCCCTATGGGTTCCGAATTCTTGAAGGAGATATTCTAATGGAAATTATCATTAAGCAGGATGCGTTGACCGGCAGTCAGGCCGCCGCCCGTGTGGTCGCTCGTTTGGTCCGCGAAAAGCCGAATGCCGTCATTGGTCTGGCCACGGGCAGCACGCCGTTGATGCTCTACAAGGAGCTGATCCGTATGCATAAAGAGGAGGGCCTGGATTTCAGCCGCGTTACCACCTTCAATCTCGATGAATATATCGGGCTGCCAAAGGAGCACCCGCAATCCTACCACAGCTTTATGTGGAACCATCTCTTTAGTCAGATCAACATCCCGTCTGAGCGAATCCATATTCCCGATGGCATGGCGGAGGATATTCCGCTGTCGTGCGCAACCTACGAGGCGGCCATTACGGCGGGCGGGGGGATTGATTTGCAGATCCTGGGCATTGGTTCCGACGGGCATATCGGGTTTAACGAACCGACCTCGTCGTTTGGCTCGCGTACACGCATCAAGACGCTGACGCAGCAGACCGTGGCCGACAATGCCCGGTTCTTTGGCGGTGACGAGTCGCAGGTTCCCCGGCACTGCATCACGATGGGTATTGGCACCATTATGGACGCGCGCATGAACCTGATGCTTGCCTTTGGCGAAAACAAGGCCGAAGCGGTTGCCGCAACCATCGAGGGGCCCGTGACGGCCATCATGCCCGCCTCGATCCTGCAGCACCACCCGATGGCCAAAATCTTTATCGACGAGGCCGCAGCGTCCAGACTTCAGTTGGTCGACTATTATCGGTGGGTATACAACGGCAAACCGGATTGGCAAAAGGATGCCTAACTTAAAGGTGGGAAAGATGGAACAATTAAATGAAATCGCGGCGGCATTCCAATGCCCCGGAACGTATCTGGGTGAAGAGCCGTATGGGTCGGGGCACATCAACGACACCTACAAGGTATTCTACAATGAAAATGGACGCGAGGTGCACTATATCCATCAGCGGGTGAACCACAACATTTTCCAGGATGTGCCCGGGCTGATGGAAAATATTGGCCGGGTGACTCGCCATCAGCGCAAAAAGTTCGAGGAAGCCGGTGCGGATGAAATCGATCGCCGCGTGCTCACCTTGATCCCGACCGTGGACGGGAAGGATTTTTACCAGGACTCGGAGGGAAACTATTGGCGCACCTATGTTTTTATCGAAGATGCGATTGGAATCGATGTCATCGAAAATACGGATCAGGCCTATAAATCGGCCAAGGCCTTTGGCGAGTTCCAGTGCCAGCTGGCGGACCTGCCCGGGCGGCTGAACGATACGATTCCCAACTTTCACCACACCCGCTCCCGCTACGATACGTTGATGCAGGCGATCGAACAGGATGCTCATGGGCGCGTTGCAAATGCTCAGGCCGAAATTGCTTTCGCAAAGGAGCGCGAGGGAATCGTGGATGTGGTCATTGATCTGATGGCTTCGGGCGAAATTCCAGAAAGAGTGACGCATAACGACACCAAGCTCAACAACGTGTTGATGGATTGTGAAACGGATGAGGGCATGTGCGTGATCGATCTGGATACCGTGATGCCGGGGTCCGTGCTCTACGACTTTGGCGACATGATCCGGACCACCACCAATCAGGCGGCCGAGGACGAGCGTGACCTTTCCAGAGTGGAAATGAACATTGACTATTTTGAAGCACTGGTGAAGGGCTACCTTGAAACCGCAGACGGATTTCTGACTGTCAAGGAGCGCGAGCTGCTGGCCTTTTCCGGAAAACTCATCACCTTCGAGATCGGACTACGCTTTTTGACCGACTATCTCCAGGGCGACACCTATTTCAAGACGCACCGGGAAGGACAGAATATTGACCGTTGCCGCAAACAGTTTAAGATGGTTCAATCGATGGAAGATCAGATGGATGCCATGCAAAAGATCGTAGAGGGATTTTAATGAGAGTATTGGTTACAGGCGGAGCCGGATTTATCGGCAGTCATATTGTTGAGCATTTTCAGGGCAAGGCCGAGGTACGCGTGCTGGACAACCTGCGCAGCGGCTATCGCGAAAACCTTCAGGGATTGGAGCACGAGTTTATTGAGGGCTCCATCACCGACCGCGCCGTTGTGGAGGAAGCCGTCGAAGGTGTTGACTATATTTTCCACATGGCGGCGATGATCAGTGTGCCCGAATCGATGGGAAAGCCGATTGAATGCGTCGAGATCAATACCACCGGTACGCTGGTCGTCCTCGAAGAGGCGGCCCGGGGCGGCGTAAAAAAAATGTGCTTCTCCAGTTCCGCCGCCAACTATGGCGACAACCCCGTGGTGCCGAAAATCGAGACCATGCTGCCGGAGCCCAAGAGCCCGTACGCCATCACCAAACTCGACGGCGAATACTACTGCGATATGTTCACCCGCGAGGGTAAGCTCGATACCGGCGTTATGCGCTATTTCAACGTCTTCGGCCCCCGTCAGGATCCCGGCAGCGCCTATGCCGCCGCCGTGCCGATCTTTATCGACAAGGCGGCCCGGAACGAAACCATCACCATCTTCGGCGACGGCGAGCAGACCCGCGACTTTATCTATGTGAAGGATATCGTCGCCGCCAACGTTTTTCTGGCAATGAACGATACGGAGTCCGGTTTCTACAACGTGGCCTATGGCGGACGCCTGACCATCAATGATCTCGCGCAGAAGATTATCGAGCTGACCGGTTCGTCGTCGAAGATCGAATATGCCCCCGAGCGCCCTGGCGACGTAAAGCATTCCATGGCATCGGTCGATAAAATTATGGAGGCCGGCTTCAAGCCAACCTCCAATTTTGATGAAGGTCTGCAGGCAACGATCGACTTTTTTCTGAATAAATAGGATGCAAAGGGAGGGAAGGGGATTCATGAAACCGACTAAGATTGCAGAACAATTTGAGGTTTCAGGGTTGCTGGCCAGCATCCGCCCAACGGGTAGCGGGAATGTAAACGACACCTATCTTGCCGTTTTTCGCACCCACTTTTCCGAAGAGCGTGTCATTATCCAGCGTGTGAACCGCCATGTCTTCGCCAATCCCGAATGGATCATGGAGAACATGAGCATCCTCACCAGCCACTGCCACAAGCAACTGCAGTCCGAAAGCGGAACGGCGGATCGCATCTGGCAGCTTCCGCGTATTGTGCCCTGCCGCGACGGACAGGATTTCTTCAAGGATACCAACGGCGACTTCTGGCGCGCGTTAACCCTCATTGCTTCGGCTAAATCCTATGATGTGGCCCAGAACGAGGAGCATGCTTTCGAGATTGGAACGGTGCTTGGCCAGTTTCACCGACTGGTCTCCAGCATGAATCCGTTGAGCCTGCGCGATACCCTGCCCGGGTTCCATGAGACGCCGAGCTATCTGGAGCAATATGATGCGGTTGTTCAGACACCTGAAGCACAAGAGCTCATCAAGAGCTCCATGGAGGTTCGGAACCTGCAGCAGTTTATCGAGGAACGGCGCGGGTTTGCTTTCGCATTGCAGAATGCATTGGAATCCGGCGAGCTGAGCATACGTTTGATCCATGGCGATCCGAAGATCAGCAACATCATGATCGATGACGATACCGGTAAGGGGACGGCCATCATCGATCTCGATACCGCCAAGCCCGGCCTCATCCACTACGACTTCGGGGATGCCTTGCGTTCGCTCTGCAACCGGGCCGGGGAGGAGACGGACGAGATCGGCAAGGTGGTGTTCGATTTGGATTTGTGCGAAGCATTTGTGCGCGGATACATCGGCCATGCCAGAGATTTCCTCACGGCCAACGACAAGAAATACCTCTACGACTCCATCCGCCTGATCACCTTTGAACTGGGGCTGCGCTTTTTTCAGGACTATCTTGTCGGTAACCGCTATTTCAAGGTCAAGAGTCCCGAGCAGAACCTCCAGCGCGCACAGGTGCAGTTCCGCCTGTGCGAAAGCATCGAGACCCGCCGCCGCCAGATCCAGAAGGTGCTGGAGCTGGCACTCAAAGGCGGGGATTGAGGCTAGAGCATTTTAGAAATGTCGTATCCGCTTCGTTTATGTACTGGAGGGGCGGAGGCTTCTCCGCCCGGGCGCTCGGCGAGCGCCCCTCCACCGAGGTGGCTATGGTTTTGTTTTAAATGCTCTAGTCCCAGAGTCTGGGCGGATAGGTCCCGGCGGCGTGCATGGCCTGCAGGGCCGCAACGACGGTGGGCTTGTCTTCGGGATAGGTGACGCCGAACCATTTTCCTTCAGAGCTGAGCACCTTGACGCGGGTTTGTCCGTTGTTGATCATGTCGTCAACAATTTCCGGGATATACCACTCGGACTTCAGTTCCTGTCCCTTCGCTTTAAGGAATGCGATGAACTTTTCTTCCAGGGTTTGGAAAAACGAGGGGCTGAAGCCCCAGAAGTTCATGGAGCAGATTTCCTCGCCGGTCATATCGGTGACGGTATTGTTCTCGTGAAACTGGATGGTGCCGTCTTCGTTGGCTTCAATGTGCGTGCGCTCGACGATGCTGGAAAGAAAGCCATCGGTGGTGCCGCAGATGCCGCGTGAGACGGAGCCATGAGGCGAAAGCGTATTGCGGATCAGGTAGCCGACCATGCAGCTTTCGCCTTCAGGCATGCTTGCGAACGCCTCGCTGATCGTTTGGTAGGCTTCCGCTCCATAAAAGTCATCGGCGTTTTGCACGGCAAAGGGTTCGTTGATCAGACCCTTGCAGGCGAGTACGGCCTGGCCGGTGCCCCATGGCTTGGTGCGACCCGCGGGGAGGGTGAATCCGTCCGGCAGGTTTTCCAGAGACTGGAACGCATACTGCACCTCGATCATGCCTTCAAAGCGGCTTCCGACCTGTTCCTTGAATTCGGCTTCGAAGTCGGTGCGGATGACGAATACGATCTTGCCAAAGCCAGCCTGGATGGCGTCGTGGATGGAATATTCGAGCAGGGTTTCGCCGTTGGGTCCAACGGGGTCCATTTGCTTGAGTCCGCCATAGCGGCTGCCCATTCCGGCGGCCATGATTACGAGTGTCGGTTTCATCTTAATGGTTCCTTTGAGGTGAAGGTTGATATTGGATCTCGTCCCCGCTATTCCGTGGACCGATTTTTATTGTAGAAGAAGCGGAGCACACCGCCTATCACAAGAAAGACGCCGCCGGCATAGATAAACAACAGGCGACCGTCAACGTTGTTCGGGATGAGCGCGCCCAGTGTGATGGCCCCGCCGTATACAAAACACATTAGGCTCATGTTTCGGTACTGGGCGGTATCCTGATTGATGTTGTCTTCGGAGACGTGGTCGATGGGGGTGTTCATATCCTTGTAGAAGGAGTCGACACTTTCACGGTATTCCCTGGTGGCGCACTTGTCGTAGAAAAGGGCGGTGATGAAATACCAGATCGTTCCGGCGAGGAGGGTAATGAGTCCGCTAACGATGAAGATCATGTCTTTTGCCTCCAACGCATTGAGCGGCATCTGCATGCCGAGCCTTGCCGCCAGCGTTTCAATGTCGAGGAATCGCTGTGTCAACCAGGCGGTGGACATGGAGACCAGCACGGTACTCCAGCAACTCCAGCCGGGGGTGCGCTTATAGAGAATGCCCAGTACCATCGGGATGATGAGCGGGAACTGGAGCAAGACGTTGAACTTGAGCAGCATCGAGAAGAGGTCGGCTTCGCGGAACATGGAAATAAGGATGGCCGTTCCCATTACGATACCCCCGAATACGATTGAAAAAACGCGGCCCAGACGGAGCAGGGTCTTTTCGGAGGCGTTGGGGTTCAAAATATCGCTGTAAAAGTTTTTCACGAAAAATCCGGCGTTTTTATTGAGCGCGGTATCCATGCTCGAAAGCGTTGCAGCAAAAATGGAGCAGACCATCAGTCCCATCATGCCCTGCGGCAGTACTTTGTTGGCGATGGCAACATAGGCTCCTTCGCTGGCGCTTTTGAGGTTCGGAAACATGGAGGGCAAATCAAGGTCCATCATGCCGGCGGCCATGATCGGCGTAAAGGCGATGAGCGGGACGATGGCGGTACCGATGATCATCATCATGCAGGCTTTTTTAGCGTGCTCGCCATCCTTCACGGTGAGGAACTTGGCTCCGTTGGTGTTCAAGTCCAGTGCGCGAAGTACATTGACGGTGGTGAACATCATCATGAGCGAAATCCATACTGCGGGACGCTCGAAAATGTTGAAGTTGATGTAGTGCTCCGGAAGTTGGCTGAAGAAGCCGGAAAAACCACCCACCTCCGGAAGCAGCAGGCTGCGGATAAAGATGGTCGCGGAAACAACGATGATGATCAGCATCTGAATGAAGTCGCTGGCGGAAACGGCATAGGATCCGCCGCTACTGGCCAGTACGGTGACGGCGATCGCCAGCACGATAATGGTTGGTGTGATGGGAAAGCCGACTGCGGCGCTGACGAACAATGAAATGACATAAAGCATGATGCCGCCCTGGAAAAGGCCGATCGGCAGGGCCGTCCAGACCCAGAACTGTTCCGTTGGCTTTCCAAAGCGACGGCGGATGGCATCGCAGACGGTGACTGCGCGCATTTGGCGGTAGCGCGCCGCGAGGAAGAAGTAGATCAATAGGTAGGGAATGAGGCCGAAGAGATAGACGATGACCAGCAGGAAGCCGGTTTCGAACACCTTGGCGCCGGCGGCGGTAAAAGAGTAGGCCGTCAGACCAACCGCCAGCGATGACATCCCGTTGATCCACCACAGGATGTTTCCGCCCCCGCGGAAAAAGTCGGAGGCATTTTTATTGATTCGGCTCCAAAGAAATCCGATGCCCATCATGAAGGTCAGATAAACGCCGATTACTGTATAGTCCCATCCTGTCAGCATAACACCACTCCTTGTCCAAATTGATGTCGCAAATTGTATTCTGAAGCACGCCGCCGCACAAATCAAGTTGTACGCCAATTAGATGATTGATTTGCGACATCGGAAGGGCTTTCACGGGGAGGTGCAAAAACTTAATCTACGTTGAATTTAGCTGAAAACAGGGCTCTTCCCCGGGAACTGGGGGCGTTGGCCTCAAATTCCGGAATACGACCCCAAGGATAAACAGGACATTAGCGCAGTTCGGCCTGAACACCCAGTTCGCCGAATACGAAGGGCACCTTGATGAAGGCAATCTTCTTGCCGATCTGTCTGGCTTCGGCTTCGTTGGCGGCTTTGATGGCTTCTTCCTTAAGGGCGGCATCGCCATGGCTGGCTTCGATGGCGGCGGCAATGGTCTTGACCCGGGTGGCCTTGATGATCTCCGCCATTTCAAAGAGGCCGAGTAGCAGCTGCGCGCCGTAACCGCGGCCGATCACGTCATAGCCCGGACGACCAAAGCCGTGGTCGGAGGCCGGTGCATGGTCTGGACGGAAGACGCCCTGCCAGCCGAGGTCGACCAATGTATGCACGACCTTGGCCAATTCTTCGCGGTGCTCGGCATGGTGCCCTTCACGGAAATTCTTGCCGTCGGTCTCGACCGGTCGCAGGTGGATATGGGGAAAGATTTCCTCCGTCGACATCCCTTTCATGCGGCCATATTCGGCAATCTCACGGATCACGGTGGTGATGTCGCGGTTGCTTTCGTTGGCCATTAACGAGCCGATGCACATGTTCACCCCGCAGCCGTGGTCGAGTAGGAATTTGTAACCCTCCGCTCCGCCGACCGCGCGTGGCGTTCCCAGAAAGGGCGAAAACGCGGGGTCGTCGGCATGGCAGCAGAGGCGCACTCCGGAAGCGGTGGCAACCGGTACGACGGCGTTCAGGAAGTAGGCGATATGTTCCTGCAATACATTCACCGACATGCCTTCGTATTTGGACACCGCGGCGCGGAAATCATCGAGTGTGAAACCCTCTTGCGCGCCGGGCAGGCCGGCGGTGATCATATCGGTCAGCGCTTGCTGGCGCTCCGGGTCGTCCGCAAGATACTTGTTCCAATACAATCGAGCCTCTTCCACTTCTTCGGCGGAGAATGAGCCGTCGGCGATATAGTCCTGTTCGCTGTCGTGGCGTTTAAGCAGGAAGATGTCGAAGGCGGCAAAAGCGGAGTGGATATACTTCAAGGTTGAAGATCCGTCGGGCAGGGTTGCCGTGCTGGTGCGGGTCCAGTCGGCGACCAGCATAAAGTTTCCGACCACGTTGTTGACGCCAAACCGACCGAGGTTTTTCAGGCTCTGTTTGTAGGTTTCAATATGGTGCTTGCGGTTTGGGCTGCCGTTTTTGATGTCTTCGGTAAACACCAGGCTTTCAGCCGTGTCCCAGACCAGTCCGGTGCGCTCGCCATGAACTTTATACCATTTGAACAGCGGCATGCCTTCCTCGTCTGGCGGGGCATCGGGGTGGGGCAGGAACTCCACCTCGATCTTGCGTTTGGCAATCTCGGCCTCCGTCCAGATTTCGCCGGCGGGAATATGATGCAGGGCCGTAATAATGTTTGTGACGCCCGGCGTTTGTTGAATGTTGCGTATGGATACCTGATCTTCGGGGCCAAACCAGCGCATGCCGGCACGCACACGTTCCCGATTCCAGTTTTGGTTAAATATTTCGCTCATCATATCCTCTGTTGTTAAACAGCGGCGCAATATGGGTGGTCCGAGGATAAAAATCAATGTTTTTGCTTGCTAAAAATGCAATATAATCGTTTTCTCAAACCATTGAGGGTTGAAGTTGGCGGGGTTGTGCTGAAATAAAACAACGGCGGCGCGAATGGAAGATCAGCCGCCGGCCCGAAATAAGCCGTTTATGGAGGAAATATGACTGAAACAGCATCAAAAAAGTATTCACTGCTTGTTGCAACCAGCATGGGGGTTCGGCTGACACCGGTGGATTCGCAGCCCTTCCATTGCAGCGATACCTTCAAAATGCAGGCCACCAGCGCGGAAAGCAATGTGGCTAGTGTTGCTTCGTATCTGGGCATGCCGGTCAAGGTTCTGACGGCCTTCGTTAAGGACAGCCCCGTATCACACTTCATAAAGGATAACCTCAAAAGCCGCCGCATGGACTTTGAGGGGCCTGAGTTTGAACAGGACAACCCATGGGGCTATCGCCATCAGATCAATATGGCCGACAGCGGCTGGGGAGCCCGCGGTCCGAGGGTTCAGAACGATCGAGCCGGTGAAGTCGGTCAGGAGCTGTGTGCGGATGACTTTGATCTCGAGCGAATATTTGCGGAAGAAGGAGTTGGAATTGTTCATCTATCGGGACTGATTGCCGCGCTATCACCCAAGACCAGCCGCTTTTGTCTTGATATTGCCCGTGTTGCCAAAGAAAACGGTTCGCTGGTTTCGTTTGATCTCAACCACCGGGCCAGTTTCTGGAAGGGTCGGGAGGAAGAGCTCGCCGAAGCGTTCGCCGAGATTGCCTCCCGCGCCGATATCCTGATTGGTAACGAGGAAGACTTTCAGCTTTGTCTGGGGATTCAGGGGCCGCAGTCCGGAGGGCAGGGACTGGACGAGAAGATCGACGGCTTCAAGGAGATGATCGGCCGGGTTCAGGCCGCTTATCCCCAAGCTCGTTATTTCGCGACAACCCTTCGGGAAGTCGTTTCGGCAAACAGCCATCTGTGGGGCGCGCTGGTCACGGACGGCAAGGAGTGGGAAGTGATCAAGCCGCGCGAGATTGGTGTGCTCGACCGTATTGGCGGCGGGGACGGGTTTGTCGGCGGGATGCTTTACGGCATTCTAAAGGGGTGGGATGTCGAGCAGTGCGCCCGGTTTGGCTGGGCCAGCGGGGCGCTGGCGGCGACGATGTTGACCGATTACGCCCAGCCTGCCGATGAAGACCAGCTCTGGAGTATATGGAACGGAAACGCTAGAGTTAAACGTTGATGGAGATAAATGATATGAAAGCAGATATTGGACTGATTGGATTGGCCGTGATGGGCGAAAACCTTGTGCTCAACATGGAGAGCAAGGGCTTCACCGTGGCGGTGTTCAATCGCACCGTCGAAAAAGTCGACAAATTTATGGCCGGCCGCGGTGCCGGTAAAAACTTTATTGGGTGTCATAGCATTGAAGAGCTGTGTGCCAACCTCGAACGCCCACGCAAGGTGATGATGCTGGTTAAGGCCGGGCAGGCCGTTGACGACTTCATCGAAAAGATCATTCCGCACCTCGAAGAGGGCGATATCATCATCGATGGCGGCAACAGCCACTATCCCGATACCATTCGCCGAGCGGAGTATGTTGAAAGCAAAGGGTTGCTCTACATCGGCACCGGTGTTTCCGGAGGGGAAGAGGGTGCATTGCTTGGTCCCTCCATCATGCCGGGAGGATCGTCCAGCGCATGGGTGTCCGTGAAGCCGATTTTCCAGAAGATATCTGCCCAGACCGAGGCAGGGGAACCTTGCTGCGAATGGGTCGGCGATAACGGTGCCGGCCACTTTGTGAAGATGGTGCACAACGGCATTGAATACGGCGACATGCAGATGATCTGCGAAACCTACCAGATGATGAAGCAAGGGCTCGGGCTCTCCAATGAGCAGATGCACGACGTCTTCAAGGAGTGGAACGAGAGCGAACTCGATTCCTATCTCATCGAAATCACCCGCGATATCCTCGGCTACAAAACCGAAGTGGGGGAAGCGGTCATCGATCAGATTCTCGACACCGCCGGACAGAAGGGTACCGGAAAATGGACTGCGGTTTCCGCGCTGGATTTTGGCCAGCCGCTGACCCTCATCGGCGAAGCCGTTTTTGCCCGGTGTCTTTCCGCACTGAAAAATGAACGTGTCGAGGCCGCAAAGGTGCTTACGGGGCCGTCGGTCACCTTCGATGGCGACAAGGCCGCTCTGATCGACGATCTCAAACAGGCGCTCTATGCCTCGAAAATTGTTTCCTACGCTCAGGGGTACCAGCTCATGCGAGCCGCCGCCGAAGAATATGGATGGACGCTCAACAATGGTGAGATTGCATTGATGTGGCGGGGTGGATGCATCATCCGCTCGGTCTTCCTCGGCAAGATCAAGGAAGCATTCGACACGAAACCCGATCTCGTCAACCTGCTGCTGGATCCGTTTTTCAAGGATGCGGTTGAAAACGCGCAGGCGGCCTGGCGACGCGTCATCATGAAGTCGGTGGAACTCGGTATCCCGATGCCGGCCATCAGTGCGGCGCTGGCTTATTTCGACGGCTACCGCGCGGCTCGCCTTCCGGCCAACCTGTTGCAGGCACAGCGCGATTATTTCGGTGCGCACACCTACGAACGCGTCGACAAACCTCGCGGCGAATTCTACCACACCAACTGGACAGGCCGCGGGGGCAATACTTCCGCGTCCACCTACATCGCGTAGACGATGCTTCCCGCTTCGTTGCGGCTGCATGGCAACGAAGCAAGATGCTTCGTCTACATTGGAGACCACATGATCAGTAAATTTGGCGAAGATATTTCCATTCAGCAGGATGAATTACGCGAATTGGTTTTCCAAACCCTGGAAACCTCCGACCAGCCTTTGCGGAAGGTATTGATCCTTCCACCGGACCATACCCGCCTGAATTCCATGGCGGGACCGATTACGGCGATGGTTTACGAAAAGCTCACGGCGGCCGGTACGCAGGTGGATATTCTTCCAACCCTTGGAACGCACAATCCCATGACCGAAGCGCAGCTGCGCATGATGTTCGGCGACTCGATTCCGCTCGAAGCATTTAAGGTGCATGACTGGCGCAATGAGGTGGTTCGGAAGGGATTGGTCGAAGGGGAGATGCTCGCGGAACTTTCCGGCGGGAAGGTGGATTATACCGTGGGCGTGGAAGTCAACAAGATGCTGTTCGATGGCTATGATCTGATGCTCTCTGTCGGGCAGGTGGTGCCGCACGAGGTGGTCGGCATGGCCAACTACACCAAAAACATTGTCGTGGGTGCCGGCGGATCGGACATTATCAATAAGTCGCACTTTCTCGGCGCGGTGGCTGGCATTGAAAATATTCTCGGGCAGACCGACTCGCCCGTACGCAGGCTCTTCAACCATGCGGTGGGTGAATATCTGTCCGATTTGCCGATCACTTACATCCTGACCGTAATGGAACAGGACTACAACTCCCGTGAAATGCACATGCGCGGCTTCTATGCCGGCGACGAGGTGGCTGTGTTCGAAGAGGCCTGCAAGCTGGCGCGTGCGGTGAACATTACCCTGCTCGATCGCGAGCCGAAGAAGGTGGTGGTCTATCTCGATCCACACGAATTTCAGAGCACGTGGCTCGGCAACAAGTCGGTCTACCGCACGCGCATGGCCATCGCGGATGATGGCGAATTGATCGTGCTCGCCCCGGCGCTCAAGGAGTTTGGCGAAGATCCGACCATCGATCGCCTGATCCGCAAGTTTGGCTATTGCGGAACGCCCGCGACGCTCAAGGCGGTGGAGGAAGACGAAGAGCTCGGCGGCAATCTGGGTGCGGCGGCGCACCTGATCCACGGTTCGTCGGAAGGGCGTTTTAAGATTACGTATTGCCCGGGCGAGGGTGGTGTAACACTCGATGAAGTGCGCTCGGTTGGTTTTGCGGCCGCATCTTACGATGAAATGGCCGCGCGCTATAATCCGGAAACGCTCAAGGATGGCTTTAATACGCAGCCCGACGGCGAAGAAATTTTCTATATCAGCAACCCCGCCCTTGGCCTTTGGGCCTACAAGGAAAAATTCGCCCGGTAGGGCTCGATATTTAAAGAGGAAATCGAATGAAAAATACAGATATTGGAATGATCGGCATGGGAGTTATGGGGTCCAACCTTGCCCGCAACATGGTTTCGAAGGGGTTTCGGGTGTCGTGCTACGACTGGGACGAATCCTTGCGCAATAGTTTTGCCGGGCAGTATACGGAAGGCTTTGTCCATGCGGGCGACCTGAAGGAATTTGTTGCGTCGATTGAGCGACCGCGCAAAATCATGATGATGATCAAGGCGGGGTCGCCTGTGGATTCCGTGCTCAACGAACTGGCTCCGCTGCTGGAGCCCGGCGATGTGCTGATTGATGGCGGAAACTCGCAATGGCAGGATACGGATCGACGTATTGAGTTTTGCGAAGAACAGGGCTTGCTCTTTGTCGGTTGCGGTGTGTCCGGCGGTGAAGAAGGCGCGCTCAACGGTCCAGCGCTGATGCCGGGAGGATCGGCCGGAGCGTGGGATTTGATCCAGCCCATCTTCGAGGCGATTGCCGCACGTACGGCCAAGGGCGATGTCTGCGTGGGATGGATCGGGCGGGGGGGCTCAGGTCATTTTGTAAAGATGGTGCACAACGGCATTGAGTATGGCGATATGCAGATGACCTGCGAAACCTATCAGGTGATGCGCGATGGCCTCGGCATGTCGAACATTGCGATGTCGGAGGTGTTTGGCCGCTGGAACAAAGGAAAACTGAATTCCTACCTGATTGAAATCACGCGGGATATTCTGGCCTTCGAGACCGAAGGGGGTGAACAACCGGTTGACTACATTCTCGATGCCGCCGGGCAGAAGGGCACCGGCAAGTGGACGCTGATTGCGGCACTGGATGCCGGCGAGCCGTTGCCGTTGATTGGCGAGGCGGTATTTGCCCGCTGTCTTTCGGCGCTGAAGAGCGATCGCGAAATGGCCGCGTCACTGTTGCCGGGGCCAAAACCCCACATCGATGTTGAGCCGGAGGATTTTGTTGCGGAGGTAAAGGAGGCGCTTTATGGGTCGAAGATCATTTCCTATGCGCAGGGCTTCCAACTAATTCAGCAGGTATCGAAAGAACGCAACTGGAACATTGATCTTTCCGGTTTGGCCCAACTGTGGCGGGGCGGGTGTATTATTCGGTCGACGTTGTTGCGTACAATCAAGGAAGCCTTCGAACGGAATCCCGATTTAACGAATCTGCTGCTCGACCCTCTCATCTCTGAATCGGTCGGCGAGGCTCAGGTTCACTGGCGCAATGCCGTGGCGCGGATGACGCGCGCGGGTATCGCGTCTCCGGCGATGAGCTCGGCGCTTTCGTACTATGACGGTTTCCGCACAGCGCGGGGCTCGGCCAACCTGTTGCAGGCACAGCGCGACTATTTCGGGGCGCATACCTACGAGCGTACCGACCGGCCGCGCGGCGAGTTTTTCCACACCCAATGGAACTGAAATCTACCGAGGAAAGAATGATGAAAAAATTCATGGATGACGATTTCCTGCTGCAGACCAAGACGGCCAAAAAACTTTATCATAACCATGCGGCGAAGATGCCGATCTATGACTACCACTGCCATTTGCCGACGCAGGAGATTGCCGAAGACAAACAGTATGACAACCTCGGCGAGATCTGGCTGGGTGGAGACCACTACAAGTGGCGCGCCATGCGGACCAACGGCGTAGCCGAAGAATATGTGACCGGCGAACAGGATGGGTATGCCAAGTTTGAAAAGTGGGCGGAGACCGTGCCGCAGACACTACGCAACCCGCTCTACCACTGGACGCATCTGGAGTTGAAGCGCGTCTTCGGGGTCGAGGAACTGCTCAGTCCGGCCACCGCAAAGGAGATCTTCGATCGCTGTACGGCACTGCTGCGCACGCCGGAATATTCGGCACGAAACCTGATGCGCAAAATGAATGTCAAGCTGGTCTGCACCACCGACGATCCGGTCGACTCGCTTGAATATCACAAGCATCTTCAGCAGGAAGGGTTCGAGATCAAGGTGCTGCCGACCTTTCGTCCCGACAAGGCGGCCCACCTGGCCGACCCCGCGGCATATCGGGAATATATCCAAACCCTGGAAAATGTTTCCGGTATCTGCATCAAGGATTTTTCCTCGCTGGTCGAAGCGGTCGACAATCGGCATGAATATTTTCATTCCGTTGGTTGCCGCCTGTCGGATCACGGCGTGGCCTATGTGCCCGATGCGGAAGCGTCGGAGTCCGAACTGGACGCCACCTTCAAGAAGGTGATGAAGGGCAAGGCAGTATCGGCCGAGGACGCAGATGCCTTTCTTGCCGCGTTCCTCTATGAAGCCGGAAAAATGAACCACAAGCGCGGTTGGGCGCAGCAGTTCCATGTCGGCGTCTTTCGCAACAACAACAGCCGCCTGTTCAAGGCGCTGGGCCCCGATACGGGGTTCGATTCGATTGCCGACTATCGCCAGGGGCCGGGGCTGATCCGGTTGCTGGATCGTCTCGACAGCTCCAACCAGCTAGCCAAATCCATTCTCTACAACATTAATCCGGCCGACAACGAGCTGATGGCCACGATGATCGGTAACTATCAGGATGGCTCGTGCCCCGGTAAAATGCAGTTTGGTTCGGGGTGGTGGTTTCTCGATCAGAAGGATGGCATGGAAAAGCAGATGAATGCACTCTCCCAGCTCGGGTTGCTCAGCCGCTTTGTCGGCATGCTAACCGATTCGCGCAGCTTTCTCTCTTACTCGCGGCACGAATATTTCCGTCGGATCCTCTGCAACCTGCTCGGCAACGATGTGGAGAACGGGGAAATCCCGGCCGATATGGAACGGCTGGGAGCCATGGTCGAAAACATCTGCTATAACAATGCGGTCGAATATTTCGGGATCCAACCCGGGGCCGAAAACGAATAAGACCGTGCTGCTTGAAGTCAATGGGCGGCGGCATAATGGAATCCCCGTAACCGTTTTGTTCCAGCACCGCGTTTCTAATCCGGACGGTTGATTCGGGCGTTAAAACAAAACCATTGCCACCTCGATGGAGGGGCGCTCGCCGAGCGCCCGGGCTCCAGTACATAAACGAAGCGGATACGACATTTCTTAAAATGCTCTAACCGGAGTTTCGGATGATCAGTTCCGGGGGCAACAGATGGGTTTCGTTCGGGCAGTCGCCGTTGGCAACGGCTTCAAAAACTTTCTCCGCGATCTCTGCAATGGGCTGCCGGATCGAGGTGAGTGGCGGCAGGAACTGGGCGGCGGCGGGGATGTCGTCGTACCCGACGACTTTCAGGTCTTCGGGGATTCGAATGCTCGCATCGCTTGCGGCATGGATGGCCCCCATGGCAATCCGGTCGTTGCCGCACACCAGCGCATGCAGGCGGCCTTGTTCGAGGAGTTGCAGGGTCAGCTTTCGGCCAATATCGAAAGAGGTGTGTTCATGATTCGAACCGAAGTGTACTGAGATCTCCAGCTCGGGGGCGGCATTCTTGAAGATCTCGCTGCGTTTGCGGTGGATTGCCGTGTCGGCACCAAGGAAGGTGGCCTTTTGAAGGTGGCTTGCCTGGAAGTGTTCGGCGAGCTGGGCATACCCGGACTGTTCGTCGGAGGTGACTTTGAGGGATTGGATATTTTCGTTTCCATAGCCTATGCGGGCGCAGGGCAAATGACTGAAATTTTCCGGCCAGCTCTCCGCCAGGTCACTGCCTACGGCAATGATTCCATCAAGGTTGAATTTGGATAAGGGCTGGAGGTCTCGTTCGTTCGGGACGCGGTTCTGGAACCCGACCAGCAGCAGGGTGTAGCTATGGTCGTGTGCGAGGGATTGCAGGTGGTGGACCATCGTTCCGAAGAAGGGGTCTTTAAAGTCGTAAACCACTACGCCGATGGTACGGGTGGATTTCCCTTTGAGGCTTAGCGCGGCGGCACTGGGCACGTATCCCATTTTTTCGGCGGTTATCATGACCCGCTCGATGGTATCTGGCGCAATGCCGATTTCCGCCGCTTTTCCTGATAATACGCGCGATACCAGCGCAATGGATACGCCCAGCTTTTCTGCAATCTGTTTCTGGTTTACCGCCATTAGGGTCTCCTCAAACTTTTGAGATCATGGTTTTTGGGGATATAAAAAGCAAGTTTTAGCTTGATAATTTTGGATAAAAGGTCTATCTCAAACATTTGAGGAAAATTATTTGGAGGTATAGAGATGAAGTTGTTTGATCTGTCGGGAAAAGTCATCGCCATTACTGGAGCAGCTGGAGTGCTGGCTGGTGGAACGGCAAAATATTTACAGGAACAAGGCGCGTATGTCATCTATTTGGATTTGCATCAAGAGGCGGTCGATAAGACCGTTGAAGAGGCCAGGAAGATTTCTGAAAAGTGCTGTGGCTATGCCTGCAACGTGCTCGACCAGGCGGCGCTGGATGGCGTATATGAAAAAATCATGAGCGAGATCGGCCGCGTCGATGTCCTCATCAACGGCGCAGGCGGCAACATGCCCGGAGCCACCATTGGCCCTGATCAGGATGTGTTCGATCTGAAGATCGATGACTACAGCAAGGTCGTGGATCTCAATCTGAAGGGGACGGTTATGCCGACCATGACCTTTGCCAAGGCCTTCAAGGCCCAGAAGTCAGGTTGTGTCGTCAACTTTTCGTCGATGTCGGCGACACAGGCGCTGACCCGCGTGCTCGGTTATTCCAACGCCAAGGCGGCAATCGACAACTTTACAAGATGGATGGCGACCGAAATGGCGCTGAAATATGGTTCGGCTGTTCGCGTCAACGCACTGGCCCCGGGCTTCTTTATCGGAAACCAGAATCGTGCCTTGCTGATCAATGAAGACGGATCATACACGGAACGCGGCCAACAGGTCATCAACAAGACCCCGTTCCGCCGGTTTGGGGAGCAGGAAGAGGTTTACGGAACCATCCATTACCTGATTTCGGATGCCGCCGCCTTTGTGAGCGGAGTAATTGTTCCGGTTGATGGTGGTTTTTCCGCATACACAGGGGTTTAGATTTATGGCATCATTGATGGTTAAGTCCGCGGAGGATTGTCGCTATGACATCCTGTCGTTGGGGGAAGTCATGCTTCGCCTCGATCCCGGCGAAGGGCGCATCCGCACAGCGCGCCAGTTCCGCGCCTGGGAAGGTGGCGGCGAATACAACGTGGCGCGCGGCCTGCGCCGCTGCTTTGGCCAGCGCGCGGCCATTGCAACCGCCGTTGCCCGGAACGAGGTCGGTCTGTTGATGGAGGACTTTATCCTGCAGGGCGGGGTGGATCCCTCGCTGATCAAGTGGATGGACTATGACGGCATCGGTCGGACTGTACGCAACGGCATGAATTTTACCGAGCGCGGTTTTGGCCTCCGTGGCGCAGTCGGCTGTTCCGACCGCGGCAACACCGCGGCGTCGCACCTGAAGACCGGAGATATCGATTGGGAATATATCTTCGGTACGCTCGGGGTGCGCTGGTTTCACACCGGCGGCATCTTTGCAGCCTTGTCCGGAACGACCGGCGATGTCGTGATCGAGGCGGCCAGGTCCGCCAAAAAATATGGAACCATCGTTTCGTACGACCTCAACTACCGCCCATCGCTTTGGAAAGGTTTTGGCGGGCTCGAGAAATGTCGCGAGATCAACCGCGAGATTGCAGAATATGTCGATGTGATGATTGGCAACGAAGAGGACTTTACCGCCTGCCTCGGCTTTGAGGTGGAGGGTACGGACGAAAACCTGACCGATCTCGATGTCGGCTCGTTCCAGAAAATGATCGAAAAAGCCGTGGCCGAGTTTCCGAACTTCAAGGCCACCGCCACCACGATGCGCGGCGTCAAAACCGCGACGGTCAACGATTGGGGCGCCATGTGCTGGGTCGACGGCAGGTTCTACACCGCCACGCATCGCCCGGAGCTGGAAATCATGGACCGTGTCGGTGGGGGAGACAGCTTTGCCTCCGGCTTTATCTATGGTCTGATGGAGCTGGGCGATCCAGCCAAGGCTATTGAATACGGCGCCGCGCACGGTGCGCTGGCTATGACCACGCCGGGCGATACCACGATGGCTTCGCTTGCGGAAGTTGAAAAGGTGGTTGCGGGTGCGGGCGCACGCGTGGACCGTTAATGATGGAACAATTCAACGGAGTTGATTTTATGTTGAATGAACTTTTGAAACGGCCGGTGATCCCGGTGATTGTCATCGACGATGCCAACGATGCGGAACCCTTGGCGGAAGCCCTGCTGGAAGGCGGGATGGATGTCATCGAAGTAACCTGCCGCACAGCGGCGGCACCCGAAGCACTGGCGCGCATTAAGAAGGCCTTCCCGGATATGTTGCTGGGGGCCGGCACGGTGGTGACACCCGATCAGGCGAAAATGTGCATCGATACCGGCGTCGGCTTTGGTCTGGCGCCGGGACTGAATCCCGATACCGTGCGGTTCTTCCAGCAAAACGACACGCTCTTCATTCCGGGCATCATGACCCCGTCGGAAATCGAACAGGGGTTGGCGCTGGGCTGCCGGATGCTCAAGTTTTTCCCGGCCGGTGCGGCAGGTGGCGTGAATATGCTAAAGAACCTGGGCGCACCCTATGCATCGTTCGGGGTTCGGTTTTGCCCGACCGGCGGGCTGAATCTCGCCAATATGAATGACTATTTGTCGATGCCGATTGTAAGTGCGATTGGTGGATCATGGTTGGCAACCAAGCAGCAGATTGCGGATAAGCAGTGGGGGCTCATCACCGAACAGGTCAAGGCTGCGCTCGCGAAGGCGGCCGAGGTTTGTGGCTAAAGCGTTCCTAAGGAGACAACATTGGGGCCAATTTTATAAATATATCGAGATATTTATTCGTGTAAGTTACACGTAGATAACAAATTGAAACTTTAGTTGCTTGCGGGCGTTGAATCATGGCACGGGCTCATCTATAGTTCCGCCATTCTTTTAAGGGTGTAGGGGATGGCCAAACGGACCAAGACAACAAAACGTAAAAAGCCTCAGTATGTTAAGGCAAAGAAGCGCAAAGACGAATCAGCGGCCTTGGTGCGTCGTGCCCTTACTGTTTTCATGCTCTTGCTGTTGTTTGGCGGCATCATTTTCGGGGTTATGCAAGGGGTCCACTGGATTGGCCGCAAGCTTTACACCGAAAATTCTCGGTTCGAAATCCAGCACCTGGTCATTGCTAGCGACGGCAAGCTGACGGAGGACCGTATTCGCGAATACACGGGCTTGAAAGAGGGCACCAACCTGTTCGCGGTTGCATTTGAGGACGTGGAATCGAGTCTGGACAAGGTGCCGGTTGTCGAGTCGGTCTATCTGGAACGCAAGCTTCCCAACACGCTTATCGTCAAGGTCAAGGAGCGCGTACCCGTTGCTCGCATTTCCGGTCGGATGAAGCGCCGTTACCCCTTTGTGACCGATCGCTATGGATATGTGCTGCCTCCCCGTCAAAGCGCGGAAAGCCTTCCGCTGATTAAAGGGTTCGAGCTGGATTTGCGGCTAGGCCTTCCGGTTGACCATCCTGATGTTGAAACGGCGCTGAAAATCATTGCCTTAAGCGATAGCTCCGGCTATCTGCGCAACTATGTCCGGATCGAAAGCCTGGATGTAAAATATTCTGATTTTATTGATATGCGGCTGCAGGGCGGAATCCGGGTGCGCATGCCGCGGTTTTCGCTCAAACCCAAGCTTCAGAAACTGGCGAGCCTCATCAAGATCGCCAACGGGCAGGGGCATCGTGTAAAGGAAGTTGACCTCACTCTCGATTCCGCCAAAGTGCCCGTGACGTATTATTGATCTCAGGGGAAACATGGCGATCGAAGCAACGGCAGTTTTGGAAATTGGAACGAGCGCGATTCGCGTGGTGGTGGGTGAGCTGCGTGAGGACGGCATTGTTTCAGTAATTGGCATTGGCGAGGCGCAGTCGCGCGGAATCCGCAAGGGCGAGATCGTCAACCGCGACAATGCAATATCCTGTGTTCGCGCCGCCATCAAGAAGGCGGAGGAGGACCGTCGCAAAAGCATTCATTCTATTTTCCTGGTCACCTCCGGCGGACAAGCCGAAGGAAAGACCAGTACCGGAATCCTCAAGCTGGTCGATGCCGATGATAATCAGCCTTCGGAGATTGGCAAAGACGATGTGAACGAGGTGATTGAGCTGGCGCGAAAAGTGGCTTTACAGGAAAACCGGATCAAGTTGCACAGTCTACAGCAATATTTCCAGGTCGACGATGTGTTGAACATTACCAGTCCGGTCGGCATGGCGGGCGAGGAGTTGCGGCAGGATATGCTGACCATTCACGGCAAACGCAGCACGGTAGATAACTTCCGGAAAATCGTCGACGACGCGCCTATTGAATGTGCGGATGCCGCTTTCAGCGGTTTGTGTTCTGCGATTGCGGTTGCGAACGATGAGCAGAAACGTTCCGGGGTTCTGGTGGTTGATATTGGTGGCGGTACAACTGACTTTGTGCTCTACCACGATGGTTTCGCTCAGACCGCAGGGTCGCTGGCGGTAGGTGGCGATCATGTCACCAACGATATTGCCGTGGGCCTGCAGATTCCTTCCAGCCAGGCGGAATACGTTAAGATGAAGGATGGCAGTGCGCTGACCAATCTGATGGAGCGCGATCACAATATTTCGATTCCGGCGGCCTCGCAGGGCTTTTCCGGAAAGATGGTGCGGGCCGTAACGCTGAACACCATCATTAATGCCCGTATGGATGAAATTTTCTCGCTGGTGAAGGAACATGTCGACCGGCATTGCCCGAATGTTCCGCTGGGGGCCGGCGTATTGCTGACGGGTGGCGGATCGTTCCTGAACGGGACACGCGATCTGGGGCAGAAGATCTTTAATGTTCCCTGTGCACACGGAAAGCCATTCGATGTTCAGGGGCTGCCCTCCGCAAAGGAAGGCCCGCTGTATGCCGCGCACATCGGATGCATTCGCTATGCCGCTTCGCTACAAACGACCGAGGAAAAACCCGGGTTTCGGGATAAGCTTATAAAGTTGTTCTGGGGAGGTCCCCATGCGTGAACAGACTTCTTCCGATGTAACGCCTTTGTCGGTTCCGCGCATGTTGTTGATGGGGATTGGCAGTAGCGGTGTACGCGCGGTTGAAAGCATGTGTCGGCGCAATTCCGGACTGGGTGCCGTCGTTGTTGATACGGACTCGAAAGTACTTCAAACCGTGACGGCGGGGCAGGTTATCCATGTGGGTAATACGGTTACCAATGGCTTGAGTGCCGGCGGTGATGTTGAGCTGGGGCGGCAATCGATCGAGAAGGATTCGTCCAGTATTCGGACCTTGTTGCGCAATGTTGACCTGTTGGTGATCGTGGCAGGACTCGGCGGAGGGACGGGATCGGGAGCGGTTCCGGTGATCACCCGGCTGGCCCGCGAGGCGGGGTCTTTGGTGCTTTGTATGGCCTCCCTCCCATTCAATTTTGAGGGCAAGAAAACCGCAAAAGTGGCTGACGAAGCACTGAAACGGATCCGCACACATGCCGATGCCATCATCCGTATCCCCAACGAGATGCTGTTGGTGCGTTCCGATACGGATATTCCGGCAGAGCAGGCTTTTTCCCGTAGCCATCACCTGATGGCCGACGGCATTTTTTCGCTGTGGCGATTGCTGTCGACCACGGGCATTTCCGGTCTTGATTTTGCCTCGGTCCATACGATGCTTCGCAACTGCGATGGTTTTTGCCATTTCGCGAGCGCAGAAGGATCCGGAACGGATCGGGCTGCGATCGTGGCGGAGGGCCTGCTTTCGCATCGGTTGCTCAACAACGGCAAGGTCCTCGGGAAATCGGCGGGTATTATTGTTGGTTTGACCGGCGGGCACGATCTGATGCTGAGCGAGATCGAGGCCATCATGAATCGGGTTCAAGAGAACCTTCCCGATGAAGTCTGGGTGCAGCTCGGGGTAGCTGTTGATCCGTCGTTTGACGGATGCCTGTCCGCCATGGTGCTGGTGGCCGAGCACTGGCGGGAGCCGCTGGTGGACAGTGCCAACCGGCAGATGGGACTGACGTTCAGCCGTAGACTGTCGCAAGAGCAAGGGGAGCTTCCTCTTGAAGCTACAGGGAAAGGCCGGTTTACCCACCTCGATCCCACGATTCACGAAAATCAGGATCTGGATGTTCCAACCTATATTCGCCGCGATATCAAACTGCCGCGCTAACGCTACTGCATGAAAAAATTGGTGATGCGTTCGATGCCAATGGTGGTGTCGGGGCCATGTCCCGGATAAACGCGGATTTCATCGGGTAGCTGTTTAAGCTTGTTGAGCGATTCCTTGAGCTGGCGCGCATCTCCGCCGGGCAGGTCGGTCCGGCCACACGACCCCTTGAAAAGCGTGTCGCCGGAAACCATGATTCCGGATTCGGGGAAAAGCAGACAGCACGAACCGGGGGTGTGGCCCGGGGTTTCCAAACATTGAAAATGCATGTCGGCAAAATTCCAGTCCTTTTCCGTTTCCAGTGGAAGGATCGGGGCGCTGCCGGGACGTTTGGGGACCGGATAGTAGGGTGCAATCTGGTTTCGGCGGTCAAAAGCCCACTTCAAATCCTTCGAGTGCATAGCAATGGGGGCGGGGTGTTTTACATGCAGTTGCGCCAGCGCATTAATATGGTCGGCGTGCCCGTGCGTACAGATATAGGCGGAGACGCTCAGGCCGTTCTCGGTCAGTACTTGGCTGATCCTGTCGGCGTCGTAGCCCGGATCAAAGACGATGGCCTGCTTTTCTGTGTTCCAGACGAGGTAGCAGATTTCCTCAAAGGCCCCGGTAGGAATCGATTCAATGTTCATGTGCGAGGATTATTTTTTTTTCTTGTTGGCCGAGGCCTTGCGGGTATAGGCGCAGTGGATAACCATGTTGCCTTTGAGCTTGCCCGTGTTTTTCCCGACCGGTTGCACGTTGAGGGTGCGGACGTCGTAGCGGACGCCCTGTTGTTGCAGATCGGCGAGAAAGCCAACCATGGCTTTGAGCTTGCCTTCCCATGTGCAGTTAATGCCCAACTCAAAAAGATCTCCGGTCGGTTTCTCGTTAAAGGGTTGGCTTCGGGTGATATCAAGGCCGTGTTTGTGCGAAATGGATTTGATCGTTTTCATCAGCTCCGGAGACACGGAACGCTGTTTGGTGCCGAATACCCGAAGTTCTTTCTGTAGCGCGTCAAGTTCGCCCTTCCAGCTGTCCTGACGCTTGATGGCGGTTTCGTGCAGTCTGATTTGCTGTTCGAGGTTTTCAATCTCGGTTTGCATGGCTTTCCATTCATCCGTCTTGCGGTCGACGAGATACCAGGTGGTGCCAATGAGCAGGCAGCCAATCGTTGCAACGCCGAGGATCATTTCCCGTTGAGAAATCTTCATTTGGTTTCCTTCTCCGAGGGCAGGACGAGGGTGACGGAAAAAATAGTGCGCCGGGAGCCTTTAGTCGTCTTTGTGGTTCTCGACTCGTCTTTTAGTCGTTCAAACAATGGAGAGTCGCTCAGGGTGATGAAAAAGTTGCCTACAATGTCATCGTCGCTGGCCGTGCCACGCAGGGTTACTCCTTTGCCTTTGATATATTTGAAGGAGACCAGTTCAATGTCGCCGATTGGAAGCAACTGCGTGATCTCGCGCAGGCATTCGAGCGAGGAATCGGTGCGGTCGGTGTAGGCCTTGAGAGCCTTGAGCTTGTCCCGGTTTTCAAGCGCCTTGTTGGCAAGCGGGGCAATTTGATTGGCGCGTTCCTGTGTGTTGGCCAATCGGGTGGCGCGTACTTTGTAGATGCTGAAGAAGGTAATTAGAACGACGAGCCAGACGGTAGCAATTATTCCTGTGGTCCGGAAAAACCGTCGCTGAAGCGCCTTTCGTTTTTGAAGCTCAATCCATTCGCTAGGAATCAATTCAATGTGGAACTCACCGGCCAGCGAACGGCGGACAATCCCTTCGGAAAGCGGCGGGAGGGTCGTTAGATCATGATGAAGGATCTCGAGCCCTGTTTTTTTTGCCAACTCGTCGCATAATGATGCAGAATCGGTTCCGCCGTTCCAAAGCTGGATGGAGGCGGGTGCGGGCAGGTCATATTCTGCATCGAGCATCATCAGCGTATAGCTGAGTTCGGTGGTTAGTTCGTCCAATATGTTCGGTGCATCAAAATCGGCATGCAACGAGCGGAAGGCAATGGGTTGCCCGGTCAGCAGTACGGCCAGGGTCACTTCAATCTGATCGTCGATGATCAAGATTTCGCAGCCTTCGTTGGCAATGAGCTCCTGCTCATTCAGCAGCTGCAGCCAGCCGAGTACGCGCGCATCGATGCTGTGTATGTTTACGCCCCTCTTTTCAAAGGCTTCGCCGATTTCGTCGATGCAACTCCGTTTTGCGGCCGCCATCAATACCCAGGCGGATTCGTCGGTCTGGTTTAGGATTTCGTGGGATATGGCCAGCTGATCGGTGGGGAAGGGGGACACTTTGTCGATCTGGAACCCCACCATCTCGGCAATCTCGGACGGGTCGGGGGTCGGGAATTCCATGGTGCGCATCAGGAGTTCGGAAGTGCGCAACGAAAGTGTAATGACCCCCTCCAGTTTTTCCGCTATCTCTTCGGGAAGTTGTTTCAGGTCGAGTTGCTCGCCTTCACCTTCATGATGGATTAAGGGGAGCTCGCCCTGATGGACAAGCTCAGTGCTTTCATCCTGCTTGATTTTCAAGCAGGTCCATTCAATGCCCTTAGCTGTGCGGCAGGCTGCTGTGATGATCTTATCGCGTATTTGCATCTTTTTTGACCGGTCCCTCGTTCCAATAGACCACCAAGGAGTCTTTTTGCCTTAGCAGAAAGATACACTCGATTTGGTATTGGGTGCCGAATATGTCACCCACAGAAGTTACCTTCACATAATTACTTTGCAATTTAAATTTGTTGGGATCAGCTCCGACATCGGCCAGATTCTTGATTCCATCATCAAGGGTCCCTCCTTGTCCGTCGAGCCCCAATCGTGCATCAAGCACGCCTTCGAGCTCCCAGTCCTCGTATTCTGCATAGCTCAGCATCAGGTTGGTACTCGCCGTATTCAAGTTGACTTTTCCATCGCCCCAGACCGAAAGGAGGTCGCCAATTCCGTATATTTCATCGCTGTCTTCATCAGCGGCCTTGCCGTAGAGAATGTCCGGTCCCCATCCTTTGACCAGCAGCAATTCCTCAACGCTGTCAAGTGGCCCGTTTTTAACAGGGTATCCTTGTTCTTCATAAAAAGGGTCGTCGGATTCCGCGCCATTCAACTGATGGAGGTCGCCCTCGTCTTTCCAGTCTTCGAGGCAGTCGATCATCGTATCCCACTCCGTAGAGGGCACATTTGCGAATTCAAAGATATCGAGCCATTGCTCGCGTGTAAGCAGGTTGACGTTGCGCCCGGCTTCGGCCGATTCGATCGTAACGGAAAAGGAGCCGTCGCCCATTTGGATTTCCGAGGTGGTGGAGAGGCCGCGTTTAATGTACAGCGCGGCTTGCATAAAGCCATCCTTGTCCTCGTCCATATCTTCAATTTCAAGCTCCTTTGCCTCGTTTTGCTTATCCAGGAGCGCCTGGGCATATTCAATTCCAGAATGTGCGAGCATCTCGGCGTGGAACTTCTTGCGCTTGTACGAAACCAGCATGGATTCCAGCTTAACTTCGAAGGCGAACGAACCCACGATCAGCGAAAGAATAATCAGCACCCAAAGCGCCACCAGTAGAGCGGCCCCTTCTTTGGATTTGAAGATGGTTCTTCGTGTTGTCATGGAATTTTACCTGCCGCCCCCCAGGGGCGGGGTTCCGCCGGCCCCTCCGGATCTGCCAGCCCCTCCGGATCTGCCAGTCTTTCCGGATCCGCCAGTCCTTCCGGATCCGCCAGTCCTTCCGGATCCGCCTGCTCCACCGCCCCGATTAGCGGAAGCGCCGCTCTGATTTGCTCCGCCGCTTGGGCCTGTGAGCTTGGCTTCCTGCGAGGGGGCCACGGGAATATCCAGTACACGAACAAACTCCATCGGCTCTTCATCCGGGTCTTCCGATGCCACAAAAACACGAAGAAGGACTCGCTCGGGAACGGCATTCTCTTTTTCCCAATCATCGGTCCAATCTTCCGTCTCCTCATCCCAGATGAGAATTTCCAGACCCTGTACGGATCGGGTCACCAGCAGCGGCTCTTCGTCGTACTCTTCCTCCACTTCGTCGTCGTTGGCGACGGCGGGCATGGCGGATGCAAACAAGGCGGGGTCGCCATAGTCGTCATCATCGATAAAGATTCTAAGCCGATGAGGCCCTTTTTCAAAGGGCGATCCGGCAGGCATAAATGCGCTGCTGGCGGTCACAAAGCTGATGGAGTCGGTTGGAAGCCCCCTTGTGGTATCCTTCTCGATTTCGAAGGCATAATTTTTGCGCGGATTGAAAAAGTAGATCGTTGAGTTGATCGCGGCGGCCAGCTGCGCCATTGCAAAGTCACCATGCTTGATGCCCTCGACCACTTCGGTTCCCCGCTTCCAGCCGCGGATGGTGGCGGTGAACGCCTCGAAGGCAATCGACATTGCAATCGTCAGGAGCACCATCGCCACCATCAGCTCCAGCAGGGTGAAGCCGCAGCGATCTCTCAGGTTCTGGTTTTCAGTCTCACGTTTCACGTTTTAAAACTCTTTCGTCACGCTTTCGGCATTGGGCGCATACTTGTAGGAAAGGACTTCTTCAAAGGTATCGCGGCCGCGTTCCGACCATTGAACCCGGGTTGTGACCAAAAACAGTCCCGGTCGTTCCTCTTCATCGACCATCAAAATTTCCCGATTCCAGAGATAACCTTCCGTATCTTCAAAATCACCGGAATCAGCGGATTCCTCAATAGTTTTCTTGTCGATCGGGTTTTCAACGTCGACCCGGCGGATCAGTGCACGGGCGACTTCCCGGTTGCGCGCCGTGCGCACAACGGAGAGGCAACGCGCCATGGCCATCATCATGGATGATACCCCGACGCTCAGGATGACCAGGGCAATGAGAACCTCAATGAGCGTCATACCCCTTTTAAATGCGAATGGCTTTTCCATAGTTGCAAACAGATGTTCCCAATTTGTGTCCGTGAAATAAAGACAAACATACCCTGCTTTTTATTGCTGGCGAAAAGGCTTATTTTTCGGCATTTTCTCCGGATAGTCAGATGAGGCGTTCATGTAATGAAAGGTATATCCCATTTTATCTCCGGTGTGGCGCTGGCTTCCTGCTGTCCATGGACGGTTGATGCCGCACTCAACGGCAATCCTTCCTATTTTATTCTCGGTGCGATTTTCGGCCTTTTGCCCGACACCATCGACTTTAAGTTCTATCGCTTCTTTTATCACTATGACCAAATCATCACGCCCGACCCATCTAATCCAGATCCGCAGGCCATGGCCGATCAGCTTGCTGAGGCGGTGGATGCGGCGCTAACGAACGATGGCATATACCGGCTGAAGGTTAACACCCTGCAACTGTCGGCCGACCAATGGCGCCAGTTTAAAATCCGTTTTGATACGAAGCGGCAGGCGGTCGAGGTTCAACTTGGGCCCATCGTCACAACCGGGCAGATACCTGTGCCCGGAACGCTTCCGAAAAATATGCCCTTAGGCTGCAAAAAACTTTCTATTCCCATCAATAAAACCTACGAAGCCGTTACGACCGTCGATATTTTCGACGGACCCGCCTTCGGCCTTGAAAAAGATGCTGACGGGCGGTTAACCGTTCATTTTTTGCCGTGGCACCGCAACTGGACGCATAGTCTGGTGGTTGCCGGTGCCCTGGCCGGTGCGGTTGTACTCGTTGCCGGCTGGCGGGCCGGTCTGGTGGCCTTCGGCGCATCCGCCGTCCATATTCTGGAAGATCAGTTGGGTTTTATGGGGTCCAACCTGTTTGCGCCGTTTACCTGCAAGCGGGTGAAAGGACTCTGCTGGATGCGCTCCGGCGACGCACTGCCCAACTTTGCAACGGTTTGGTTCTGCTGCCTGCTCATCTTTTGGAACTGCTACCGCGCCATGCCCGACCCGCTGTACCACTTCGGATTTCTCCGGCTCATGCTCTATGGCGGAATCATCCCGCTCGGCATATTCGGTTTGCTGCACCTTCTGCTTTCAGGAAAATCAAGCTGGCGAGAGCCAATCGATACCTCAACCGAGTGGGGCGAAGACCGTGCTTGAGGCGATTGCTTTCAAGTATGTGGGGCAGACTTTCGCTATCGCTACCCATGACCGTCTGGATTGGTATTGAAAAATCGGCAAACTGCCGGTAATTTCTTTTATCTATGCAAGAGCGGGAGTAATTCAGTGGTAGAATGCCAGCTTCCCAAGCTGGACGTGGCGGGTTCGAGTCCCGTCTCCCGCTCCAATTTCCCTTTTTGCCATCCTCGCTGGGGCGAGAGGTGCATATTGAAAAGAAATAATCCTGTAATCTGTCCGCAAAAAACAGTTTTATACGGCCACCTATGAACAACGACATCATTACACCCGACATTGAGTTTGAGCAAAAGCTGCGGCCATCGCGCTTTGAGGATTTTACCGGACAGGATAAAATCAGGGAGCGGCTGGAGCTTTTCGTGGAGGCAGCACGGCAGCGCGACGATGTGCTGGACCATGTATTGCTGTCGGGGCCTCCGGGGCTGGGGAAAACCACGCTATCCTACATCATCGCCAATGCGATGGATGTAAACATTAAGTGCACCTCCGGTCCGGTAATCGATAAGCCAGCCGATCTGGCGGGACTGCTGACGGGGCTGGAGCGCGGCGATGTGTTGTTCATCGATGAAATCCACCGCATGCAGCGCTCGGTGGAGGAATACCTCTATTCCGCGATGGAGGACTTTGTGATTGATATCATTATCGATCAGGGTCCCAACGCTCGCTCGGTGCGGTTGAATATCCCCCCCTTTACCCTGATTGGGGCCACCACGCGTAGCGGCATGCTTTCCGCTCCGATGCGCTCACGCTTCGGCCTGGTCAACCGGCTCGACTACTATGATGCCCAAACGCTGACTCTGATTGTTAAGCGTTCGGCGCAGATCCTTGGTGTTGAGATCGACGAAGAGGGGGCACTTGAAATTGCTTCACGTTCCCGCGGAACACCACGTATTGCGAACAATCTTCTACGTCGTGCGCGCGACTATGCACAGGTGAAGGCCGATAACCGCATTACCCGTGAGTTGGCGGATCAGGCGCTGAATCTGCTCGATATTGACGGCGACGGGCTGGAGGAGATGGATAAACGCATTCTTTCCTGCATCATCGATAAGTTTGGTGGCGGCCCGGTCGGCCTGAACTCCATGTCGGTCTCGGTCGGCGAAGAGGCCGACACGATCGAGGAGGTGTATGAGCCCTACCTGATTCAGGAGGGCTATCTCCAGCGGACACCGCAGGGCCGTGTGGCCACGGCGCTGGCCTATCGAAAGTTTGGCCTGGTGCCGCCGGAAAAGTAGCTGTAGGCGGGATCGGTGATCCCGCTCCACATGATCCGGGGTCGGCGACCCGCCCCGGCTACACTATCCTTAGTCTGTGCGGTGGGTCACTTCCACGAGGTGGAAGCCAAACTGGGTCTTCACCGGACCCTGAACTTCGCCGACCGGCGCGCTGAAGACCACGTCATCGAATTCCTTTACCATCTGGCCGGGGCCGAAGGTGCCAAGTGCGCCGCCTTCTGCGCCTGACGGGCATTTGGAATGAGCTTTTGCCAGTTCTGCAAAATCAGCGCCGTCTTCAATCTGCTTTTTCAGATCTTCACAATCGGCTTCGGTGGCCACTAAAATATGTCGTGCTGCTGCGGATGCCATAACGATACTCCTTTATTGTTATTGAAAGGGCTCGACGTTGCCGCTTTTTTGCCCGGCGTACAAGCCGGACATCACTTATTTTTGATTCTTGGGGGATGAAGCGAGGCGCTCGGTAAGTGGAACAAACCGGTCAACCAGACGCATCTGCTCATCGGTCATGTTCGTTTGCATGCGCTGCCGGACATATTCGATGGCCTCCCCGGTGGATTGGCCTGTAATGTCGCGGACGATGGCGCAGGTCATCACGCCGGTACGCCCCACTCCGGCATTGCAGTGCACCGCCACGTTGGCTCCGGCGCGCAGATAGCCGGAAATCCGGTCGACGACTTTCGAAAAGGCGTGCAGTTCGGGGCTGGTATAGTCGGCAATCGGGAAGCGGATCGGCTCAATGTTGTTTTGCTTGTAAATGGCGAGCACATCACGTTTGGCTTTTTTCTCCAACTCGGAATCGGTCACCAGCATCACGACAAACTCGATGTGGTTTTGTTTGTAGATCTTCAGCAGGGCATTGCCCGGGTCATACGGGCCGAACGGCATTGGGCTGACGAACAGCTTGCCCTTCAGCTCCAGTGGAATCTGTATGCAGGTTTTTTCCTGCTTCCGGAATAAAAACATCAAACTCTCCAATGTTGAAAATATCCTATATCCAATGGGTTGGAAAATGAAACGAGAATTAACGAATAAGCAGGACGGGAAGTTTGAATGGTTCCGGTTTGAAATTGAAAGTCGGAGGGGTCACAATTGATCGTTATGAAGATTGAGCGGTATATCAACGAGGTCCCTTTTTTTAAAGGCTTGAGCGAGGAGCACCGAAGCGAGCTGTCAGAAATCTGTAGCCTCAAGCAGGTGAAGAAACGCGACTATCTCTTTCACGAGGGGGAAAAAGGGCGCAGCATGTTCATGCTGGTGGATGGGAATATTCAGTTGCACAAAAATACCGAAGATGGCCGAGAGGTCGTCATTCGCGTGGTTAAACCCGGAGATGTTTTTGCAGAGGTCGTGCTGTTTGAAAAGGAGCGCTATCCGGTATCTGCCCGCGCGGTCACGAATGCCGATGTGCTCGTCTTTCCTCGTGAAGATATTCACCGCCTGTTGGCGGAAGAAGGATTCCGGAACGATTTTATATCGCTGTTAATGGCCAAGCAGCGCTATCTCGCTGAGCGGATACAAGAGTTGACCACGAAGGATGTCGAGCATCGCCTGTTTACGTTTCTGCGCAGCCAGTACGGAGAAAGAGAAACCATTCACACGCCGCTCTCCAAAAAGGATATCGCCGCCGCCATCGGCACCACGCCCGAGAGTCTGTCGCGGTTGATTTTGCGTCTGCACGAAGATAAAATTATCGATTGGCAGGGCAAGGAGATCCGTATTCTCTCCAATCCGTGGAAGTGGTTGGATTAAATAGATTTTAAACACCAAGGCACAAAGGACTCGAAGGGGAGTCTTCGTGTTTAATTATGCTTCCATCTGCTGCTTGATGCGTTCTTCGACATCGTGCTCGTAGAGGGCGGTGAGGATTTCCTCGAGGGTGCCTTCCATGACGCGGTCGAGCTTGTAGAGCGTGAGTCCGATGCGGTGGTCGGTTAAGCGATTCTGTGGAAAGTTGTAGGTGCGGATCTTTTCGGAGCGGTCGCCGGAGCCGACCATGGATTTGCGCTCGGAGGCTTGGGCCGCTTCGTTTTCCCGTTGTTGAGTGTCGTAGATTCTGGCGCGCAGCATTTTCATGGCGGCGGCTTTGTTCTTATGCTGTGAACGTTCGTCCTGGCATTGTACGACGGTGCCGGTCGGGATATGGGTGATACGGATGGCTGAGTCTGTGGTGTTGACGTGCTGTCCGCCGGCACCCTGTGCGCGGTAGGTGTCGATGCGGAGGTCTTCGGTGCGGATTTCGATGTCGACTTCTTCCACTTCCGCGAGAACGGCAACGGTTGCGGCGGAGGTGTGCACGCGGCCTTGTGTTTCCGTGGCGGGTACGCGCTGCACCCGGTGGGTGCCGCCTTCGTGTTTAAGGGCTTTATAAACGTCGTCGCCTTCGACGGAGAAGGAAACCTCTTTGTAGCCACCGGATTCGGATGGGCTGACGTCGAGCACTTTGTGTTTCCAGCCTTTGACGTCGAAGTAGCGGGTATACATGCGGTAGAGGTCGCCGCAGAAGATGCCGGCTTCGTTTCCGCCGGTCCCGGCACGAATTTCCATGATGACGTTTCGGCTGTCGGTCGGGTCCGGCGGAATGAGGGAAATCATCATTTCGCGCTCGGCCTGCGGAAGCTTTTCCCTGATATCGGCCAATTCCATTTCGGCCATTTCGCGCAATTCGGCATCGGAAGAGGAGTCGGCCAGAATGGCTTCGCTCTCTTCTTTTGAATCAGCCAGGGCCAAAAAGTTTTTTGCACATTCCGCCAACTTCTTATGATGGGCGTATTCGCGCATGCAATCCTGCATCTTCTTGGGGTCGGCGGAGACCTCGGGCTGCGACATGCGCGTTTCGAGTACACCCAGCTTGGACTGAAGCTGTTCAAGATATGCGTGATCGATCATGGATTTTACCGTTTAGGGAATCAAAGACTACAGACGCAAAAAGGCCGAACCGGCTTGCGCGGGTCCGGCCTTCCGGGAAACCGTTTGTCTAATACGTGCCTTCTGCGAAACGCTTCTTGAAGCGGTCGACGCGGCCTTCCGTATCGATGAGTTTCGCGCTACCTGTAAAGAACGGGTGGCAACTGGAGCAGGTGTTCACGTGCATTTCCTTGACGGTGGATCGGGTTGCGATCTCGTTACCGCAGGCGCAACGGATCACTGCGTCTTCATATTTCGGGTGAATTTCTTTGTTCATTGCTAAAATCCTCGTGTTCAATTGGGAGCGTGGTTTTTAAACAAACCGCCGGAGCAAACGCAAGGTTAACTTTTTGTTTTTTTGGAAAGAATAGTCTTCCCGACTTATCCTCCCTTAAGTACAGTTTTAGCGTTATGTGTAATATTATCCGCGATATATGGGGAAGAGGCGTCCGTTTTATACTGTTTGTGACTCTGTTATGGGTGCCTCTGGCAACGGTATTCGGTCGTGGTGTAACGGAGAGTCAGCTGGCCAAGTTGGACCCGGCTTCCGAGGCCACCAGTGTGTTGCTTGAAACCATTAAGGAGCTCCTTAAAAACGAGCAGATTGCGGAGGCGGAACCGTTTCTTGAAGAGGTTGTTCAGCGGCTTGAAGGCGACGAAGATCGCAAGGCACGCCAAACGCTGGCCTTCAGCACATACCAATTGGCGCATTGCCGGATGAAACTGGGCGAATATGCCCGCGCCGCCAAAAGCTTTATCGAGTTTGCCGACGAATTTCCCGACGATCCCCAGAATGATTCCGGCCGGGTGCTGGCGGCGCAATGTTTGACCTTGCAGCAAAAATGGGCGGATGTTGAAACGCAGGTGGCCATGGTGCTGGAAAACCGCCGCTTGGCTGAGGATTTGAAACTTGCCGCCAATCAATTGCTGGCGGAGGCCCGTTATCAGCAGGAAAAATGGAGTGCTGCCATTCCACCGTTGATCTCGCTTTTCCGGTCCGCACGGAAAGATACCGTGCGCGCCGGCACGGCCGTCATGCTCGTGACCTGCTATGTGCGGGTAAATGATTTTGCCAATCTGTTTAAGTTTCTCCCTCATTGCGATATGACCGCGCGCCATGATGTGGGGCTGAACCTGGCGCTGTTGGAGGCTGGTGATGCCCACTATAATGCCGGCGAATTTCAGAAGGCCCTGCTGCTCTACCGGCTTGTGTTGCTGAAAGAGGAGTTGGTTGCGCATTATGAAAACCGCATACGCGACCTGAAGCACAACATGAAACCGTTCGTGGCTGGAGGATCCCAATCGCTTTTCGAGTTTAAGGATCAGCAGGTTAAGCAACAGCAGATACTTGAGCGGCTGCAAAAGAACTATCAGGTCCTCACGGAGCTTCCGGATTATGATATGGATGTGACCCTGCGCATGGCTCAGTGTTATAATGATCTGGGCCGCAACTGGCCGGCGCATGCCATCTATCAGCGCATCTATCGCGAAACGCCCACCAGCCCGTTGGCCGATCAAGCGCGTTTCTCCGCGTTCGCCGTAATGCTCGATGAAAGCGAGTGGGCTCAGGCGATTACCGAGGGCTATGAGTATGTTGAGCAGATGCCTCAAGGTGAATATATAGATGATGTGACGCTCAACCTGATGCAGGTCCACATGCAGCAGAATCAGTTTGATCTCGCCTATGACATTGGCCGGAAAGGACTGGAGATTTCTCCGAACCACAAACATATCGATCAGGTGAAATACTTGATGGGCTACATCCGCTTTATGCAGTTTGATTATGCGGAAGCCCTCGCAGCGTTCGAAGAGGTGCTCAAGAACTGGCCGGACAGCCGCTACTATGAGTCGGCCGAGTATTGGCGCTCGATGGCGAAACTATTCCTGGGCCGCTACACCGAAGCCGTCACCGCTTTCAGTGCCTATCTTTCCAATCCGAAGTATGATCCGCACTTTTACGAGGAAGACGCCTCCTACCGGATGGGCATTGCCCAATACGGTGCCGAGCAGTTTGTAGAGTCCGAAGCCACCTTCAACGCATTTGTGGAAAAGTATCCCGAAAGCCACTTGCTCTCGGAGGCGTATGCCATGCTCGGCGATCTGCGTGCGGCAGAGGGCGACCTGCAGGTTGCCCTCGATTTCTACAAACTGGCGCGTGAAAAGGCGCTCAACATGGCCCAGATAAACTATCCGCTGTTCCAGGCGGCGAAGGTGCTGGAGCTGGACAAAAGATTTTTGGATATAGTTGGACTGATGGATGGTTACCTGAAGAAGTGGGGCGCAAAAGGAGACTTTTCCAATGCCGCCAATTGGAAGGGCAAAGCCTACAAGGCGCTGGATGAATATCCGCGCGCGCTGGACGCCTACTTCACTACAGTGGATGCCTTTGGAAACGATGCCGATCTGGCAGGGATCGATCTGATTCTCAACGAGGTAATCAATGATTATACAGGTGAAGACTGGGTGGCGTATCGCTCGGTTATCACCGACAAGCTCGATGCCCGTCTAAATGCAGCCGTGGAAAGCCGTCAAAAGACACTGGAACTGCACTACCTGACCGTGTTTGCACGTATATACAAAGATGATGCTCGCTCCTTTTACGTGGATGAAGTTGTTCAGGAGCGGAATGTTCCGGCGGCGGGGTCGGGTACACTCGTGTTGATCGCTCGCGAAGGCGTGGCCCGGAAGGATTATGAACTCGTACACGCGGCATACAACCGCTTCATGTCCACCTTCGAAATTTCCAATAACATGCTTTATATGATGAATGCCAACCTGGATGCGCTTGTGGGCGACGGAAGTTATGACGATGCCCTCGCACTGTCCGAGGAAATTCTCATGAAGTTTGGCTACAGCAAGTCGGTCGGCTGGGCACGGAAGCGCCGCGGGGATGTCTACCGTATGCAGAAAAAGTACGATCTGGCCCTTGAAGCCTATAAAGAAGTGCTGGCCATTCGCGAGTGGCGGGGTCCACTCACCCCGGAAGCGCTCTATTGCAGCGGGATCTGCAAGTTGGAGCTTGGCGAGGTCGAAGAAGCCTATGCCTACTTCCAGCGCATCTATGTGCTTTACGAGGATTACACCCAATGGGTTGCCCCCGCCTATGCAAAAAGTATTAAGTGTCTGGAACTGCTGGGTGGCCGGGGTGAAGAAATCATTAATACATATCGGGAAATGCTGAAGAATGAAAAGGTGGCGGCCACACCCGATGGGAAAACGGCTCGTAAACGTCTACAGGAATTGGCTCCGGCGGGAGAAACATTATGAATCCGTTAGGAAAAATATCATCTATTCTGTTGGTCGTGTGTGGGTTTGCCGTGGTCTCGAATGCCCAGTATGCAGCGAAGGTTATACTCAACTCGGGCAACTCTTTCGTGGTACAAAAGCTAAATATTCGTGGGGGGCAGCTCTATTCGGAAACGGGGCAGGCTTCGACTTCGCTCTCCATGGTGAAAGCGGTAGAGTTTCGATTTGTCGGACTTAGTCTGAAGATGTGCGAAGACAAGTTCCGCTCCGGCGACCACCGGTCGCTCGAAGCGTTGCTCAGTCAGTATGTCGACCCGGTGATCCAATACAGTTATTTGCCGGGCAATCTGGGCGACTATCTGATCTGGCAGCTTCGCGTGCAATATTGGAACCGCAACTATGCCGCAGCGGCGGAGACGATCCGGCAGCTCCGAAAGTCCGGCAATCAGGCGTATGTCGATGCTTCCAGCCTTTACTATGCACTGCTGCTTCTTGATCAGGAAAAACTCGAAGATGCCAAAGTCATGTTTTCCAATGTGGTCGATCCAGAAAAGGTTTCAGTGCCGATGACGGAATATTACCGCGGCCAGCTGGCGCTAAAGAGCGGCGACTATCGGCAGGCCATGCAGCACGTTGCAAAAATTCTTGCTTTTCATAGTCGCGACGCCGAATGGCTTCCGCCTGCCACGCTGCTCGAAGCTCGCATCTATCAAGACTCCGGCCACTCCGAAAAGGCCGAAGTTGTTGCAGACGAATTGATAATGGCCTATCCCGGCACGCAATGGAGCAAGCTGGGGGAAAAGATTAAACGGGAAGTAAACGGAAAACGTGGAGGGTAGTTAAGATGAAAAAAAGATATTTTGGTTTGATGGCCATGCTGGTGTTGTTGGTCGCAATGGTATTGCCGATCGCCACGACATTGGCACAGGACGCAGCCGTTGCACCGGCCAGCGAGGCTGTAGATGTGGGTGAATCGATTACTTTCGGCGCATTGATCAAGCAGGGGGGGTGGGCAATGTATCCCTTGGGTTTCTTCTCAATGGCCACCCTCTATTTTGTCATTCGCAACAGTATCATGCTGCGCGAAAAAAACATGCTACGGGCGGATTTGAAGGCAGATATTGAGTCGTTGATGCGCAATCGTGATGTGGCTGGGGTTCGCTCCCTGTGTGCCGAGCATGACTGCCTGCTGACGGCCGTACTCGATGCCGGAATGGAGCGTATTTCCGAGGAACATGAATATGATGCTCCCCATGTGATGGAAGCCATCGAAGAGGCGGGCAACGAGCAAATGGTCCTCTTCATGAAGCCGATTAACTATCTCTCCATCATTGGCGGAACCTCTCCCATGCTGGGATTGCTGGGTACGGTTTCCGGTATGATCAAGGCCTTCCAGACCATCGCGTCCGGCGGCATGGGAAATCCGGAAGAGCTTGCGGGGAACATCGGCGAGGCTCTGATTACAACGGCTGCCGGTCTGATCATTGCTATTCCGGCCATGATTGCCTACTTTATCTTCAAGAACAGCTTCATCAAGAGCATGTCTTCGATGGGGCGTCTGGTCGGCCACTTTATGAATATTTTCCGCTACGCTAAAGGTAAATAGACCGGCCGGAGGCTGTCCGTGAAATTTAAAATTCCAGTTGAAGGCGGTGACGACGATATCAACATGGCTCCCATGATTGATATGGTCTTCTTGCTGCTCATTTTCTTCATGGTTGCATCGCACCTGACGAAGATGGACCGGACACCGGTTGAGCTTCCGGTGGCCACCAAGTCTGTGGTGCCTGAGAGTGCCCGCGGACGGCAGATGATTACTATCCGTTCGCAGGACATGACCGGCGAAGAGGTCGATATTTTTATGAATCTAAGAATGATCTCGGTGGAGGAAATCACACCCGTTGTCCGCAAGTTGCTTGCGGACAACAAGGATGCCGAGGTCTACCTGCGGGCTGATCGCTATGCCAAGTATAAACACGTAAGGGAAGTCATGGCTTCCTGTGCGGAAGGCGGCGTGGCCAATGTAATTTTTGCCACGTTTGAATCGGGGAACTAATCATGAAAGCCTGGATGGATGAACTCCTCAATGAAAAGACCGAGTTGCAGATTGCTCCGTTGATTGATGTGGTCTTTCTGCTTTTGATCTACTTTATGGTCAGCTCCACACTCAAGCGTACGGAAGCAGATCTGACGTTGGCGTTGCCGGGTGCGGTGTCGGTATCAACCCAGATCGAATTGCCGGATGAGCAGATCATCGAAGTAATGGCCGATGGAAAGATCATACTCAACAACAAGATTTATGCAGCGGAAGACAAGTCCGATCTGCCCGGGCTTGAATACACCCTCCTTCGCTATCGGCAGGCTGCAAAACTCTCCAACACCAAGGCCATGATCACGATTGCGGCGGAAGATGACGCCGTGCACGAACGTGTGGTCGATGTGTTGAACGTTTGCGCCGGAGCCGGCATTAAGAATGTAACCTTCGGCACCGCCCAATAGTCTGCCTCTGGTTGATGCCCTCCGGTTTTTGCTGGATGGAAGAGGGCGGAATCCTGCGAAAACAAAATGATTGAAAGGGTGAGTCTCTTTTCGGGGTTAATGGCTGTACCGTTCGGCTCGATTAGGCTATAAACCCATTTCGATTTAAATAATTTAGAGTGAATATAGACGACAGATGAGGAGTTGTTAGAATGAATGTTTTGCACGTATGCGCTAATCCGAAGCCAACCGAGGAATCGGTTTCCAAGCAGCTCGCTGCGGCTTTCTTTGGAAAATTGATTGAGCTTAAACCGGAAGTCGAGCTGGTTAATGTGGACCTCTACGACGAAAAACCTCCATTTTATTCCTACGAGCTCTATAAGCGCGTCTGGTATCCGGTTTTCGACGAGTCCTATGAGCCGGCGAAGGTTGAGGAAATGGCCATGAACTATGCCGCCAAGCAGGCCGAAGCCTTCAATAACGCAGATGTGCTCGTGCTGACCATGCCCATGTGGAACTATAGCACTCCTGCCATCATGAAAGCTTGGATCGATCAGGTGCTTTGCCCGGGTCTGACCTTCTCAATCAGCAAGGAAGACGGGGTTAAACCGCTGCATAAGATTAAGAGCATTGTTCTGCTGGTCTCTTCCGGCGGTGTCTACAAAGAAGACGACGAACGCGATGCACTGACGCGGCAGGTGCGCCATGGTTTCGAGTTTATTGGTGTCAATGACCTCGAGATTGTATGGGCGGAAGGTCAGAATCCGCTCTTCTTTGAAGACTGCGAAGAAAACAAGCTGATGGCTATTGAAGCGGCTTCCGAAATTGCCGAAGACATTGCTGAAATTGATCTGACTGCAGCCGAAGAGGTTGCTGCCGAATAAGTCCGATGGGCGTATTTGTAAAAATTTGTGGAATCTGCTCGGAGGGTGACCTCGAGCAGATTTCTGCTTTTAAGCCCGACGCAGTGGGCTTCATTCAGTGGCCCCGATCGAAACGCTATGTTGCTCCGGAGACCGTTGGTCAATGGGATACGATTGGGGGCATTAAACGCGTTGGCGTATTCGTGGATCCCTCCGAATCCGAGTTGGTTCATGCCGTTGAATCTGCCCGATTCGATGTGGTGCAGGTTCATCGCATTTCCAATGATTGGACCGTCAAGCGTTCAGTATTCCAAGACATGGAGTTTTGGAGAGCGCTTAATCCCGATGAATTTGAATCGGTCGGAACCGGATTCGTTTTTGATCGCTGTCTGGTGGATTCCTACGATCCGGAAACCATCGGAGGCACCGGGCAGACCTGCGACTGGAACCAGGCTCGCGAGCTGATCGATGCGATGGAAACGCCAATCCTGCTTGCCGGTGGCCTGACACCGGATAATGTGGCTGCGGCCATTGAGACCGTTGTCCCTTGGGGCGTCGATGTCAGTTCGGGGGTCGAGATTGAACCCGGAAAAAAAGACATCAGGAAGGTCAAAGCCTTTATTGCTGCTTGCAGGGCGCTATGAACCTCAGTTCCCTTCCCGAAGGAGTGACGACCCGGTTTGCCCCAAGCCTGACTGGTTATCTGCATCTAGGGCATGTGCTGCACATGCTTTATGTATGGGGAATTGCCCGCGCCAAGGGGGGTAAAGTGATTTCGCGAATCGAGGATCACGACCTTTCGCGCCGCCGCCCAGAATATGAACGCGCCATTCTGGATGATATGGAATGGCTCGGCTTTACCCCTGATTGCGGCATCTCGGCAGCAGAGACCGCGAGGTATTCGCTATACCGCCAAAGCGATTCTTCCGGGGTCTACGAAGAGGTGCTTGCAGAGTTGTACAAAAAAGGTTTTGTGTATGGCTGTGAATGTAGTCGTAGGGAAATCTTTAAAAAGCAATCGGATGGACAGGGCGAACTGTGTTATCCGGGAACCTGTGAAAATAAGAACCTTCCACTCGAGGGCAACACGGTCCGTTTCCGCCTGCCGGCGGGAGCGGTTTCCTTTTGCGATATTTCGTTGGGGGAATGCCATCAAGCCCCTATGGGGCAATGCGGTGATTTTTCGTTGCGCGATCGGCAAGGTCAGTGGACCTACCAGTTTTGTTGCGTATGCGATGATATCCGTCATGGCGTCGACCTTGTGATTCGCGGGGAGGATATTCTCTCCAGTACGGGACGGCAGATTGTGTTGTTCAAGGCGCTGGGCGAAGAGCCTCCTCGCTATCTTCATCATGCGTTGGTTTGCGATGAACATGGCGAAAAGCTCAGCAAACGGCAACGTTCCGAAAGTGTCACCCAAATGCGCGAAGCGGGCGTGTCTGCTTCCGAAATCATTGGCTTGGCTGCCTTTGCCAGCGGTTTAATACCCGATCAGAGGCCAATTCGTCTTGAGGAGGCGCTTGCGTTGTTGGTTTCCGATAGCTCGTAACACCCAACGCCCACTATCGTGTATGATAGATGTTATCAAAGGAGTGCTTCCGCGATCGATTTCCTGATTTTCCGATGAAGGTAAAAAACGTCTTTCCCTTGATATGCCTGGGGGAGCAGCTCATTGGGTAACAAGGGGTCCCTCCGCATGCATTGGATATAGGCTTCGGCCTCGGCATAAAGAAGATCCATTACGTACTCTGCCGTGTTATTGCCGTTCTTCAGTTGTTTGAGGTTTTTTTTAAACACGGATATGTAGCGTTCCTGCAATTCAATCAGCCAATCAAAGTTCCATGATTCATCCACGATTTCAGCGGTATCCTGATGAAGAACTGTGCGTGATTCCAGCAGATAGGAAACTGCATGCACATTTGCCGCTTGCTCCAGACTGTCATATTCGGGTCGTATGTCGCGCGGCGTAATCCACACGCTTTTTTGCAGGCAACCCATGCGAAGGCGTTTCAGGAAGCCACGAAGCGTGTCGCGGTAGTGACGTTCCTTTTCTGGCACATCGAAAATCAACATGTACCAAATACCGTTCCATTTAGAGTTCCACAGCTCTTCCGGCCGATGATAGGCCGGAAGACGATTTTGAGCTTCAGTAGTCAATCGTAGGCAGGGGAGTTTTCCTGCGGTATTGGACCGAACAATGAGTCCAGCTTTACGCATACGTGACATTGCCATATTATAGGCCGTTTGGCTGGGATAGGATTTATTCCATATCATTGAGCGCCCGTTTGTGGCGAGCACTTCGCCGACATCCTTCATGAGATCAATCCATTCCTCGGTTAATCTGCGCTTCACCACAGGAAGCGACCAGTCAGGGTGGTGAAATGATTTCCAATTCATGATAACATCTAAATTAAACGATCGTGGTATTTAGATGTTATTGGGTGTGGTTGGCAAGGATAAAGGGCTGAGAGGGGACTTTGATTAGCCTTGAATTGCCGGGCGCAGGAGAACATTATCCGGGCTCGTTTTTGCAAAGGATTTTATACGATGAAACCAACCCAACCCGATTCACATGGCCACTTTGGAACATATGGAGGCATGTTTGTTCCTGAGACGCTCATGGAACCGTTGAATGAGCTGACACGTGTCTACAAAGAAGTGCGCAAAGACCCAGCGTTCAAGGAAGAACTGCAGTATTATCTCCGCGAATATGTGGGACGCCCGACACCGCTTTATTTTGCGGAGCGCATGACGAAACAACTGGGCACGGCAAAAATCTATCTGAAGCGCGAGGATCTTTGCCATACGGGTGCGCATAAGATCAATAATTCCATGGGACAAATCCTGTTAGCAAAGCGGATGGGGAAAAAGCGCATTATTGCTGAAACCGGGGCGGGACAGCATGGCGTGGCAACTGCGACGGTTTGTGCCATGTTCGGCATGGAGTGCGTCATCTATATGGGCAAGGTTGATATGGAGCGTCAGGCACTCAATGTCTTTCGGATGGAAAGCCTAGGGGCTTCGGTGGTCCCGGTTACGGTGGGCCAGCAGACGTTGAAAGAAGCGGTAAATGAAGCCATGCGCGACTGGGTCACGAATATTCGGAGTACACACTATATTCTCGGTTCGGCCCTTGGGGCGCACCCATACCCCATGATGGTTCGCGATTTTCAGAGCGTGATCGGTCGTGAAGCCCGCAAGCAGATTTTGAAGGCGGAAGGGCGCCTGCCCACCGGTCTCATTGCTTGCGTGGGCGGCGGTAGCAATGCCATTGGTTTGTTCCATCCGTTCATCAAAGATGATGGCGTCCGGATGATCGGCGTTGAGGCGGGCGGTTTCGGAATTGAAGGAGGTATGCATGCAGCCCGTTTTGCGGAAGACAAGATTGGCATTCTGCAAGGCACCAAAACCTATGTTTTGCAGGATGATGATGGCCAGATTGCGCTGACGCATTCTATCAGCGCTGGGCTCGATTATGCTGCGGTCGGACCCGAGCACAGTTTACTTCGCGATCTTGGCCGCGCCGAATATTCCTATGTGACAGATGAGCAGGCGGTTGATGGGTTCGACAAGCTATCGCAGTGGGAGGGCATTTTGCCCGCGCTCGAGAGCTCGCATGCGATTGCATGGATGATCAACAATGCCGATAAATTTTCAAGTGAGGATCTACTGATTATCAATGTTTCCGGTCGAGGTGATAAGGATGTGCAGCAGATCGCCGAATGGAAAACGAAGAAGGCCGAGGGGTGACCGCCAAGGTTTATGATCGCGGCCTTTATGTTTGTCTGGATATAATCTCGGACTTGGGAGACGTGAAATGAAAAGCATGCCAAACAAAAAATCGGGTATAGGTATCGTTGAATATTTGATTGTGGTTCTTATTGTGGCCATCGGCACATTGCTCGTTTTTGGTATTTATGGTGACGCGATCAAGGGGAAACTTATGGGCGGTTCATCGGAAACCAACGCGGTCCACGCATTGGATAAATAAGTTGTACCGTGCGATAAGGCTGCAGGATTAAAGGATTAATATGGCACTGAAAAGCATGACAGGATTCGGCACAGGAATCGCATCGGCCGATGGTATTCGCGTTACGGTGGAGCTAAGTTCCGTTAACCGAAAACAACTCGACATTAACGTATCGCTGCCACGCAACTTGATTACGCTCGATGCGCAGGTGCAAAACTTAGTGCGCCATAATTTTTCGCGCGGTCGCATCTCGGGCATCGTCCGGGTTGAAGCGGCAGACGGATCGACCGGTCGTGTAAAGATCGACCACAAGCTGGCGAGCCAATATATTGAAGGGCTCCGGGCTAGCGCAAAGAAGCTTAAGTTAACGGATGATCTTGGGGCTGAATCCATTGCGCGGTTTCCCGGCGTGGTCAATATTGAGCAGGAAAATCTGGATGCCGATCATGTGGGTTCCGTGCTGGAACAGGCTATGAAAAAGGCGCTGAGGGGCTTGGGCCGCATGCGTTCGACCGAAGGCAAGGCGCTGGAAACGGATCTGCGCGCGCGGCTCGGCATGCTCGATGAAATGAAAAAGGAGATTCGCAAGTTGGCGCATACCGTGGTGGCCAGTTATCGCGAAAAACTTTTCCAGCGGTTGGAGGATGCGGGGCTGAGCGACCTGGCCTCCGATGAACGGGTCGTGAAGGAAGTGGCCATTTTTGCCGACCGTTGCGACGTTAGCGAGGAGTTAACCCGTTTGAAGAGTCACCTGTCGCAGGCGCGCAAGCTTTTGCGCTCGGGCGAACCGGTTGGTCGCACGCTGGATTTCCTGTGCCAAGAGCTCTTTCGGGAAATCAACACGATTGGATCGAAGGCCAACGAGGTCGCGATTACCCGCCTCGTTGTGACCTTTAAGACGGAGCTTGAACGCATTCGTGAACAGGTGCAGAACATAGAATAGAGCAGGATCAGAGGAAGATAATGTGGAAGATTCAAATAACGAATTAATACAGGAACCGCCAGCGGTTCCGCGCTTGGCGCGACCGTTGATGATTGTGGTTTCTGCACCCTCCGGTGCCGGAAAAAGCACGCTTTGCAATCGGTTGATCGAAGCATTTCCAAAGATGAAATATTCTGTATCCTGCACAACCCGTGCACCGCGCGGGGATGAAAAGGACGGTAGCCACTACTACTTCTTGTCTAAAAAGGAGTTCAAAAACCGCATCAAAATGGGCGAGTTTATTGAGTATGCCAAGGTGCACGGTAATTATTACGGCACACTCGAGGATACGGTGCTTTATGCTATGGAAGAGGGGAACCATGTCCTCCTTGATATTGATGTGCAGGGAGCCAGCCAGATTCGCGGTTCGCTCGTACGGTTGGATCCACGTCATCCGATTCGTCGCGGATTTACCGATATATTTATTGCACCTCCATCCCTTAAGGAGCTCGAGCGCCGGTTGCGCGGCCGGGAAACCGACGAAGAAAAGGTGATTCAAAAGCGGCTCGAAAATGCCAAGGGTGAAATGGAATATGCTTCCGAATATGCCCACCAGATCGTTAACGATGATCTAGAGCAAGCCTTCGCCGATCTCAAGTCGACCATTTGTTCCCTACTTGAATCGTAGACTGATTAGTTCTTCGCCGAAATCCCGATTACTTGTCTGAACTCAATAGATTCAGCGGCGAGAACCAGCGCGAGTGGGGGCATTTCCTTGGAGGATTCCATCAGGGTTCCATAGTAGTGGCTATATTCCTCTACCGATTCTTCTTCGCCGGGTTGACGCATGCCCATGAAAACGAGGCCCGCATCTGCTGAGGCCTGGCGAATGATGTCGTAGAAGCTCGGTAATCGTTTGATCAGCACGTCGGCCTGAGCCGGGATACGTTGCTCTTCAATAAAGGTTTCCAGTCGTTCGCGGGCGGGACCTCGCTCATCCTCGGTTTCGACGATGGTTTTTAGAATAAGTTTTGATTGTTTCCAGATCGGACTCTTCTGAATCTGGTAGGCAAGGGTGAGCATCAGTCCAATATTGTCTTTGTTTCCACCCCACCAAACGTGGATTTCGTCGGCTTCCGCGGAGGCTTCAACATCGCTCTCGCGAAGCATGATCAGGTTGCGCTGGGTGCGGTAGACCAGTTGGATCAGCTCGGCAAACTCGTTGAAGCTCGATCGGTTTTCCGTATCCCCCAGTAAAATAGTATTAGGGGTTAGTGGGCCATAGCCATAGGCGCGAACCAGGGCACGTGCCCCGGAAAGCATATCGGGCGAGGGGAATATTTTTACCATGGCATCGACCTCCCGCTTTTCGAGGTAGTCGCGCATCGTATCTTCCGTGCTTTTGACTTTTTCTGCCGACCATTCCTCGACCGGCAGGATGCTGGCCACGGTCAGTGCGCTGCTGTGGCGGGTCAGTGAGTTGGCCATTTCGATCAAATGCCATCTGGATTTTGGTGAACCGCTCAGGGCGAGAATATTTGGCTGCCAGGTGCGTTCATCTGGTTTGAGCTTGTTGAGTCGGTGCACGGCAAAGCGCACCAGCAGGGTCAGGATGCCATAGCGCATATCCGCCCAGTGTGCATTCAGGCGTCGGCGTTTCACGATATAGAAGACCATGGAGGTCACGAACAGGGCAATCAATGTTGCGCCGGCGTTAATCATCAGCATGACCATGAAACAAGCGGCTCCGCCGAGCAGCGAAATGCCATAGTGGATCCTGAATTTAGGGCGCCACGAAGGGCTTTCAATAAGCCCTTCCAGTCCGGCGGATAGGTTGAGCAGACCATAGGAAAGCAGGAAGAACATGGAGAGAATCGGGGCGATCAGGTTCAAGTCGCCGAGCAGTACTGCACCGAGTGCCACAATAAAGGAGATGGCTGTTGCGATGCGCGGGTCGGCCTTGTTCTTGCCGAATCCGCGGCCGATGAAGCGTGGAATGACGCGGTCGAGCGCCAGCGCCTGCAAGGTGCGTGGTGCGCCCAGCAAAGAGCCCAGCGCACTTGAAAGCGATGCCGCAAAAACACCCATCACGATTAGGAAGCCCCAGCGCGCCACGGTCGACATAATATTCGGATCAATCAGGAGCAGGTTTGAATCAGGAACCACCCTGTGCAGGAAAACGGGTAGGACCATGTAGACCAGATAGCCCGTGCCAATGGCCAGCAGGGTGCCCCGCGGGAGTGACTTGGCCGGGTTTTTTAGGTCTCCGGAAAGCCCCAGTCCAGCTTCGATACCGGTTACGGCAGGGAAGAATACAGCAAAAACAACCCAGAAACTGGCCCGGGGGGGGATGATGGCGTCTGGTGGGACGACGAGGATCTCCGGTGCAGGATTTCCAATGAAAAAGGAGACGAGCGAAAGGGCGATGGCTGCAAAGATACCAAACTGCACTTTCAGCGCGAGATCGGCAGAGAAGTAGGCCAGAGCGGTTAGCAAGGTCAGTGTCGAAGCCGAAATGATTTTGGCGGCAACCGCAGGGTCAATGCCCATCGAGGCAAGGGGGTTTCCCAGGGCCATCAGTGCTTCTGTAAAACCGGCGATATAGAACGCCACCCCGAAGGCGCGCGCAAAAAAGAGCGGCAGTCCGATGGCGGCACCGGCTTCAAGTCCGAGCGAACGCGAAATGATATAGTAGGCACCGCCGCCGCCCACCTTCATATTGGTGGCCATGGCGGAGATCGACAACCCGGTGAGAAAGGTAATGGCCGTGGCAATCGTGACAACCAACAGAGTGGCCGGTAGGCCGACGTTACCGAGAACCCAGCCAAAACGCAGGTACATGATAACCCCGAAGATCGTCAGCACACTCGGGGTGTAGACGCCTTTGAAGGTACCAAATGCGTAGCCCTTCTTTTCAGATGCTTCGCCCATGCCGTCTCCCATTGGTTGGAAAATTATGCATGGAGTTTTTCAGACCTTGGAACAAAAGGGAAGCCCTATTAGAGATAGGGGCGCGTACTAAATCTGTTTTATGAGCGTGATGATAACAGCTTTTGAAATGATCTCTGCAATCACGAGACCGATCACGAATGTTCGGCCTGCTTTTCCGCCATCAGGGTTGCATGAGGTTTTGTAACTGCAATACATCAACCGAATCATCCAGACCAACACCAGAAGCATTATGATAACGGCTCCGCCGAAAAAAACGGTATCCATTGGATTGAGACCTTCGGGGATTCCCTGAGTGCGCAAGGATTGAATAAGCGCGCGGTTGAAGCGTGAGAAGGCGGGAGGAAGAGTTGCGAGGGTGGTAAAGAGGGTCGGCCAACGGGCCAATGCCTGAGTTCCAAGAATATCGATGGTTCTGAAAGGCTTTTTGGAGATAATTTTTCCAACCATTAGAAAAACGATTCCCATGCACAGCCAGTCAATAATTCCAGCGGCCAGAAAAAACCAGTGGGGTGCGGTTCCTCCTGAATGAACATCGAGGACGCCATCGAAATGGGTATTGCTGTACGAACCAATATGGCCTGCCGCCAGAATGGCGACGATCCCGATCAAGAGCGCTTTCCAGCCTGCCACGTAGACAAAAGGGTTGAACAGCCAACTTGCCTTTTCATTCGAATCACTCGTTATCCACTCTTTCAGTTGGAGGGCCACTTTTTTTGAATTATTCATTATCTGCTCCCTGATTCGTTTCAATGGTCTCAATGGTTCCGATGATTTCGTTCAGTTTGTTGCGGACGGTCGGATAGCTGACCTTTAAGAGTTTTGCCATCTCCTTGAGGCTTCCGCTTGCTTTGATGAAATTCAGAACGAACGCCTGGTCTTCATTTGAAAAGCTGCTTAGTGGTGGTAGAGGGTACAAGCCTTCTACTTCGGTTTCGCAGGTTTCGCACTGTAGTCGCTTAACAGCAAGCCGCTCATTGCAGCTCGGACAATGTATTGGTAGTTTTTTCATATATCAGCACTATTAGTTAATAATATTGATTGATATGTCAATAATATTAATTAATAGGTTTGATATGTTGATTTGTTAGGTGCAAAAAGCTGATTGAGCTGGTTTTAGCGCTTAATTTCAAAGCTCTTTGCGGCCTTTGAATAGTTGCGCGGCGTCTTCGAGAATCATGGTGAGCGAGGGGATCAGCAGCAGGGTGATACCCGTGGCAAACAGGATGCCGAAGCCGAGTGAAATCGCCATGGGGATGAGAAACTTGGCCTGGCGCGAGGTCTCAAAAATCATCGGCGTTAGCCCGAAGAAGGTGGTGAGCGTGGTGAGAATGATCGGGCGGAAGCGTTGGATGCCGGCCTGATGGACGGCGTCGTGCATGGAGGCTCCTTCGCGTCGTTTCTGGTTGGCGAAGTCGATGAACACCAGCGAGTCGTTCACCACCACGCCCGAGAGGGCAACCACGCCGAAGAGGCTCATCAGGCTGAGACTGTAGCCCAGCAAGAGGTGTCCCATCACGGCACCCACAATGCCGAAGGGGATACTGACCATGATGATCATCGGTTGCCAGTAGCTCTTGAAAGGGATGGCAAGCAGGACATAGATCAGCAGCACCGCGGCGAGCAGGCCGTTGAGCAGGCCGCCGATGCTCTCGCGCTGGTCGGCCTGACGCCCTTCGAACGAGTAGGTGAGGCCGTTGTATTTCCGCATCAGCTGCGGCAAAATATCGGTGGTCATCGCTTCCGTGATCTGCGGAGTTTGGTCGCGCGGGGTGACGTCGGCCGAGACGGTGATGACGCGGCGACCATCGCGGCGGGTGATGGTGGTATAGGCGCGGCCGCGCTTGACCGAAACGACTTCGCGCAGGGGAACCTCGGTGCCGTTCGGGGTGCGCACGATCATTTCCTCGAGGCTGAATTCGGTGTCGCGTTCGGCTTCGGGGAGGCGGACCATGATTTTGATTTCGTTGCGGCCGCGCTGCTGGCGGATCGCTTCGGAACCATAGTAGGAGTTGCGCACCTGGCGGGCGATTTCGCGCGATGTGAGGCCGAGGCTGCGCCCGGCCGCATTGACCTGGAAGTCGATCTGGGGCTTGCCGGGGGTGAAGCCGTCGTCGATATCGCGCACCATCGGGAAGACACGCAATTCTTCGGCGAGTTCCTTGCTGGCCTGTTCGAGCACGGCCATGCTGCGGTGGGAGAGATCGACGGTGAGTGCATCGGAGCCGCCGCCGGGGCCGCCTGAATCGTCGCGGAAACGGATATTCTTGAGGCCGCTGATGGGGCCGGTTGCCTTGCGCCAGCGGTCGACGAATGCTTTGGTGGAGACCGGGCGGTGGTCGGGGTCGACCAGCTCGTAGGTGATCTGCGCAACGTGTCCGCCGCCGGGGCCGCTGCGCCCGCCCGCTCCAATCTCCGAATAAACACCCTTGACGAGTTTCTTGCCGGATTCCTTTTCGATTTCGGTGATGAGCTCGTTGCCTGCGGCAATGATGCGGTCGCGGATGGACAGGGTTTTCTCGACGGGGGAGCCGTAGGGGAGGGTGAATCTGCACAGTGCGAGATCGGATTCCACACTCGGGAAGAATTCAAAGCCCATGCGACCGCTTTTCACATAACCAATGGTAAGGATCAGGATTACGAGCCCGATGCTGACGGTGATGTAGCGCAGGCGCAGGGAGAGATCGAGGAGCGGGCCGTAGAAGTTGTGCACGAAATGTATGAACTTGCGACTGAATTTTTGCTGCCAGCGGTGGAGGAAGTGCGGGTTCTTCAGGTCTTTCTGGTGGGCGAGGTGGGCCGGCAGGATGTAGAGCGCTTCGACCAGCGAAATGATGAACGTGGAGCAGACCACCATCGGGATCACCCGGAAAAACTTGCCCATGACACCCGGCACGAAATAGAGCGGTAGAAAGGCCACAAGATTGGTGAGGATGCTGAAGGTGACCGGTACGGCGATTTCCCGTGCTCCCGCAATGGCCGCCTGAAGGAAGGGCATACCGTCCTGATGGCGGTGGTATATGTTTTCGCCGACCACAATGGCATCGTCCACCACAATTCCGAGTGCGATGAGGAACGCAAACATGGAAATCATGTTGAGGCTTACGTCCATGGCGCCCATGAAGAGGAAGGTGCCGAGGAAGGAGATCGGAATGCCGAGCATGACCCAGAAGGCCAGGCGCAATTCAAGGAAAAGGCCGAGCAGAATGAAAACCAGCGTCAATCCCATCATGCCGTTCTTGAGCAGCAGGCCCATGCGCCCGCGGAACATGTCGGCCCGGTTGTTCCAGATGGTGTACTCGAGCCCGTCGGGCATGGTTTCGCGCAGGTCTTCGAGCACCTTGAGTGCGGCGGCCTCGACGGTGAGCGGGGTTTCCTTCCCGACGCGGTAGAGCGTAATGCTCATGGCGGGCTTGCCGTTGTAGAAAGAAAACTTGTCGGACTCGTCGAAGTGGTCGCGGATATCAGCGATATCTTCGAGCCGGAGCTGGGTGCCATCCGGCGCGGTGACGATCGGGATGCGGGCGAATTCGCGCCCGAAGTCGCGGCGGTCCTTGATGCGCACAAGGATTTCGCCGCCACTGGTCTTCATGCCGCCGCCGGGAAGCTCCAGTGCGCTGCGTGCAATAATGTCCGATACTGCCTGTAACGACAGGTTGAGTTCGCGCAGTTTATCCTGCGGGATTTCGATGGCGATTTCATAGTTTCGAACGTTGGACAGTTCAACCTGCGTGATGCCGCCGGATTGCAGCAGGCGGTCGCGGGTTTGTTCGGTGAGTTCGCGCAGGACATTCTCGGAAACATCTGCCGCCACGATCACATCCATCACTGCGCGCTTGAGCTTGACGGCGCTGATGATCGGGTTTTCGGCGTCGAGCGGAAAGGTGCGGATGCGGTCGACCTCGTTGCGTACATCGTCGGTGACGCGGTTGACATCGTAGCTTTCGAGTACTTCGATGCGCACCGATCCGTTGCCTTCGGAGGCGGTGGACGTGACGCGCTTGACGCCGTCGATCCCGCGTACGGCCTCTTCGACGGCCAGCAGGATGCCCTGTTCGACCTCGTCCGGGCTCGCGCCGGGGTAGGGCACGTTGACGGAAACTTCGTCGAGTTGCGCCTCCGGAAGAAATTCCTGGTTCACTTTGGTGGCGGCAATCAAGCCGCCCGCCAGCAGGATCGCCATCAGGATGTTGGCGGCCACGGAATTCTTCGCCATCCAGGCCATAGGCCCGCGGGTTTGGGTTTTGAGTTCCATGAATCTATTCCTTGTTGTCGGCTTGGTCTTGCGGGTTGCCCTTCGGCTGGCCCTTGCCGGTATTCACGTCCATACCCTGGATCGGGGTTGTGAGGTCGGAGACGATGAGTTGCTCGCCGTCGGCGAGGTTGTCGCGTACGAGCAGTTGGGTGGTATCGCGCCAGAGGACGTCCACTTTTCGGATATCGAGTTTGTCGGACTGGGCAATCCAGAGTTTTCCGTTGTCGTGCAGGGCCTTGCGGGGAATGGAATAGACGCCTTGGAGTTCGCTTCCGCTGATTTGTGCCTTTACGTATTCGCCGATGAGCAGTGGTTGCTTATCGGCGTTTTCCGGGCGGAGGCAGAGCGGGTCTTCCACCTCGAGCAGCAGGCGGGCCATGCGCCCTTTCTCTTCCAGATTACCGAGCAGCTTGATGACGCGGCCTTCGCGTTCGGCTCCGCTGGAGGAAAGGAACTTGGCGGTGCTGCCCGGAATGGTAACCCAGCCGATGCGGTCGACGGGAATGGAAACGATGACCCAATAGACATCGGTTCCGGCCAGGCGGGACAGTTGATCCTGCAGGGAAGCTTGCGAACCAACGTTGATTTTACGCTCAAGCACGATGGCATTGAAGGGGGCCTTGATTTTCGTGCGTTCCAGGTCGATCCGGCTCTGCTCCAGTCGGGCCTCGGCAGCGGCCAAGGCCGCTTTCTTCGCCGCCAGATGCGGGATGCGCAGGGCGAGTTCCCTTTCCTGTGGGGTGGCATCGTCGGTTTTGAGCAGATCCCATTCGCGTCGGGCAACATCCTGTCGACCGAGTTCAAGCTTGTAGTCGAACTGCGCCGTCATCCGCGCCGATTGGGCGGAGGCCAGAGCCAGCTCGTAGTCTACGGGGTCGATCGTAAGAATAGTTTCTCCTTTTTTAAAGAGGCCGCCTTCGAGGAATTCGGGCGCAATGGAAACAATTTCCCCGCTAACGCGGGTGCGCAATAGCACTTGTTGTTCGGGAACCACGGTGCCGGTCAAGTGTAATACCACCTGTTCATCGGTGGCCTTGAGCGGGAGTGTTTCCACCAGCGGTGCCATTTTGGGCGGGCGCTTCTTTTCGGCTTTCGGCGCGGTCTTGACAATGATGATGTTCGCCACAATGGCTGCGAGTATGAGAGCAATCGATAGGATGGCAATGTATGTTTTACGCATGGGGGTTCTCCGTTAATTCGGTGAGATTTCGTTGGGCCACGAGCCACCGAGGGCGCGATATAAATTTATGCGATATTGAAGCAGGGTGTACTGCGCTTCGATGCGGTCGCGTTCCAGATTCTGCAGGTTGCGCAGCTCGACGAGTACCGTGAGGTATTCAACCAATCCGTTGCGGTAGCGGTTGACTGCTTCATTGTAGGAGTTGCGGCTCATCTCCAGATTCTGGTCGAGCGATGCAAGGTATTCGTGCTGCTTTTGTTCGGAAACCAAAGCGTCTTCGACTTCCTTAACGGCGTTGATCACCGTTTCCCGGTAGGCCGCCAGCCGTTCATCGACGACCGCCCGGGTGCGAGCAACTTCGGCCTTGCGGCGTCCGCCTTCAAAGATGGGGCCGGTTACATTGGCGGCGAGGGCGGATAACCAATTGTCGAAGAGATTGCTCAGTTCGCTGCTGGCATAGTTTGCCGAGGCGGTCAACCGGATGGCCGGCAGGCGATCGGCGCGCGCGGCACTTACTGCCCAGTCGGCCGACTTCAGCTGCAGCCCGGCCTGCCGCACATCCGGGCGATTGGCCAGTACGTCGGCGGGAATTCCGATCGAGGGAAGTGGACCCATGCCGGGAAGTACGTCTTCCGTGATTTCCAGTTGCTGGAGGTTCGCATGGCCCAGCAGTGCGGCCAGCTCGTTGAGCAATAGCTCTTCGCGCAGCTCGGCCAGCGGAATACGGGCTTTTGTTCCGGCAACGGCCTGCTGTTGCTGGTAGACATCAAGTGCGGTCGCAAGCGACTTGCGGAAGCGTAGTTCGATCAGTTCGAGCGAGGTTTGGTTGGCTTCAAGCTGCTGCCGGATCAGTTCGGTCTGCAGGCGTTGCGCCACGATGCCGGTCCAGCGCAAGGCCACCTGCGCTGAGAGGGTGATGGCCGCGGTATTGAGCTGTTCTCTTGAGGCTTCATGATCGAGCGCTGCCGCTGCGGTTTGCGATTTGATGCGGCCCCATAGATCGATTTCGTAGGCGGTATTCAGCCCCAGTGAGTAGTTTTTAATGGCGATAGAACTTCCGCTCGTTAACCACCGTTCGGTTCTTGATGCGTTGGCATCGTAGTTGAGGGTGGGGTGACGCGCTGCACCGGATTTGGTGGCGATGGCATCGGCCTGCGCCAGTCGCGCCCACGCCTGTTGAATGGATGGGCTGTTGGTGAGTGCTTCGTTGATCAGTGCGTCGAGTTCTGCCGATTCAAAACTTTCCCACCAGCGATTGGTGGTGTCCACGTTTTCGGAATAGAGCGAGAATTTCCCCGGCAGCCTGGCGTCCAGATCGCCCCGTTCCACGGGTGCAAAAATTGCGCAGGAAGAGAGGAGCAATGAAGTTAGGGCCAATGCGAAAATTGGACGAATCGATCTCATGGTTTAAAGCCTTTCTGGATTTCCTTTAACCCGCCCATGGAGAAGGAGGCAATGTGTCGGGCAATTTGTTCAATTTCTTTTTCGGACAAAGTGCTCTTGCCGATCACACGTTCGCGCAGCGGGCGGCTAAAGTTGTAGAAGGCGCATTGACCAATGATGCTGTGCATGCAGCGGCGAATGCTTTCATCTTCAATGTCCGGTGACAGGGCCGCATGCACGGCTTTTCCCAGAAACTGGCTTTGGGGGAAGAGTACTTCCTTGGCGATTCGGTCGAGCGCAAGGGTGGGGTTCGACATTTCCTGATGCAGCAGCTTTGGAAACAGCCCGGCTTCGTCTTCGCAGAATATGCGATGTATCAAGGCGTTGGCGTAGCTGTACAGATAGTCTTCGAGGGTCGGGTTTTGCGGAAGGCTGCCATGAATGGGGTAGGCTGCCGATGTTATGCTGAAGGCGTATCGCCAGACGGCATCGTAGAGCGATTCTTTGTCGCCAAAGTGATAGTTCACAGAGGCGATGTTGGCTTCGGCCCGTTCGCAGATTTCCGCTACCGTCGTGTCGCGGTACCCTTTTGCGGCAAAAACGGCGCAGGCCGCATGCAACAGCCGCTCTTTAGTGTTTGGTTTGTGATTCGACATGGTTTAAATAAATATTTCAAATATACATTTGAAAAATAGCATGGCATTGGCGTTTGTCAAGACCGGCGTTTTTTCTTTCTAGGCATGTTCAAGCGCGATACCTTCCACACCATGGCACGGGAAACCATTCGAATTCTGGGTATCGACACCTCGTTGCGGTCAACGGGGGTGGGGATAATCGAGGCAAGAGGCTCGGAGCTGAGGGCGATTGTCTATGGCCGCATCCATAACAAGCCGAAGGTGCCTCATTCGACGTGTCTGGAAAATATTTTTAATTCGCTCACCGACCTAATTGAGGATCATCAACCGACCTGTGCTGCAATCGAAGGTGCCTTTTTTGCAAAAAATGCCAATACGGCCATGGTGCTAGGGCAGGCGAGGGGGGCGGTCATTACGGCTTGCGCCCGGCTGGGGCTGGAAATTTCCGAGCACTCGCCGAGGAAGGTTAAGCAATCGCTTGTTGGAACGGGTGCAGCGCAAAAGGATCAGGTGGCAAAGATGGTTATGAGACTGTTGAACCTTGAGGAACAGCCGCAGGAAGATGCTGCCGATGCGCTTGCCGTTGCAATCTGTCATTTTCATCAATCTGCATTGCCGGAAAAAATGCAGGCAAAGAAAATCTGATCTCAGTGGCGTTTAATCAAAATAATTCGAATCGCCAGCCAAGGGATGCCGAAAAAGAGGAAGAGCATCATCTTTAGTGCGGCCATCAAGGCAAGCATAAGCAGGCAATAGGTTTCATAGTCCAAGTGGAACCATTTTGAGTGAATGCTGTATGTCCAGGCTCCTTCAAACATGAAAAGCATGACTACGAGCATCAACATTGCAAAACCGATGACAAAGCAGTGTGCCAAAAAATTGGCAACCAGTTTCAGTGTATTTCTTTTGTCTTCGGTAATGACCATGCAAAACTCCTTGGAAACTCTAATAGCATTATTGATGCCATATTGTGTTTCGTAGAGCTAATACCTCTATTTCAGAGCAAGGAAGAAGTGCGAATAAATTTAAGCCAGCGTGTTTTGGCCGGGGGGCTTGGCAACGGTCGACTTTGTTTCTTGATCGCTACCAGTTTTCGGCCAGTACCTCAAAGTGGGCCTGAGGGTGGGCGCATGCAGGGCACATGCCGGGGGCTTCTTCAGCCTCGTGGATGAATCCACAGTTACGGCAACGCCAGACCACCTTGCCATCCTTCTTGAAAACCTTACCTTCATTAAGGTTTTTCAGTAGATCGTTGTAACGCTTTTCATGCTGCTTTTCAGCGATGCTGATTTTTTCAAATACAACGGCAACGGCGTCGAGTCTTTCTTCGCGTGCCTTGGCGGCGAAGGCGGGATAGAGCTCGGTCCATTCTTCGTGCTCTCCTCCCGCAGCCGCTTCCAGATTTTCTGCAGTCGTCCCGACGGTGCCTGCCGGGAAGGTGGCCGTGATTTCCACACAACCGCCTTCAAGGAATTTGAAGAATCGCTTGGCGTGCTCCTTTTCCTGATCTGCGGTTTCCTGAAAAATATCGGCGATTTGTACGAGGCCCTCTTTCTTGGCCGCACTCGCAAAATAAGTGTAACGGTTTCTGGCCTGCGATTCGCCAGCGAAGGCTTTCAGCAGGTTCTTTTCGGTTTCAGTTCCTTTGAGTTGCGGCATCGTTTGCTCCTTTGTTGAATGTTGTTCGATGCAAAATTATTGAATCGGATCATATTGAAATGTTCACCATTCCAAAGCCCCGAAGCAGGCGGAGGATAACATTAGATGGGATCTAAACAAAAAGAGCAGGCCAGCTGAACCGTTCTTTGGGTTTTGTCTCTCGCTCCGGAATCCCTCGAAAATGAAACTGCAAATGGGTTCATCATTCCCGAAGTTGAGAGTCGAGCCTTTGGTGCCGAGCCGGGGCGGAGAAAAAACAAGCGATTCGCAAGGGTTTGCAGCATTAGTTGAACATCTCCCCATCAATGGCACGAGGTATGCGTATGTATATCACACTGCTATTCATGAGAACGTTGGAAAGCGGGGGGAAATATGAGTTTGTGGGACCGAATCATAAAAGTGTTTCAGGGAACGGGATCGTTAATCTTCACGGTTGTGGCGATAACGATTTGCGTAGGCATTTTTGGCGTTCTGCATAAATCCCCGATTACCTTGCTTGAAGAAGGAGATATGCACGGTTTTCAGCGCCTGATCGACAGGCATCCCTCCCTTGCGGATAAAAAGGGGTTTGATGGTGAAACGCTGCTTATGAAGGCGGTGAAGATGGGAAGCCTTGAAGCCGTCAATGTTCTTGTCAAGGCCGATACGGATTTGCTTCAGGTGGATCGCGAAGGAAACACTGCGGTGTCCTATGCCCTTGAAAATCCCGATATTGCACTTTTACTGCTGGAGCATGGAGCGGACGCAACTCACGTTGGTCGTGATGGTTCATCGCTTTTGCATAAGGCCGTTGAGCTTGGCAACGAGTTCAGTGTTTATGGATTGTTACACTTTGGGGCTCGGGTCAATGAGCGTGATGCGTTGGGAAGAACCCCGCTTCACCTTGCTCGCGGCGAAGATGGCGGAATCGTTTCCGCGCTTCTTGAGCATGGTGCATGGATGGATGTCTGGGATGATATTGGGCTGACCGCTTTGCACGGTGCGGCGCAACGGAACGATGGAAAAGCGGCGAAAGCATTGCTCGCTTCCGGTGCCGATCCTTCTGTTTTAAGTCTCCAGAATTGGACCCCGTTGCATGAGGCTTCGATTAACGGAGCAATCGAGGTGATGTTTCAGTTGCTCGAAGCCGGAGTGAATGTGGACATTACAAACGACAAGGGGCAGTCACCTATGGATTGCGCCATTCACAGAGGAAACCAGGATGCAGTACGTGTGCTGGTCGGTTTTGGTGCTGATTTAACTCGTCGGGACGCGGAGGGTAACACGGCCCTGCACGTCGCATTGCAGCGCGGGGAATATCAAATTGCCCGAATGCTTATCGCTTCCGGAGCCCCGTTGGATGTGGTCAACGATGCCAATGTGCCGGTGCTTGAATTGATTCCCGATTCCGGCGTCCCCGGCCTGATGGCCGCGCTCTCAAAGGTTTCATCCAGTTTTGATGAAAGGCTTTCGATGCCGAGTCATTAGGTGAGTTGATTTGTGTTGGTTGTGGTATCCCGTACCCTTGTTTAATAGGCCATTCAGTTGGGGCGGGGTACCCGACCGTTTTTTACCGATCCGATTCGATCTTGTTCTGAAGTTCCATTTCTTACACGTACAAAAAAGCAGGCATGGGAGCCTGCTTTTCATGGTTTTCCTGTAGAAGGGAGAGCGTTTCGATGTTTTAGTGCGCAACCTCAACTTTGCCGCCCTTGGCCTGGCCGATGTCGGCGAGGAGTTCTCCGAACCACGACTCATTGATGTCGAATGGCTTACCCCCTGCGATGCGTGGGAATTCGCATGCGCGAAGTTCGTCGTTTTGATCCTCGTCGTGGCCAACCACTCCACCGATGCCGGCTTGAGCGGATTCGACGGCTTTATCGCAGCAGTCTTTGATGAGCTTGAGGTCGGCTTCGTTGGAGGCGGCTGCACGGGCAAAGTAGCCGGATTTTTGGATCAACACTTTTTCTGCGCCGAGCAGTTTGGCAAACTGCTTGCCAAACCAGGCCCCGGGATTGACGGCATCAAGCTTAATGTGGCCGAAGGCATCGCGCGGAACCTCTTCTCCGGCGGCTTCCATTTCCTTGATGATGGCCTCAACGCCGGCACCTTCGGAAATGAAGATGTTAACATTGTCAACCGTGTCCATGATGCCTTTGAGGCGTTTGGCTTCGGCGGCGATGTCGATTTCCATTTCGGGGACGAAGATGGCATGCACGTCCTTGCGTTCAACAGAGAGGCCGATGTGCGGCAAGAAGTCCAGCTCTTCAAGGTTTTCGTGGTAGACCTTGGCGGTATATGCCGTGAGCCATCCGCAGTTGCGGCCCATTACTTCGTGGATAATGAGCATGCGCGGATTGGCATTGTGTTCAGCGACGACGTTCTCGAAATATTTTGCGCCCTCTTCGGCCGCAGTCCAGGCGCCTAGGCTTTGCTTGATCGGAAAGACATCGTTATCAATGGTCTTCGGAAGGCCAACCACGATGAGTTGATAATCGTTTTCGGCGAGGTAGGCCGCGAGGTCGGCCGCGGTGGTGTTGGTGTCGTCTCCGCCAATGGTGTGGAGGACATCAACGCCATCTTTGACAAGCTGGTTGGCTGCAACTTCCAGTGGATTTTCGCCGGGTTTAACGAGACCGCGTTTTTCGCAGTCCTTCACGTTGGTCAGCTTGACGCGGCTGTTGCCGATCGGGCTTCCCCCGTGTTTGTATAACACGGATGCGTTCTGGCGAATTTCATTCGTTACAGTGATGGATTCGCCTAGGAGAAGACCTTTGTAGCCCCCGATATAGGCGATGATTTCAGTTTCAGCAGAAACTTCAGTATAGCGTTCAATGAGCCGTCCAACCGCAGTGGACAGACAAGGGGCGAGGCCGCCCGCAGTAAGCAATGCAACTTTCTTTACAGCCATAGTATTAATTCCTTTTGTTTAAAATGATTGATAAAGCGCCACATAATGGGAATCGCCGAGAAAAACGCAAGGGGATAAAATGAGAATAGTTCCTTCATCAGGATATTATCGGGGGCCGGATGACTGAGGTCACGTGTTAATCAGTAAATATACTCATTTTCCTTACGGCCATGTAGGGTGTATTTCAATTCTGAGGTAGGACTATAAATTCAGGGTCTTTTGTTTTAGCGACGTAACTTGCGGGTTATGAGGTTGAATGGGAGGG
>CAZWZW010000002.1:0-63123 GCA_964639125.1 uncultured Verrucomicrobiota bacterium
CTAGAGGACCTATTTGGTCGTAAAGTCGAATTGGTTACACAAGAAGCGCTCAGCCCGCACATCGGTCCCCGCATCCTCAAGGAGGTGGAGCTTGTCCCCTTCGCCGCTTGAGTATATCCAGTACATCCTTGACGAGATTGACTTTGTTTTAGCCGAACTCGAAGGATTGGATTACGATGCATTTGTCCGTAACGGCGCACTAAAGCGGGCGTTTGTCCGAAGTCTAGAAATCATGGGTGAAGCTGCCAAAAAGATTGCTCCCGAAGCACGCGAACAATATCCGGACATCGAATGGCGAAAAATTGCCGGCATGCGCGACCGGCTCATTCACGACTATTTCGGCGTCGATTACACCATTGTCTGGGATGTCGCAACCAACAAGCTTCCTGCGCTTCACAAGCAACTCGCCGATATGCTGAAAGACTTATAAAAATGATTGCAAACATCCCTGAGGAAACCGCATGAAAATTACACCGTTCTTTCAGGATGCACTCGGTGCTCCATTAAAAAATTCTCGCTGGTCATGGGGAGCAATCGAGCCAATTTCGAATCAAGTATTCCTTAGGGTTTGGGAAGACCAGATTGAACCAGACCAAACTGGTCAAAGGGTTCAGGTCTAGCTGGAACAAGCGCGAAAGCAAGTCCTTGGGATAGGATGAGCGACTTGAACATATTGCTGCCATGAGAAAAGGGGCTCAGGGAATCGGCATGGTCGGCGATGCAACAGATCCTCAAATCAACAAAATCCGTACGTGCCCTCCTTGTAGAGAGTCACACGCGACAGCGAATCCCAGCAACTGAAAGGTCTCGTTTCAATCGTCACACTTCACGATTAGCATTGAGCCCAATGGCCTGCTTTGCTAAGAAGCCCCGCTCAACAGATCATTTTTTTTACAGGAGATAAATTATGCCCATTCACCCAGATGCCGGAAAACCCGTTGCAAAAGAAAACCTGACAGACATCGCAGAAATCGTCAGCCTTTACTATGAAAAACAGCCGGATGTGGAGAATCCCGACCAAAAAGTGGCCTTTGGCACCTCCGGACACCGCGGATCTTCCCTGAAGACCAGCTTTACGGAAGATCATATTATGGCCATTTCGCAAGCCATCTGCGAATACCGCCAGCAGCAGGGCATCACTGGCCCGCTCTTCATGGGCAAAGACACGCATGCCCTGTCCATCCCTGCCGAAAAGACTGCCCTGCAGGTTTTTGCAGCCAACGGCGTGACCGTTATGATTGATCAAGACGGTGGCTATACCCCCACCCCGGTCATTTCGCACGCCATTCTGGCCTATAACAAGGACCGCTCGGAAGGGCTGGCCGATGGCGTGGTCATCACCCCGTCGCACAATCCGCCCGACAACGGCGGCTTTAAGTACAACCCGCCCAACGGCGGCCCCGCCGACACCGACGCCACCGGTTGGATTGCCGAGCGCGCCAACGAGCTGCTGGCCGAAGACAACGACGAAGTTCAAAGCCTCTATTATCAAGACGCGCTTGAAGTCGACACCACCGTCGCCTACGACTTTATCAACCCCTATGTGGCAGACCTTGGCAACGTCATTGATATGGAAGCGATTTCCAAGTCTGGCCTGAAAATCTGCGCCGACGCCATGGGTGGCTCCGGCCTGCGCTACTGGAAGCCGATTGCCGAAAAATATGACCTCGACATCACTGTCCGCAACGATGCAGTAGATTATACCTTCAGCTTCATGACGGTCGACCGGGACGGAAAGGTACGTATGGACTGCTCCTCTCCCTATGCTATGGCCAGCCTGGTTGCCCTCAAGGACGATTTCGATATCGCCTTCGGAAATGACCCCGACTATGACCGCCACGGCATCGTCACCAAGTCGGCCGGGCTGCTGAATCCGAACCACTATCTCGCGGTGGCCATCAACTACCTGTACAGCAACCGCAAGGGTTGGCGCACCGATGCCGCCGTCGGCAAGACACTGGTCAGCTCTTCAATGATTGATCGCGTTGCCAATGAGCTTGGCCGCGATCTGCAGGAAGTACCGGTCGGATTCAAGTGGTTCGTCAATGGCCTCGTCGACGGATCCTACGGCTTTGGCGGCGAAGAATCGGCCGGCGCCTCGTTCCTTCGTAAAGATGGAACGGTCTGGAGCACGGACAAGGACGGCATTATTCTCAGCCTGCTGGCTTGCGAAATTCTGGCCGTCACCGGCAAGGATCCGGGCGAGCACTATCAGGACCTCGTTGCCAAGTTCGGCAACCCCGTCTACGACCGCGTCGACGCCCCGGCCAACCGCGAAGAAAAGGCCAAGCTGGCCGCCCTCTCGCCGGAGCAGGTCACCGCCGAAACGCTGGCCGGGGAACCGATCACCGCCAAGCTGACGCATGCGCCGGCCAATGGTGCGGTCATTGGCGGCCTCAAGGTTTGCACCGAAAACGGCTGGTTCGCCGCCCGTCCGTCGGGCACCGAAGACGTCTACAAAATCTACGCGGAAAGCTTCAAGGGAGAGAAACATCTCAAGCAAATCCAGGCCGAAGCTAAAGAAATTGTGAACCAGGCATTGGCGTAGAACGTGAAAAGTGACGGTTGAGTCGTGATTTGCTTCTAATCACGGCTCACTCATCACGACAACGACTCTCCCCCTTGCATCCATAGGAAAAACCACCGTGGGCCGCCAGAAAAACAACAAGAAGAAAGCCGGCAAGAAGCGCGGGCGCGGTGGAGCCGGGCAAAACCGCGCCGAGACGGAAGCGTTCCTGAAGAAGAACCGCTCCAAACCGGATGTGATTGAAACACCGAGCGGGCTGCAATATACCCTCATGGAGCCGGGCACCGGTAAACACCCCGGCGAGTGGAGTACAGTAGAGGTCAATCAACGCATCCTGCTCGTCGACGGCACCGTTATAAAAAACACCTACCGCGGCAGCGAGCCCGATATTTTCACAATGGACGAAGCGATCGATGGCCTGAAAGAAGGACTTCCGTTGATGAAAGAAGGTGGCAAGTTTCGCTTTGTCGTCCCGCCCGATCTCGCCTGGGGCAAGCGCGGTGCCGGCGACAAGATCGGGCCTTACGCCACCCTTATTTTCGATATCCGCCTCGAAAAAGTGACTGGATAAATTGCTTATATCCCGATTTGCTCAATAGGGAGAACCCCAAAGAGGAACCATAAAAATGGATATTAGAACGAGAATCTATTTCGGAACATCGGGGTTCCTCGTCCTGCTTGCATTGGCAACCATCGCGTACCGCCCCGCTTCATCCCCCACATACAATGCAACCACCGCTCTTATGGTTTTTCTTTTCCCCGCTGGATTTGCTCTTGCCTGGTTTGTTGAGCAAAGCCTTGAGGGCAATTTAAAGTACCGCACACTCGTTCGAGTGGTAGTGGGGTTCCTCGGCCTCTATTGGCTCTACCTTGCCATCCATTTTTTCGGCCTCATGCCGGCTCGGTAAACGGCTGAAAATCAGCCAATAAATCTTTCCATGATCTGTTTGCTCCGACAAATGGCCTCCGGCGTATGCTGCATCGAAGGACCAATGTCGATCGTGTTGAATCCCAGCTTCGCCAGCTTTTTCAGGCTTTTGGATTCCGCCACACGCTGCCTCCAGTATCTCAACGGCCTATTTCCGAAATCCAACGCATTAACACAGCAAGACCGTTTCATCTCAGCACCCCGTGCTCATCAGCCTGATAGGATCTGATCGGAAATCTTTTTTAGGGGTATTCTCTTCGCTGGACTAAGCCTGTATCTTGTGTTTTTTACGAAACGGCGATGTTCACTAAACGGCCGGGGACGACGATGACTTTGCGGATGGTTTTGCCTTCGAGCCATTGCTGGACCTTTTCAGCGGCGAGGGCGGCGGCTTCAATTTCTTCTTTGCTGGCGGCGGAAGGAACCTTGATTTTGTCGCGAACCTTGCCGTTGACCTGGACGACCATTTCGATTTCGTCGCGCTTGAGGGCTTCCTCGTTCACGACCGGCCAGTCGGCGTTCATGACACCGGCGTCGTGGCCGAGCTCGACCCATAGTTCTTCGGCAATGTGCGGCGCGAAGGGCGAGATGAGCAGGACAACGTTTTCGAGAGCATCACGGAAAACAACCTTGGCAGACTCGGAGCTTTCGTCCGAAATCCTGAGGTGGTCGATGGCATTCATCAGCTCCATGATGGCCGCAATGGCGGTATTGAAGGTAAATGCTCCGTCGAGCCCGCGGGTGATCTGCTGGATGGTTTCGTTGGTTTTGCGATAAAGGTCGCGCTCGATATTCTCCATTCCATCGAGGGCAGGAACTTTGCCTTCGACCGATTTGAGCAGGTCAAGATTTTCGGCCACGCGGCGCCAGATTCGCTTGAGGAAGCGTGAGGCCCCTTCAACGCCGGTATCCTGCCACTCGGCTTCCTTCTCGGGCGGACCGATAAAGAGCGTGTACAGCCGGACGGTGTCGGCACCATACTGTTTCAGTAGCTCTTCGGGACTGACGACATTGCCCTTGGATTTCGACATTTTGTACAGGTTTCCGTCGGGCCCTTTCTTGCAGATCATGCCCTGCGTGAACAGGTGCTTGAACGGCTCGTCAAAATCGATCAGGCCCAGGTCTTTGATGGCCTTGGTGAAGAAGCGGGCGTAGAGCAGGTGCAAAATCGCGTGCTCGATGCCGCCGATATATTGATCGACCGGCATCCACTTGTTGGAAATCTCGGAATCCACGGCCCGGGCATCATCCTTGGCGCTGAGATAGCGCAGGAAATACCAGGAGGAATCAACAAACGTGTCCATGGTGTCGGATTCGCGAGTGGCGGGTTTGCCGCAACTCGGGCAGGTGCAATTCATGAAGGCTTCGCTGGATTTGAGCGGCGATTCGCCTTCGGCTTTAAATTCGACATCGGTCGGCAGCAGGATCGGGAGGTTTTCCTCCTTTTCCGGAACGACACCGCAGGATTCGCAGTAGACCATCGGGATCGGTGCGCCCCAGTAGCGCTGGCGTGAAATGAGCCAGTCGCGCAGGCGGAAATTAATCTTTCCTGTACCGAATCCCTTTTCCTCGGCAAAAGCGGTCATCTGCTTGATCGCTTTGCGATTGGCAACGCCGGAAAACTCGCCGGAGTCGACGCAGGTGCCATCTTCAACATAGGCGTCTTCCATCTCTTCGAGTACGAGCGAGTTGTCCGGATTCTGGATGGAAAGCTTGATGGGAAGGTCATATTTTTTGGCGAAGGCAAAGTCGCGGTGGTCGTGCGCCGGGACGGCCATGACTGCGCCGGTGCCGTACATCAGCACATAGTTGCCGACCCATAGCTCAATGGTTGAACCGTTATAGGGGTTGATCAGGTAGCGGCCGGTAAAGCGACCTTCCTTTTCGACTTCGTCGGCTTCGCGGTCGAGGTTGGTGAGCTTGGAGCTGGCCTTGATAAATTCGAGCACCTCTTCTTCCTGCGGCAGTCCGGCGACGAGATTTTTGAGTTCCGGATGTTCGGGAGCGAGCGCCATGTAGGTGCAGCCATAGATGGTGTCGACGCGGGTGGTGTAGCAGGCAATCTTATCGATGTTATCCGCCTGACCGTCTTCGCGCGGCACAACCGGGAAGTCGATTTCGGCCCCTTCGGAGCGGCCGATCCAGTTTTTCTGCATGGTCTTCACGCGGGTCGGCCAGCCGTCGAGCGTGTCGAGATCATCGAGCAGACGTTGGGCATAGTCGGTGATCTTGAAGAACCATTGGTCCATTGATTTCTGGTCGACCTCGGAGTCGCAGCGCTCGCACGCGCCGTCCACGACCTGCTCGTTCGCGAGTACGGTGGCGCACGACGGGCACCAATTGACGTTGGAATTCTTTTTATAGGCGAGGCCCTGCTTGTAGAACTGGATAAAGAGCCACTGCGTCCACTTGTAGTAATCGGGCATGCAGGAGGTAACCTCTTTATCCCAGTCATACATGCAGCCCCAGGCGCGCAGTTGTTCTTTCATCGTGGCAATGTTGGCGGCGGTATATTCGGCAGGCGGCGTGCCGGTCTTGATGGCGGCATTTTCGGCCGGCAGTCCAAAGGAATCCCAGCCCATCGGCGTGAGCACATCGAAGCCCTGCATCTTTTTGTAGCGTGCAACGGCGTCGCCGATAATGTAGTTGCGACCGTGGCCGACGTGCAGCTTGCCCGACGGGTACGGGAACATCATCAGGCAGTAATACGGATTCTCCGCTCCCGCCAGATCGGTCTTAAAATCGCCGTTATCGTCCCAGAAGTTCTGCCACTTGCCTTCGATTTCGTTAAAGGGATAGTTCTCTTGCATCGCCTTGCTCCATTCATAAAATCCATCTGATCGCAAAGACGCCGAGAAACAAAGATTTCGGATCGCTTAGCGTCTTTGTGTATTTGCGGTTAAAAGTCCACCGCAGACCACAAAGACAGGAAATATATAGATTGGTCTACGCTTTTCCACCCCCAATCCACGGAAAAATATTCGAAGCTATCTTCTCTTCTTGCTGTTTTTCCGGCTCTTGGCGGACCCGTTCTTGGCGCTTTTCCCATTTTGCTTGCCCGCGGCTTGCTGCCTGCCCTGAGCCTGCTGTTTGTTCAGCTGCTGCATGAACTGCTGACGCTGCTGGGGGGTCATGCGCTGCATGAAGGCCCCGACCCTGCCCGCGACGGCCTGCGGCGAAAAGGCGGGCGCACGCGGCTGGCCCGACTGCGCCCGTGCGGCCGTCGTTCTGGCCCCCGGAGCTTTGGCGGCAACCGGTGCCGTACTGACAACGAGACCCTGGCCATATCCGGCCTGGGCATTGTCCTTTACTTTTTTCTGCGGAGCATAATCAACAGCATAGGTTTCCACCTCGCCGGTAATCAGGTGCTCAACAGTCACGCCGGCAAAATCAATATTCCTGATCTGCCATTCGCCGAGAAAATCGGCGATGGGTTTACGGGGATCCCGCTCGTCGACCACCTGGCCCAGTGCCGCATCTTCATCGCCCTGCCATACGCGCAGGTTGACTTCGGGCTTGGATTTAAGCGAAAAAACGGCATTGCGTTCATTCCCGACATAAACGCCCTTCACCACCAGGTCGGGGAAGGCGTTTTCGCCGGTGGCCTTGCGCTCGGGTACAAACAAATGTTTGGCCACCACCTCTTCCATGGTTGGAATATATTCATTCAGCTCCAGGTGTTCCGGCATCCGTGCGGAGGTGCCTGCCGCCGACTCATCGACTTCTAGACGATAAGGCATACGCATACCAAACCCGGCCAACAGGGCCCCGCCGACACAAAGAGCTCCCAGCGTTGGAATCATATATTTTGAAATATCGATGTTCAGGTTCATGCCCCGCCCTCCTCGATGTCGCGACAGTTAATCTGGATGGTCACTTTGAAGAACAGGCTAGGGTCCTTCGTTTTTTCCGTTGTTGTTTTTGCTTTGGCGGAACCCTTTTTGTTTTTTGCAGGCGATTTTTTCGACTTCGGAGCAACTAATGTCATGGAATCGACCAGGATTAACGGCCGATAGGTTTCCATGCGATGAAGAAACTTGAGGATTTCCGGATAACGCCCTCGCCCCTTGACCGCCAGATTCATCTGCGTTTCCGCATCCCCGATGGAGGACCGGCCAGCCGATACATCGATATCCAGATCGGGCCCGAGTTCATTCAGCAGCTTGATCATCATCGTCTGTGTCATAATCGGGTTTTCGATGGGCGGGAAGAGTAGATCGTCCGCCGCATTCAATGCCGAGTGCAACTTTTCGTTTTCCTGCTGGATGGCACCTGCGTTTTTGAGCAGGTCCGTTAAATCCTCCAGCAGAGCAACTTCGTCTCCCAGCATTTCCAGCTGTTCCTGCCGGTATGACGCGGCCGCCTTTGTTGCAGGATAGATCACGACGCCGAACAACAGCACCGCCGCACCGGCAAACAGGTAGAGGCGCTCCCGCCGCGATATTTTAAGCTTCTTCATTATCGGGACTCCTCAGCGTTACAGAGATTGTGAATTCATGATAATCGTCGACCTTTTTATCGATGTCCGATGTGCTGATGCTTTCCACCATGGGAATGGCCATGATTACCCCGGGTAGTTTTTCGGGATCTTTGGATAGGCCCTTGATGCGCATCCCTTCGCCATTCTTGAAGCTGACGGTCCGCAGATAGGTGTCTTCCGGCAACGCCTCGGAAAGCGCTCGCAACACTTCCATCATACTGACGTGCGAGCGGGTGATCTCGTCCAGCCGATAAAGCTGACGGCGCAGCTCGCGGTTTTTATCCCGCAGGTGCTGGATCGGCGCGGTGCGGCGCCGGAGCCGGGAGATCTCCTCGGCCACCTGCCGGCGCTGATGTTTTGGGGCTCCGATTTTAAAGGCAAACCCGGCAACGAGCTCAATCATCAATATCGCACATAAGGCTGAAATCAGAGTGGTTCGCCTGCTGATCGGAACCTTGCGGTTCGGGTTTTCCACTAAATTCAAGGAAGGCGAAAGCTCGATCGACGAAGCCAGCAACACATCGGCCAACGCGGGGTTTGTGGAAATCAGATTTCCCGGCGCTGCGAGAGGATGAACATGCAGACCAAAGGCTGTGCCAAGGTCGGCCTCGAACAATTCCGACTGCTTGTCCCCGCCGGTTAGCCATATGTGGCCAATGCCTTCATCCCCCAGCCAGTCTTTATGTTTGGCCACCATCTGACGCGCGGAGGTCACCACGCGCTCCGGGCTGAAACCCGGCGCATCGCAGCGAATCAGCTGCGAATCCTGAAGCTGCCCTTCGCCGTAGAGGCAGAGTTCAATGTTCCGGACATCGGCAACCACCAGCATGCTCGGCGAACCTCCAAGGACCGGGGTTACCAATGCACTGAACGGTACCACCTCGTCGACCGGAACACCAACCGCTTCAAACTGCCCCACCAGCGCGCGTATATCCGATTGGCGTGCCGCCGTCAGGTTTAGCGTCACCTGGCTTTCATCCGGAGTCAACACCGAGGAATAGGCCAAAGCGCGATCACTCTCCGGAAGCGGAACATGGCGCGTTGCCTCGAACTGGATCATGTTCCCGATCTCATTCTGCACCATCGCCGGATAGCGCAGCGTACGCTGCATTACGCTTCCACGCGGAAGGCACAGCCGCACCCGCGACGGCATCTTCTCCACGGAGCGCATCCGCTCCGCAATGGTCTCGAAGACCGATTCGTCGCGCGGAAGGCGCTCGCTGAATTTAATTTGTGCACCCAGCACGGTGTGGTCGATAAAAACCATATCGACCGTCTCGTCCCGGAACAGAATGCACATATTTGCTTTGTTACTCATTTTATCTGTCCTATCTGACTGATTCGTCTGATCTAAAACTCCCCTGAGTCAGGCACTCCGTAGGCGAGGATGCGCTCCACGGCTTCGGCTCCCGCATTTTCCTGCATGTCTTTGATGCGATACGTGTCCTTCGAAAGCACGAGGCGGATCAGAATGATGTGGCGCGATTGATAGATCGGCTCGGCCCTCTGTTGCTCGTCCTCAAAAAACAACGCGTCTTCCTCCGTCAAACTTTCCGGTATATACCCCTGCGCGATAAGATAGAGATACTGGGGCTTTTTCGGCACTTTACGATAGCGTTCCTCTTCCTCGCGGTTTCGCTCTTTTTCCGAGGGTAAAACACCGTCGACAATATATTTTCGTGCGGCACGCGCTTCGGCGCTGTTGTCACCGATAAAATAGCGCAGCAACCCACCGCCCACCAACATGCCGTCTTCCACCCGCACCGGGTTGCTGTATCCATATAGCATTTCCGGCGTAAAGCCATGGACGAGGAGCAGCTCTTCGTAGCTGGCGAGCGGCGCATTCCGGGCATGCCGCGGAGGCTCCAGCGTCTGGTAGAATTCCTCCTCGGCGCCGCTGGCACGCACCAGATTATCCCGATCGGTCCAATCGAGAACGGCATCAACAAGCTCGGAGCGCTCATCTCCCTCTTCCATTCCGCAAGCCACCTCCAATAACCGATGCCAGTCGTTGGCGCTCACCGAGTTAGGATCCAGCGCATTGGGCTTGTAAATGATTCGGTACGAAGCCCGCCCCCGCCCGAGATCGTAGCCTTCGCGAAGCTGCAGCAGCTCTTCAATCTGCGCTTCATAATCCTCGTTGCCGGTCACAAAAAAGGCATTCCCATATTCGTCCGCATAGAGCGAGGTATTCTTTCGCGCAAGCTCCAGCCGAGCGAGCGCGAGCGCGCTCCGCGCCAGTTGAAAGTTTGCCGCCTCTTCAAGCTGTCCGCCTGCCGCTCGTAATTCCGTTTTCATGCCGGATGCAAAGTCGGCAACCAGCAACGCCAGAATAACCGCCACCGCCAGCACCATGATTAACGCCGAGCCTTCCTTTCGAGGATTCATAACCACAGATGAACGCAGATCAACACGAATACCCTGCGGCATCTGTTCTGGTTTTTCTAATCTGCGCTGATCTGCGTTCATCCGTGGTTATTCCTAAATCCCTTTTCTTCTGATCGAATAATCAAAAACCAGCGATTCGGTTTCGGCCCTGGGGAGGCTTAAAACGAGCTCAACATAGTCGGGCAGACGCACGGAATAATCCGTATCGATGTCGTCCGGCTCCATTTCCTCGGCCTCCGGCTCATCCGTAAAGCCGCTTTGCTGAAGCTCCCAGTAGCGGAAGAAAATTTCATCCGCATCGTGCACCAGCAAAACCTCCTGCACAGGCAGCCAGCCTTCCGAAAACCCCGCATCGCTCCAATCCTCGCCAACGGGATTATCGATCCCCTGCAGGTAGGACACATCCTTCAGCCAAAGACTATAGCGGTCGGTTTCCTCGGCGACCCGTGCCTCCAGACGAATCCAGTGCATATAGCCATCGCGATCGGTCTTCAGGAACGGCCGGTCGAGCACAAACCCGAGCGACAACTCTTCGCCGCGGAAGCGGTAACGACCTTCCGCGGCATCGTAGCCTGCATCATCCGCCAGCCACCGCCGCTCTTGCGGCGAAACCGTTACCGCACGGGCATCCCGCAGCGCACCACCCAACACCGTTTCGAGCGATCGCAGCCGCGTCAGCTGATCCATTGCCTGCGTTCCCTGATCAATCGATGCGGTTGCATTATGCAAAACCCCGGCAATCGAGCCGCCGAGAATGCCGAGCAGCGTCAAGGCAACCAGCAACTCCAGCAGTGTGAAGCCTCCTGAAACCTGAAACCTGAAACTTGAAGTCTGAATTGTACTGCCCGTCGACATTCGCTATTTCCTTTGAAAAAGCTCCAACCCCTGAAGCTCCACCTCTCGCCTGAGTTCGCCTCCTGCAACGTCACTCCATTGCACCCGTACCGCCAGGGTATACGGCTTGAGAGCTCGTGACCTGCTGGTTTCGTCCGAAGTCATCCCCGGCAGCTCCTCATCAAGCTCCTCCGCCATGGCCGACCAGACATAGCGCCCGTCCTCGCCCGTAAGTTCCGATTCCGGCACATATTTAAGCCGTCGCAGCGCATTCATTTCCCGCGTTGCGATCCGTATTGCACGGGCATGATCCTCCGAGAAGGATACATCCTTCATCTGATGCCCCAGTGCCACCAGCATCCCCGTAACGCCTATGGCAAACACGACCAGCGCCACCAGCACCTCGAGAATCGAGAATCCCCGCCTGCCGAATTCTGTAAAAGATTTATTCATTCGCCGTTCGCATCACAATTTTTGGCCGTCCCGTCAGAAGATCCGTGGCGATGTTGAGCTGCGCATCTTCATAAAAAAGGCTTATTCCGCCGCCGTCACTCCCACCAAAATGGGTAAAGGAAAGGGCGAGTACCTCTCCCTTGGCCTCCTCGTCCAGTGCAAAAATATCCGGTTCTTCCTGAGCCTCGAACAGTTCATCCTCTTCGATCGGTTCAGCGATCTGGTCGACGGAAAAGGCTTCGAGTGCATAGTCGTCGTCAAAAGCAAATACCCTTTCAAAGCGGTTGCTCATGGCCCACGCCCATTCCTCCTCATCGCGCTCGCCCTGCTCGTACGGATCGCTCATCATTAACGAGCGATAGGCGGATGATTCGACGGCCCGAACCTCGTTCAGCACGGGATCGACATAAACATCAATCCGGATCTTACGGTTCATGGCAACGGAACGCGCTTCGTTCATCAGCCGAAATATTTTGCGGCCCTGTTTGCGCAGCGTGTGCTTTGGAGAAGTCATGGACGCGATGGTCGGAACGCTGATTGTGGTAATGACCCCGATGATGGCCAGTACCACCAGAAGCTCAATCAGTGTCAGTCCGCTCTTGCGCTCTTCATGCATGCCGCACAACTCGTTACGTAAGGTTAGTCCATGTTCGACAAATCGGCATCAAACTTTTCTTCACCGCCCTCGGCGCCGTCGGCCCCATAGCTGAAGATTTCAAACGGCTCTCCGTCCGGGCCGGGAACGACATACACATAGTCGTTGCCCCATCCATCCTGTAAAAACCGTTCTTTCTTCAGATATTTCGGTCCCCAGCTCCCGTCATCATCTTCCGGCGGAACAAGGAGAGCCATCAACCCTTCCTCTTCGGTTGGATAGCGCCCCATATCCAGCTTGAAACGCTCCAATGCATTTTCGAGTGTCGCAAAAGAGGCCCGTGCCGCTTTCACTTTCGCTTTATCTTCCTGGCCGGAAAAATTCTGCACGGCAATCGTTCCGATCACCATCAGGATCACGAGGACCACCAGCAGCTCCACCAGGGTAAAACCTTCATTTTTACGTTTTCTCTTCGGGTTCATTTTCATCTCCGTATTCACTATTGATCTCCTATCCCGCTGATGTGCTCATCGCCATAATGCCCTGCATCATGCTGATGACGATAAAGCCGACGACAATGCCCATAATCACGATAAAGGCCGGTTCAAGGACGCTAACAAACCTTTCGGTGCTGGCGGCCACTTTTTCTTCGTAGCGCTCGGCCACCTTGTCGAGCATGGTTCCCAGCTCGCCGGAATCCTCGCCCATGGTTACCATGCGCGACGCCAGTTCCGGAAATTCCGGATGTTGCTGCAGCACGGGACCCATGGGTTTGCCGGCCTGCACCGCTTCGTAGACCTTTTTCATCAGGCTGCGCAGCGCGGCATTGGAAAGCGTTCCGCCGGTAATCGAGATTGCCTGGAGGATTGGCACCTGCCCTTCCAGCAGCGCGGCAAGCATGCGGCAGAAACGGCTGGTTTCGGCCTCGGCCAGCAGGTTGCCCAGCACGGGAAACTTTAGCAGCTTCATCCCCCACTTCACCTTGCCCTCCTCCGAGCGCGTCGCCAATTTAAAGCCGGTGATGCCAACAACCATAAGCAGAGGCCCCGCCCACCAATAGGTGCGGCTAAATTCGCTCATGGCAATGATCAGGCGGGTCGAGGCCGGAAGTAGATGTCCCCCGTCGGCAAAGAGCTCGGAAAGCTTGGGGATCACGACCAGCATCATGATGGCCACCACCGCCTCACCCATGACGACCAGCAGCGAGGGATAGATCATGGCGCTGACCACTTTGGAGCGCAGCTTTTGCCGGCGCTCCAGCAGTCCGGCAATGCGCCGCATAATGAGATCGAGTGAGCCGGAGGCCTCGCCGCCGCGCACCATATTGGAATAAAAGCGCTCGAAGACCTTTGGATGGCGTGCCAGGGCATCGGCAAAGGAGGCTCCCCCATTGACCTCTTTCCAGACCTCGGTCAGCACCTCCTTGAACTGCGCATGCGGACAGAGATCGGCCTGGGTTTTCAACACCTGGTCCAGCGGAATGTTGGCATCGAGCAACGCCGAGGATTCGGTTGAAAATTCCATCAGCTGCTGGGAGGTAATACGTCCGCCAATCGACCGCGTCGCCGCCGCAAAGCTTTCGGAACTTTCGGCCGACTCGATATTCAACAATACCAGTCCGTTCTGCTGCACTAACCGCACCGCCTGCGCCTGCGAAGTGGCTTCGATCGTGCCGTTTCGCGCCTGCCCCTCGGCGGTCATTGCTTTGTATAAAAACTTGTTCACAGAATCATGTCCACTGGGTTACGCGGCGGATTTCCTCCACGGTGCTGGCGCCATCCAAAATAGCCTGCCAGCCGCATTCGCGCAAAAGCCGGGTGCCATTGCGCCGCGCCATCTCGCGGATGGGCCCGGCCTCGGGGCTTTTCTGAACCAACTCGCGCATTTCATCGTTGGCCACCATTAACTCGTACAGCCCCATGCGGCCGTAGAAGCCGGTACCGTCGCACTGCTCGCAGCCGTGGCCGCGATGCAGGGTGTATTCGGGCTCGACGGCTTCCGGGAAATCGGAGAGATGCGAGCGGGTAACGGTGTAGGACTCCGCACAACTCGGGCAGACACGCCGGCAGAGGCGCTGGGCCAGCGCGCCGGTGAGCGCGGAGGCGATGAGATAGCTCTCGACGCCCATGTCGGCCAGGCGGGCAATGCTTCCGGCCGCATCGTTGGTGTGCAGCGTGCTGAGCACCATATGGCCGGTAAGCGAGGCCTGAATGGCAATGTCGGCGGTTTCGGCATCGCGGATTTCGCCAACCATGATGATGTCCGGATCCTGGCGGACAATGGAGCGCAAGCCGTTGGCAAAGGTCATCCCGATTTTGGGATTCATCTGAATCTGGTTAATGCCGTTGAGGCGAATTTCGACGGGATCCTCAATGGTGATAATCTTGACCTTGTCAGAATTCAAGTGGGTCAGCGCGGTGTGCAGCGTGGTGGTTTTTCCGCTGCCCGTCGGGCCGGTAACCAGAATAAAGCCCTGGGGCTGCTCGACCATGCGGGTGAATTGTTCGCACTCGCGGCCAGGCATGCCGAGACTGCCAAAGTTGAGTTCAACCTGCTGTTGGTTCAGCAGGCGAATGACAATGTTTTCGCCGTAGATGGTGGGTGTGGTGGCCACGCGCATATCTAGATCGTGCCCGTGAATCTGCATTTTGATGCGGCCATCCTGTGGGATGCGACGCTCGGCAATGTCGAGCTTGGCGAGCAGTTTCATGCGCGAGGTGACAGCGGCGTGGTGCTTTTTATCGATGGATTCGGCTGCGTGAAGAACGCCATCAACGCGGTAACGAACCCGCAGCTTGTATTCGCCGACTTCCACATGAATGTCGGATGCGCGTTTTTCAACGGCCTGGGTGATGATGAGGTTGACCATGCGCACGACGGGCGCTTCGAGCGCAAGATCGCGCAGGTGCTCTTCTTCGTCACCCCAGTCGCTGGATTCGAAAACTTCGGCCTCGGCCATCATGGAACTGAGGTTGCTGGCGGCAAATTCCTGCACCTTTATAAGCGCCTCATCCATCTGTTCCTCGGTCACAAGGTAAACCGGCAGCTGTTCCCCGTGGTGCAGCCGAACGGCTTCGAGCGAGGACCAGTCGGAGGGGTCGTCGGTAATGGCGCAGAGGGAATCCTTCAAGGTTTGGAACAACACACGGTGCTCGACCATGAAGGGAAACGGCAGCTCCTCTTCAAGAAAAAGATGCTCGACCGGTTTTTCGTATGGACATATGGGCAGTCCGTATTGCTCAGACAAAGCCTCGACCAATTGCGCGGGGTTCAGGACCCCCTCATCGACCAGAATTCCTCCAATCTTTGGACGTCCGCCGCCTTCGCTCTGTTTGCGGAGTGCCGCCTGGATGGCATCGCGACTGGCGATGCCGTTCGCAACGAGGATATCGCCTATTTGCTTGTAGGCCATTATTCCTGCTCTCCGGTTATTGCCGGCTCGGGAAGAGTTAACCTGGTCGGGACATAGTCGCCATCCTCAAGGTCGTAGAGATCGCGAATGTTTTTCTCGTTCATCGAGCCAATGATTTTACGGCGGAAATCGCGGGTCAGCAGGTCGGTCTCGCTTCGGGAGTCAACCACGTGCGGCGTGAGGATCATCAGGATTTCGGCGCCTTCCTTGCGTGTTACTGTGCGGCCGAATAACCATCCCAGATAGGGGATGTTTTTTAGAAACGGAATTCCAATGCGTGCCTCAACATCAGACCGCTCGATCAATCCTCCGAGAATGATGGTCTGGCCGCTGTCGACTTGCAGATTGGAACGGATTTCCCGGGTTCGGAAGACCGGTGCGTCTAGATCGGATGCCAACTGGCTCTCTTCAACGCGCCGCACGACCTGTTCGATATTGAGTGTGACCATGTCGTTATCATCAATATGGGGGGTGACGATGAGCGAAATCTTTGCGTCGCGGTAGTCAAAGGAAAAGTTCTGGTTCCCGCCATCGGTCAGGCTGCTTTGCCGGATCGGCACCTCTTTCCCGAAGGAAACCTCGGCCTCCATTCCATCGCGCGTGAGCACGTTTGGCGAGGAGAGCACTTGCAAGCGGTTGTCGTCCTGTGCGGCATGGATGAGGGCCATCGCTTCATTATTGGCGTTCATCAGATAGCTGAGGCCATCGGAGGCCGCCGAGATGGCATTGGTGGCCAGTGCGCCGATTCCGAGTCCGCTCAGCTGCGCTCCGGAATGCGCGGGATTGCCGTCGCCCATGATGGCCCATTCGACCCCCAGATCGAGCCCTTCGTCCAGCGTGACTTCCACAATAACGGTTTCGATGAGGACCTGACGGCGGGACTTGTCGAGTTCTTTGATGGTGCGCTCGATATCCTTATGCATATCGGCCGGCGCATTAATGATGAGGGTATTGGTGTCTTTGTCGGACAGAATGATGACTTCCTCATCCATGGGGCGGGAAGCCGCGGGCGCGCTGCCGTTGGCCGCTTTGGAGGCCGCGACTGGTTTTGCCGCCGTTGCGGCAACCTTCTTTTTTGACGTTGTTTTTGCATTGGTCTTGGAAACGGGAGCCTTGGCCTGCTGGGTTTTCGCTTTGGAGGCGGTCTTGCCCAGCTCACGCTCGCGCTGCTGCGCCTGCTTGTAGAGGTCGGAATACAACTTGCCCAGGGTTTTTCCGATGGTTTCTGCTTCTATGACCTGCATACGGTAGACCTTGGTGACGCGTTCGTTGAGATCGTCGGAACGATCGAGCAGCTTGATCCATTTATCGATTTCCGGCACAAGGCTCGGCGGCAGATTGTGTGCAACAACGGTGTTGAGACGCGCAACGGCAATAAAGCGGACCGGTTGCCCATCGCCTCCACTGCGACGATAAAAAATATTGGTGAGCTCGCGGGCAACATCTTCGGCATCGGCCTCCTTCAGAATATAATGGGAAAGCACGGATGGCGGGAAATCCACGAGTTTCACGAGTTCTTCCATCTGCTTGAGGTAGGCTTTTGTGCCGAGCACAATGAGGGTGCTGGACCCATTCATCCCGAATACGCGCTGGGGCTTGCCGCCAACCGTGTTGAGAAACTGCTGGGCCTGCGCCGCATTGATGCTATTGAGCTTGATTACGCCAATAATCGGTTTGCCGTCGGTGAGTTCGTTTTCTTCGAAGGCTTTGACGACCGGGCGGATATCGGACGGGGCGAAAACCCATACGCGACCGCGCAGCGTGCGCTGGACGCCGGCGGTTTCGAGTACCGCATCAAAAAGCTCCAGCTTGTTTTCGCGATCCCATGAGGTGACATCCCCGGCACGAATACTGACCTCCTGGGTAACGTTGACGGAGGGGGAAATGATAAATTCCATACCGAGATCGCGGGAAAGAACTTCGATGCAGTCCTTAAGGGTGACGTTTTCCCAGTTTATGGCAACGTCGGATTTGGAGGCATCGCGCGTGACCGTGGTCTGCACGGGTGGAATTGAGGTGGACGTGTCGCGACGGCTGGTAATGGCCGTGCCCTTGGGGACATCTTCGGCAGAAAGCTGGACGGCTGCGCCCTGGTTTGTCGTCGCGGCCTCTTGTGCCCAAATCTCAGGATTATGTGCAGCCAGGATTACTGCCACCAGCATCCCGCGGAGAATTTTGCTCTGATTGACCATATATCACACCTCGTAATTGTAAATTGTCGATACGCACCCGCGTCCTAGTATGGGACGCCCTATGGGGGGTCTTTTCAGACACGCAGGAGTACAATTCGAAGTGTGGTGGTTTTTTCAGGAAATGAAAAAGGATTTTTACTGCCAGAAATCAGCAGCGATTCCTCTACTCTGCGGAAATCGCATTGTCGAGCGTGTCGGCAGTGGGTTCTTTGGGCTGGAAGGGCTGTATGAAAGCCGACTCGAAGTCGTAGCCGCCCATGAAGTCCTCAATGGAATCCTGATCCGTCTTGCCGAGCAGGCCTTCATTCACGAGATTGAAAACAATGTGCCCAAAATCAACGGACTCGTTGATGCCCCATTCGGCAAGAACACGTTTGGCTACCGGTCCAAATTCGCGAAGCGCATATTCGCGAATCCCATCGAGCAGTTCTCCCCCGCTAACATGACGCGGGGCTTCTAGCTTGCGTACCGTGTAGTCGAGTGCTTCCCGAATGAAGATGTATGCATCTTCAGTGTAACGGTCATCCCGTTTCAAAATTCGCGCAAGCAAGTCTTCTGGATTCGGTTTTTTCATTATTTCTTTAAGTACTCCCGCATTTTCCTGGCCAAGATGGCCATTTCGTCAAAATCGTCGTATTTTTTCGGATTCCAGTTCCAGTGGTGCTTGTCATCGTTATAGCGCGGGATCACATGAACATGAATATGCGGAACCTCCTGTCCCGCAGCCACTCCGTTGTTTTGCATAATATTGACCCCATCAGCCCCCAACCCGTTCACTTGCGCCAGGGCAATTTTCTTGGCGATGATGTGCAGTTTTGCAAGAACAGCGTCGGGCGTTTCCGTGACCGGGTCATAGTGTTGTTTTGAAACCACCAGTGCATGCCCCTTGATAATCGGCCCTATATCCATAAACACCAAAACATCTTCGTCTTCATAGAGAACGGTGGCCGGAATTTCCTTCTTTATGATTTTGCAGAAAATACAATCACTCATGGTTCGGCTCCAGTTGTTCAACTCCGGCAGGGGTGTATACCTCGGGATTGTCGTTTTTCAAGTAGAAATAGCGTGCAACCACTCCCAGAAGGACGATTGAACAAAGGAAAATGATATAGCCCTTTTCCTGATTGGTCAGCCAAAAGCTGGCTTGTAGCGGACTCGGCTGCTTCTCCTTCATTCAACCAGTCTTTCAAAACGGATACTTGAAGGCAAATCCAATATGAAACCGGAACAAACGACCCGGTGCCTATTTAGGCGCGGGGGGGTTGGGAGAAGCTTCTGCATCGGTCGGCAGGGGGGGGACATCGGGGCGCGGCGGGAATCCGGGCCCACCATAGCGCCCATGTTTGCGGAACTGCACGCGGGCACTCTCCATGAGCTTGTCATTCTTTTCCTTGCCAAGAATCCGTTCCATTTCCATCCGGTTCCGCACGAGAATCTTGAGCTGCTCGGCGAGAGCAGCCGATACTGCATCGATTGCTGCATCCAGTTCGGCTTCGCTTGCTCCTTCATTCTGAAGCCTAGAAAGCGTATTGCGTGCTTTTTCGGCGCGTTGCGAATTCGCCGCCATCAGTTCCCGGTGCTTATTCTGAAGCTTAACAACCTGTATGCGCTCCTCTTCGGTAACACCAATTTTGGAAAGGGCTTTATCCATAAGCTGGAGCCGGCGCGTCTGATGTTCTTTGCGCTGTTGCTCGCTCCAGTCAGAACGGTCCGAAGATCGCGGGCGCCCGGGCCGATTTCCATCTCGTCCCGCAAAATTTCGCTTTTCGCCCCGTCGCGGACGAAACTCATTGGTCTGTTGGGCCATTAATGGTTGGGCCAGAGCAAAACCCGTTAATATAATGAGTATTTTTTTCATTAGCATACCCTCTCGCATGTATATCCAGCCGTATAACGCAACCTGACAGGAGGTTATTGCTTATAACAACTCAAACTTTTTTTCGCAAGGGGCCAGATAGCGCCAGCCCTTTTCCGTTACGATGATCGTATCTTCAATGCGGACGCCACCCAGCCCCGGATAGTACAAGCCGGGCTCAACGGTAATTACGTTTCCGGCTTCCAGCATTTCGCCACTTCTGCCAACCCGCGGGCGTTCGTGAATATCGAGACCCACGCCATGCCCGGTCCCGTGGATGAAGCCAACGTGGGCTCCGTCCACTGCTTTTGTTTCGTAACCGCGCTTTTCAAACACGGCCTTGGCCGCCGCATGTACATCGTCTGCGCAAACCCCCGGTTTTACGGCGCGCAATGCTGCGGCCTGCGCCGCTTTGACCGCATTGTAGAGCTTTTTCAGTTCGGGGGCGGCTGTTCCTCGGCATACTGTTCGGGTGAGATCGCCCCAGTAGCCGGTTTTTTCGCTGCGGGGAAAAATATCGATGATGATGGATTGTCCGGCATAAAGCGGGCCCGATCCGCGCTCGTGCGGATCGGTTCCCTGATCGCCGCCTGCAACAATGGTTTCTTCACCGACGCAGTTGCAGTCAATCAGGGTTTTGTGGATCAGCTGTCTCACACTTTCGGAAGTGAGCGGGGCTTTTCCTGTAAACAGTCTGCCTTGCTTATCGATTTTTGCAGAGGCAACCTGCCCAATGGCCGCATTCATTGCGGAAACGGCAGCCCGTTGACTATCCCTCAGTGCGAGAAGCTCCGGTTTGGTTTTCACACTCCGTTCCGGACATATTGTTTTCCGGTGGACGGAAACGGAAATGCCTTTTTTTTGCAGGGTCTGAAAAAGTCCGGCAGGAAAGTCGGTTGGCACCTGGATGCGCTTCAAATTGGCTTTTACAATCAATGACACGATTTGATCCGCCGTGTTTCCTGCCTTTTTTCTCTTTAAATCAAGATCGCCGGGAGTGAGGACAACGGTTCCGGGCTTTGATTGCTTTACGGCACGCCCTTTTTCCATTTCTGAGACAAGGAGGTAATTCTTCTTAGCTGTTCGAAGATATATAAAGGGGTCTGGAGCGGTAAATCCGCTTAAATAATGGATGTTTGTATCGCTGGGCATCGAGCCTGTCCGAAGAATCAGGCCTGTTAATTTATTCATCCGGGCACAACCCCCTTGTTCACGTTAAGTTACACTATATTATCCGACTGGATACATCTTTTGGTCCTAATTATTTTCCAACACAGGATCAGCTATCTTGTGCCTGACCGAGTGTCGGTATCCATATTTAGTGGAGATCATTTTTTTTTACGATTTTATTTTCTAAACCCTTGAGCAGAGAATCAGTTTTTCATACCTTTTCAACCTTGGTTATTAAAACGGCAACACACTGCCTGTTAATAACTTGTTAATGAACTCAGTTGGCCTGTTAAGGGGAGACAGAACAGGGATAATGGACAACGATAACTGCACAATTTGGAATGACGCCTGCAAACAGCTCAAAGCTATCCTTTCTGGGGATATCTATGACCGCTGGATCGCGGTTATTCAGTGTTTGGATATTTCCGAAAACACCATGCGTCTGGCTGTTGCCAACGATTTTTATAAGGACTGGCTGGAAGAAAACTATTTCCCAATGATTCGCAAGGCCGTGATGGTGGTTAGCGGTAAGGAAATGGAGATTTCGCTGGAAGTCGATTCCAGCTGCTTCGATGCCCTTAAAGAAGAGCCGGAACCGGAGCCGCACGCGCCCATTTCGCTTCCGAGCCTCGGTTTGGGCAATAAAAAACCCACGCACAACCTGAACCCAAACTACACGTTCGACTCCTATGTGGTTGGACCTGCCAACCAGTTTGCCCATGCGGCGGCAATGGCAGCGGCAAATTCGCCCTCGCGTACATACAACCCGCTATTCATATACGGCGGCGTCGGACTGGGTAAAACCCACCTGATGCAAGCGATCGGAAACCACATTGCTGCAAAGAAACCGCGGGCGAAAATTTGCTATATCACCTGTGAGACCTTTACGAACGAATATATTGATGCGCTCCAAAACAACAGTGTGTCGGCCTTCCGCAAGAAATATCGAAAAATTGATATGCTGATGATTGATGATATCCAGTTTCTGGATGGAAAAGCACGACTGCAGGAAGAATTCTTCCATACGTTCAACACCCTTTTTGAAAGCCACAAGCAGATTGTGCTGACGTCCGACCGCACCCCGAGCGAAATGGCCGGGCTGGCTCCGCGTTTGATTTCCCGTTTCGAGTGGGGTCTGGTTACCGAGCTTGGAAAGCCGGATGTGGAAACCCGCACGGCCATTCTTCGTAAAAAGGCAGAGCTGCTAAACCTTAATATCGAAAATGGCCTGCTGGATTATCTCGCTGAGCGCGTTTCTTCAAATGTCCGCAGTCTGGAGGGCGCGCTTATTCGTGTTGCCACGTTCATGTCGCTTACCAACCAACAGGTGGATGTGCAAAAGGTTGAAGAGCTGCTACACGATCTGCTCGACAAAGAGTCGCAGGCCACCATTAGCGTCGAAATTATCCAACGCACCGTGGCCGAGCATTTTGACCTTCGGCAATCCGACCTGCTTGGAAAGAAACGTTCAAAAGATATTGCGTGGCCGCGCCAGATTGCCATGCACCTGTCCCGCTCCATGACCTCGCAGTCGTTTCCGGTGATCGGTGAAGCATTCGATCGCAATCACGCAACCATTCTCTATGCGAATGAGCAGGTTTCCTCGAAAGCCAAGGATGACCGCGGATTGCAGCAGACCATTTCCATCCTGAAAGACAAGGTGAATAAAAACTGCGTCAAGTCCTTGTAATCAGTCCCTGTTGTACTTCTGGCACCCTGAAAGCCGTCTCTTAACCGAGGCGGTTTTCTTTTTCACCGCTCCTTTTTTACCTTAAATGGATTTAATGACTTGATGTGCGAAGACAGCATGGAATAATCAATCCAACTCTATGGAAGCTCATTAAGGCGATTCACTTTGGCTCCTGAAAAGGGTAAACAATCATCTAAACCGTTGTTAATGGATTTCTAATAACCTGTTGAATTTCTGGTGATAGATTTAATAACTCGGGGTTGTGAACAGAACCGCTGATCTGTTCCCAGTTTATCAACAGGTTTATTATTGTTTTCAAGCTTTTCCGGGTGACGGGGTTACAGAGAATATGTAGGGTTGAAAGCGGTTATTTACAGACTACTAATAATAGTGAATTTATAAATAGAATATACTAATACAACAGGAGGCTTGTTAATGAAGTTCAGCATCGAGAAGGATCAGATTCTGGAAGCGCTTCAAAAGGTGCAATCGATCGTGGGACAACGTACCACCTTGCCGATTCTATCGAATGTATTGCTCGAAGCAGATAATGGAAAACTAACGCTTACCACCACAGACATGGAAGTTAGCGTTCGTACTGCTTTGGATGCCGACATATCCGAAGCGGGTGCAACCACCCTTCCGGCTCGTCGTTTCTTCAGCATTTGCCGGGATCTTCCAAGCCACCAGATCGATATAGCCGTTAACAACAGCGATATGGCCGAGATTTCATCAGGGGCCTACTACGGTAAACTTGAAGGGCTTTCGAAAGATGATTTTCCACCCATGCCCACATTCGAAGAGAGTTCCTCCTATCAGCTCAAGCAGGGCACACTGAAGGATATCCTTCAGAAAACAGTCTACGCGGCCTCTACGGATGAATCTCGTGCGATTTTGAATGGTTCCTTGATGGCCTTCCGCGATAACAAGCTCACAACGGTCTGCACCGATGGTCGTCGCCTTGCTCTTGTGGAACAGGAAGTCGACATTCCCGACGAAGCTGAGCTTGATATTGTTGTGCCGACCAAAACCATTAATGAGCTTATAAAGACGCTCGACGACGATGGTGAAGCAAATATTAAAACCTCATCCACTCAAGTTGCATTTGAATTCGCGAATATCTTCATCATCTCCAAGCTGATTGACGGAACCTATCCGAATTATCGTCAGGTAATCCCCTCTCAGTGCGAAGAGCGGATTGCGGTGGATCGTGAAATGTTGCTAAGCGCTGTTCGGCGTGTATCGCTGATGCTTGATGACCAAGCCGCATCGGTTAAGGTTCAGATCACGGAAAACCGCTTGGAATTGTTGACGTCTTCTCCAGAAGTGGGTGAAGCACGCGAAAGTGTTCCGGTTAAATATTCGGGTAAGGATATCACCATCGCTTTCAACCCAGCCTTCATGATGGCCCCGCTCAAGCATCTGGATAGCGATGAAATCTTTCTTGAGCTATCCGATGAGCTAAGCCCCGGTGTAATCAAATCCAATGTTCCATTCCTTTACGTGATCATGCCGATCCGGGTAACTTAGGAAGTGGATTAAAAGATGGCTGATGAAGGGATCTTTTTCCTGTTAAAAACGGGAAAAAGATGGTTGCCGAACTAGGATTCGAACCTAGGCTTAGCGAGTCAGAGTCGCTAGTGCTACCGTTACACCATTCGGCAAACAAGGACGGAAAACTATCCATTAACCCCGGCGGGATCAAGCAGGTTTCATTAAAAAATGCAGGACGATAAGCAGAAGAAAATTATACGCCTTTTAGGTGTTGGCTTTGATGCCGAGGATGGTCATGTACGGATCACCAAAGGTGAAAACTACGATGTACTCATGGGATCCGACGAAAGCCACGAATATATCCAGAAGCTGATCCAGAAAATTGAAGACGAACTAAAAGCCAGAGGGCTAAGTCTGGATGATCTCACACCCTCGGAATTTTCTAAAATTGTAGAATCCCTTAAATAGTATTTCTTAATGCTCAAACATCATGGTTTGGCAGTCAACACCTTGAATGGCTTCAACCTCATCGATCATTTCGCAGGTTTCCGGGGTATCGCCCATTTCCAAAAGAATAAGACCGTTCGTTGGGCAGATATCATCATGCATGCCCAGCCGAGTCTTGATCTGTGCGCCATATTTCGTGAAAAGCGCCTGAACTTCCACGGCCTTCGCTTCGCGGTCGACAATGTGCACCCCAACAATAATATGCTTATCCATTTTCTTCTCCCTGGGTTTTAAATTTCGGCATAACGCGTTTCATATATTCATCAAATTTTGGAACCGTAAAGGCAACCAAACCTCGTTTAGGGCTGTAAGCCATTCCCTTCTTGATCACTTCGTCGCGGATGGGCGCCGCTTGCTTTACAGTTAAGCCGAGTAGATTTGCGACCGCGGTCGAATTGGCGGGCTCATCCCCGAATTCAGCCATGGAGCGCGCATAATGCTGTTGCCGTTCGGTGAGACGTTCGAAACGAACCTTGAAGAAACTTTCGTCGAGTGCTGCCTTGGCTCGTTTCGAAGCCTCAATAGCATCTTCTTCTTGAATTGGTGAAGAGTCAGAAATCTGCCAGACATGCGATCCCCAAACCTGCAGGAAAAATGGATAGCCCTCGGTTTGTTTTAAAATTTCAGAAAGCGCAGCGTCGGTGTAATCAACCCCTTCTCGACGAGCGGGTTCGACCAACGCTTCTTTCGCTCCGGTATCATCAAGTGGCCCTACAGCCGGATAGGTGAAAAGTCGTTCCGAATAGGATTTGGCATCGCCCGCCAACTGGGCCAGTTGTGGTAATCCCGCTCCGAAAAAGACCAGAGGAAGCTGTCGTTGCGAAATCTTATGCAACGCCATAATGAGTGCACCCAGATCGTCCTTCGCAATATACTGCACTTCATCCACCAGAATCACAGCAACCGTATTGCGAGCCTTGGCAGCATTACCGATCGAAATCATCAGATCGGTAAGGTCGAGGGAAAGATCGCCCGTGACCATAGGACTCGACAACCCAACCTGGAATTCACCGTAGTGTACCCGAAAGATTCCCGCAAAAGCCTGAAGCAGTGAAAAGGCTTTTTGGACTTCATCACCCATGCGCTTTCGCCGATCCAGTTTGAGTAGCAGACGGTGGAGCTGCTGGGTTAGCAACTGCGGCAACGTCCGATCCATGTCTGCCTCGAAAATTGAGGTTTCGCAGCCCAGGTTTTCGGCAATCTGGTCGATTCGGTTGAGCAGGACAGTCTTCCCTACCCCACGCAAACCCAGCAATATGAGACTCTGGGCCGAATGGCCATTATGAACGCGCCGTATAACGTTTTCCGCATCCTGCAGGATGTTTTCCCGCCCGGCCAGCTCCGGCGGCGGAACTCCAGCGCCCGGGCTGTAAGGATTGTTGATCAGATCCATATCTGCTTGTCCATGTAAGTTATCTTTGTTTGGTTTGAAAAAGCTAACAATTCATAACTCATAGGGAAAGAGGATTTCACTCCTCTTTATTCCTATAAGTTAGGTTTATTATACCTAACTTATACGCTTTTCAGCAACAGTAAACCAAATCCGGATTACCAAAGTTTACCATTTTCGTGACGCCACGAAAACGGATGGAAAAGGGCGGGCTAAAAAGCCTGCCCCATAACCAGTTTAGATACGTTCTTTTTCGGAATACTTCGTATGGAGCAGTTCGTGAGATTTATGGCTCAGCGGTTCGCCCAGGAAGTTTTCGTAGATTTCAGTGACTTGCGGATTATTATGCGATTTACGCAGGGTCTTACCCTCGTCTTCGGCATAGATGGCCTTGATGCGCGCCTTGCGAACTTCATCGGTGGTGATGCGGGGCTGTCCCCCACCCCCGATGCAGCCCCCGGGGCAGGTCATTACTTCGACAAAGTGATATTCCGCTTCGCCGGCGCGAATCTTTTCAATCAAATCGCGCGCCTGGCCGAGTGTATGCGCCACGGCAATCTTGGCCGTTACCCCTTCGAGGAAGTTCCATTCCGGAATCGTACCTTCAATGGTGATTTGTCCTTCCTTGATTCCTTCCAGACCGACCACCGGAGTAACATGCAGGTTTTCGAACGGCAGCTCGCGACCGGTTATCAGCTCGTAGGCGGTACGCAATGCAGCTTCCATAACACCACCGGTATTGGCGAAAATATCAGCGGCACCAGTACCGAGTCCAAGTGGGGCATCCATTTCGGAATCTTCCAGCGAGAGGAAATCGATTCCTGCTTCGGTAATCATCCGTCCCAGCTCGCGGGTTGTGAGCACAATATCAACATCCTGTGCGCCACTGGCATTCATTTCGGGCCGGGCGGCCTCAAACTTTTTGGCGGTGCAGGGCATGACGGAGACCATAAACATGTCATCTGGTTTTTTGCCGAGCTTTTGGGCGTAGTAGGTTTTCACCAGCGCCCCCATCATCTGCTGCGGCGATTTGCAAGTGGAGAGGTTGTCGAGCATGTCGGGATAGTAGAATTCCATAAACTGGATCCATCCCGGCGAGCAGCTGGTAAACATGGGCAGGGCAACTTCTTCCTGATCCACCAGCGCTTTTTTAAGGCGGGTCAACAGCTCAGTCCCCTCTTCCATGATCGTTAGATCGGCCGAAAAGTTAGTATCGAATACGGCGTCGAAGCTCATGCGGCGCAGTGCAGTGGTCATTTTACCGGTTACCAGTGTACCCGGCTCCATACCAAAACATTCGCCAAGCGCGGCGCGGATGGCGGGAGCCGTCTGCACGACAACTGTCTTTGAAGGATCGTCGAGCGCCGCCCAAACTTCAGCCGTGTGGTCGCGCTCGGAGATGGCCCCGACCGGACAAACGGCCGAGCATTGGCCGCACTGTACGCAAGTTACCGTGTTGAGTCCCTGACCGAAGGCGGGGCCGATGGTGGTTTTGAATCCACGGCTCTGCGGGAAGAGTGCAGAAACACTTTGTGTTTCGGTACAAACGGTTACACACCGGCGGCAGGAAATACATTTGGCACTGTCGCGAACCAGTGCTTCCGTACTTTCGTCCTGACACCGAGGTGCTTTTTCACCTTCATAGCGCAGTTCACGAATGCCAAGATCGCGAGCAATGGACTGTAGTTCGCAGTCTTCATTGCGATCGCAGATCTGGCAATCGCCTTCGTGTTCGGAAAGCAGAAGTTCCACCACCACTTTGCGCGCTTCGCGCACCCGTCGGTTGTTAGTCTTAATCTTCATATCTTCTGAAACGGGCATCACGCAGGAAGCCACCAAATCCTTCACGCCTTCGATTTCAACCAAACAGACGCGGCATGCGCCGATGGCCTGGATTTTTTCGAGATAGCATAGCGTGGGAATATTGATGCCCGCCTGCCTGCAGGCCTCCAACACGGTGATTTCCTCTTCGACCGAGAACGATTTATTGTCGATGGTTATGTTAATCATAGCTTAAATTCCTTATTTAATATCCACTTACCAAGTGTGAACTTCTTCGCGATAGTCGCAACGCAGGCAACGTTTGGCCTGCCGTACGGCTGTGGCTTCATCCCATGGTTGTTCGACTTCATCGAAGTTGCATCGCCGTCGTTCCACTGGAATAAGCGGCTGCTTTTCTCTTTCATGCATAACGGGATCCGCATCGGGATCGAAGGCCGTGTCGTTTTTCTTTTCTTCGCGCCAGAAGGCGTGGTCTTTTCCGGTGAGAAAGAGATCGATTCCTGCGGCGGCCTTTTCGCCATCGGCGACCGCTTCAATCACGGACGAAGGTCCGGTGGCAACATCACCGCCGGCAAAGATCCAGCTTTCGGAGGTCCGTTTGGTGAGCGAATCCGTAGCCACATAGCCGTTCCGTTGAACATTGAGTGAGAGATCGCCGGTCAAGCGGGGTAGATCAACGCTCTGTCCGATTGCGGCGATCACCTGATCGCACGGAATAATAAAGTCTGCATCGCTTCCTTCGACGGGCCGACGACGACCGGAGCGATCGAATGCACCCAGTTCCATCGGTTTGCAGCGAATACCAACAACTTTCCTTTCTTCGACAATGATTTCTTCCGGCGAAGTTAGAAGTTGAAGTTTAACCCCTTCCCCTTCCGCTTCTTCGATTTCCTCTTCATAGGCGGGCATCTGCTCGCGGGTGCGGCGATAGAGAACGGTAACGGTTTCGGCATCCAAACGAGCGGCCGTACGGGCTGCATCGATGGCGGCATTGCCTCCACCAATAATAACGACATGTTTGCCCACCGGAACCGAGCCGCGAATATTGTATTCGCGCAGGAAGCTGATGGCTTCGGTTACACCTTCGGCTTCTTCATTGGGCAAACCAAGCTGTAATCCGTCTGGTGCCCCTACCCCAAGGAATACGGCTTCGTATCCTTCGGCTTTCAGACTTTCCAGAGTAAAATCCTTACCGAGGGCCTGATTGCATTGGATATCGATTCCGAGGCGCTCGATCATGCGGACTTCGCGGGCAAGAATTTCGCGCGGAAGCCGATACGATGGGATGGTCTGCGCCATCATGCCGCCGGGCCGGGGAGCCGCATCGAACACTTTCGGTTTGTAGCCGAGGCGAGCGAGGAAATAGGCACACGAGAGGCCGGCCGGGCCGGCTCCGATAATGGCTATTTTCTTCGCGGCATTCTTTTTGTTCTCCTTGCACTCGGGAACTTGAATAATCATCTCCTGCTCCACCATAAAGCGCTTCACGCCGCGGATGGAGAGTGAGCTATCAAGCGTTGAACGCCGACAGTGCTCTTCGCAGGCGTGGAAACAAATGCGGGCGCAGGCGGCGGCGAACGGATTGCGTTCACGGTGTAGCTTGAGGGCATCGGCATAACGCTTTTCGCCAACGAGGGATACAAATCCAGGAACATCGACCGAGGCCGGACAAGCGCTCTGGCAAGGTGCCCGAACGAGGCCGACACAAACCCCGGCTCGGCATTTTTTCTCGCGAATGTGTTCTTCATATTCCACACGGAAGTGGCGGATGGTCGAGAGCACCGGGTTGGCGGCAGTCTTGCCGAGGCCGCACAATGCGGTTTCCTTGATCTGGTTACCGAGGGTAATCAGTTTTTCAATGTCCCCTTGCTGCCCTTCCCCATTGCAGATACGTTCAAGAATTTCGAGCAGACGCTTGGTGCCGACACGGCACGGCGTACATTTTCCGCACGATTCTTCCTGCACAAATTCGAGGAAGAAGCGCGCCACATCGACCATGCAACTCTCATCATCCATAACGATGAGTCCGCCTGATCCCATAATAGCTCCGAGCTCATTGAGCGATTCATAGTCGAGCGGAACATTCAAATGTTCCTTCGGAATACAACCGCCAGACGGGCCGCCAAGCTGGGCCGCTTTAAACGGCTTGCCATCAATCATTCCGCCGCCAATGTCGTAGATGAGCTCGCCGAGTGGAATTCCGATCGGAACTTCTACCAAGCCCGTATTATTAACCGCGCCGGCGAGGGCGAATACTTTGGTACCTTTACTCTTTTCAGTACCCAGTTCGGCATATTTTTCGGCACCATCCAGAACAATAACCGGAATGCTTGCAAAGGTTTCCACATTGTTTAGCAAGGTTGGTTTACCCCAGAGTCCCTTAATAGCCGGAAATGGCGGACGCGGACGCGGCTCGCCCCGGTTGCCTTCGATCGAGGTCATCAACGCGGTTTCTTCGCCGCAGACAAATGCGCCGGAACCCATGCGTATTTCCAGCTCAAAGCAAAATTCAGACCCCAAGATTTTTTCTCCAAGGAGACCATATGCGCGAGCCTGGTCGATCGCATTCTGCAGGCGTTCAATGGCAACAGGATATTCCGCGCGGCAGTAGACGTAGCCTCGGTTGGCGCCAACGGCATATCCAGCAAGCGCCATGCCTTCAATAACACTATGGGGATCGCCTTCCAGTACGCTGCGGTCCATGAAAGCACCGGGATCACCTTCATCGGCGTTGCACACCACGCTTTTTGAATCGGCTCTGGCTTCACGGGTAAACTTCCACTTCAAGCCGGTCGGGAAGCCTCCCCCACCCCGTCCCCGCAGGCCGGATTCGAGGACCGCGTTTACAACATCCTCCGAATCCATTTTCGAGACGGCCTTACCAAGAGCCTGATAGCCTTTGGCAGCGATATATTCAGTTATTTGAAGCGGATCAATGTTTCCGCAGTTCCGTAGAACCACCTTGTTCTGTTTGATGAAATAGTCGATGTTATCAAGATCTGCCACGGGTTTTCCGCTGCTGGCGTCTTTGTGCAGCAGGTGTGATACGACCTGCCCTTGCCCGATATGTTGCTCAACAATGATTTTCGCGTCTTCGGCGGTGATTCCCTGATAAAATACGTTGTCCGGAATAACCTTGGCCACCGGGCCCGCGGCGCAGGGTCCCATGCATCCGGTTTCGATTATTTCCGCTTTATGTGAAAGCTCCTTGGTTTCAAGAGCTTCGCGTAAGGCAGAGCAGATTTCCAGCGCCCCCGAAGCCAGGCAGCCGCCCCCAACACAGACGAGAATCTGGCGTGGGGCGTCAGTTTTCGGGAGGGTTGAATCGACACGAGAGCCCAATTTAAGGACTTCCAAGGCTTGAAGTTTCTCCAGATCGGAAAAGGAGTTTATTTTTTCAGACATGACTACGCATCCTCCATTGAAATTTCACAGTACGGGGCAAGTATTTGCTTAATTCGCGTGGGCTTTACGCGCTGGTGCACATCATCATTGATCATAATGGCGGGGGCCAAACCACACGCACCGAAACAACGAGCAACCTCGAGAGAGAAAACCTTGTCTTCGGTTGTCTCTCCAACATCAATTCGCAGTTCTTTCTTGAGTGAATCCAACACCTGTTTTCCTCCTCTTACATAGCAAGCCGTTCCAAGGCAGACTCTAATGATGTTTTCACCGCGAGGCTGTGTAGAGAAAAATGAATAGAAACTAACCACTCCGGCCACTTCACTGTAGGGCTTGTTCATTTCTGTGGAAATATGTCGTAAAACATGCTCGGGTAGATGACCAAAAAGACCTTGGGCGATCTGAAGAACAGGGATGAGCCCCCCATCTTTGTGCTGATATTCCTCAAGTATGCTATTTAGCCGCTCAAAGAGTTTTTCTTCATCGGTTGTTCCACTGCAGGAACAAGTTGTACAATCCATCTCATTTAGCATGTTTTCACTCCTTCTATACTGGGATTAACCTGTGACAAGTAAAACATAATCAGTTTCCATAGTATCGGAGGGGCTTTATAGTTCAATATAAATATATCGATATGTAAGTTTATACAAAATCTAATCTATTTAATCACAAATGATTGTGGAATTTCCCTAAAATAGAATCGGTTGATTATTCCTTATTTCATGATAATTGTAGTCACAAAAACAATCGCAATATTATAATCAACGACAAATGAAGCTATTGTGAAATAAGGTTCAAATAATTAAAAAACCAAGAAGGTGCGTAGGTATACCCTACTGCTGCGTTTCTGACCGCTTGAGATACATTCCAAGAATGGAAATATCGGATGGATTCACGCCCGAGATACGAGCGGCTTGGCCTAGATTTTCAGGCCTTATTTTATTAAGCTTTTCCCGGGCTTCGAAGCGAAGGCTTTGTACTTGATTATAATCAAAATTATTTGGAATAAGTCGGGTTTCGCTTTTTTTAGCAGAATCTATGCGTTCTTTTTCACGTTTGATATAGCCTGCATATTTTACTTCGATTTCAACCTGCCTAATTACATCGCAATCAAGAGTTGAAGCTTCCTGAGGTAGATCACTGTAAGTAATTTCTGGACGACGGAGGAATTTAGCAAAAGAACTTCCTTCATGATATATTTTCTCTAATCGATTGATTTCAGAAGATATCTGCTCCCATTGAGTCGATATTTCATTCAGATCGGCCTTATTGACAATTGATAGCTGCTTGGATTTTTCCAGTAAACGGAAATAGACATTGTCCTGGCGAAGTGTGAGCCGATGCTCTGAGCGCGAGGTAAACATACGATATGGCTCGTCTGTGCCCTTGGTAACCAGATCGTCAATAAGAACCCCGATGTATCCTTCGTTCCTGTTGAGTGTAAAAGGATCGCGATTCATGGCTTTTAATGCGGCATTGGCTCCGGCAATAAAACCTTGTCCGGCCGCCTCTTCATAGCCGGTTGTTCCGTTCAATTGCCCTGCAAAATATAGGTTTTCAACCAATTTTGTTTCCAGTGTGTGGAAAAGCTGGGTTGGATTTGAATAATCATACTCAATAGCATATCCAGGTCGCAGGATTTCTGCCTTTTCAAGTCCAGCAATCGAATGGATCATTTTGGCTTGGATATCCTCGGGGAGGCTGTTTGATGTTCCATTTGGGTAGATTCGAATATTATTGCGCCCTTCGGGCTCCAAAAAGACGTGATGCGATGAGCGATCGGAAAATTTAACGATCTTATCTTCGATGGATGGACAGTATCGGACGCCGGTTCCTTCAACCAATCCGCCATACATAGCGCTTTTTCCTAGATTATCTGCGATGATTTGGTGTGTTGTCTCATTGGTATGGGTGAGATAGCAGGGGATTTGATCGCTTCCTGGAAACCATGGGTGCATTGCCTGATGTTCCACGTGGAACATTTTGTTTAGCTGGTTATTTGATACGGCCTCTTGTTCCACGTGGAACATTTTCCATTCTTTGCGTGCCATGCGAGAAAAGAAGGGCGGGGGGGTGTCTCCTGGCTGCACTTCCGTGCGGGAAAAGTCTATAGAATCCATATGAAGGCGAGGAGGGGTTCCGGTTTTTAGTCGGCCCAGCTCGAATCCCAGCTTATCAAAGGATGCCGAAAGCTCCTCTGCGGACTCTTCGCCCATCCGTCCTTGCTTGATACTTGTTGTTCCGATCAACACCCGACCACGCAGGAAGGTGCCCGTGCAGATCACTACCGATTTTGCATAAATATTTCCAGAGTTTCTGCATGAAATTCCCTTACAGATTCCTAGTGAAGTATTTATACCGGTAACAATATCATCCAGAATATCAAGTTTATTTTGTCTCTTAAGTATTTCCTGGATTCGTAGGGGAAAGAGATCCTTATCGCATTGCAGACGGTTGGACTGAACAGCAGGTCCCTTTCGGGTATTCAGCATTCTGTACTGAATACCCGTATAGTCAGCATTTCGTCCGAGCTCGCCGCCTAAGGCGTCAAGTTCTGAAACAATATGTGATTTGGCGATACCGCCTATGGATGGGTTGCAGGGGAGTCTTCCTATAAGCCTTTTGTTTAGAGTGACTAAAAGTGTTTTGGCCCCAATTTTGGCAGAGGCCAGTGCGGCTTCATAGCCAGCGTGACCGCCGCCCACAACAATAACATCATACAAAGACTTTTTCATAAATACACCCGTTCGTCTAATTCCAGAACAAGCGGGGATAGTTGCACCCGCAAGACTAGTGGGTCAACTATACGTTGCTTGTATTAAGAGCCAGTATTTGGAGCGGGGCAGGGGAGGGGGTGTATTTATTTGGAGTTGGTGTCTTTCATGGCGGCGGCGGTGTCCATGGCGCGTTTACATTTTCGAATTTGCTCGTTATAGCTTTCGACCGCTTCCTTGGTAATGCCTTTCCCATAGCGCGTGGCCAGCGCGGCCATTTGGTTGATTGCACGAAAGGCTTTTTCATATTCGCCTGAAATGTAGTAGGCCTCGGAGAGCGTACTCCAGACGTGGTGATCGTTGGGGGCCAGCGCCAATGCCTGCTGGGCTATTGCGATGGCCTTTTTCCCGTTCCGGAAGGCCGGATCTTCTGCAGTGGCATACAGCCATGCTAAATTGTTTAACAACTGAAAATCCTCTGGGTATTCAGTAATCAGCTCCTTGAGCAATGTTTCAGCTTTTTCATATTTCTTCGCATTGATGTAAACATGGCTAATAATATATCGAGCTTCTTTGTGCGATGGATCGATCGCAAGTACGCGTTCGTAGGCACTGATTGCGGCATCCATGTCTTGCTGCTGGAAGTAGGCCTGCGCAACCTCCAGCAAGAATGCGATTCGTTGCTCGGGGGTGCGGCTTGAAATTTGCAATCCGTCATTTCCGGACGACAGGGAGTTCGTGTTGGTCTGGGCAGGTGCGAACGGCACAGATGCGATAGCGATTAAAGCGGCATATTTGTATATAGAATGCATAATAAATGAATTGGTTAATTATTGGTTATTTGAACCGTTGCGATGGCGGGGTCTGCTGCTATCAGCTGAATACCATCGGGAAGATTCACGACTACCGGAATTTCATATCCTGTACTTTCTACCAAATCCGCGCAGCTGATATAGGCAAAAATATCTCCCTGCTGAATTTTTTCTATCTCTCGTTGCTGTCCCTTAACCGAAACACTGATGTGTTGCGGCTGTACCTCGATATGGCGCCGTTCACCCGATGAACAAAGCACCTTCAAGGGGATCCCTTCAAAAACTTTTTCACTGCTGTTTTCATCAAGAAAGACCTCCACGGAAATCCAATCGGGATCCACCTGCATTCGGCCTGTCTGGGGTAGGGAAATCGGAACGCTTACCTTGAAGGTTGTTTTCCGGTCCTTCAGTGAGACCGGTTCGGTATGTATGCTTTCCATCTCGTCCAGCACTTTCCGGGCCCCTGAAACACGGACCGAGGCCGGCGTGCAGACAATTCGGTCTACATTCAAGCCCTCGGCTAAGGCATCCTTGACCGTGGCCTTCACCGGTAAAAGCCGCTCGCTTTTCTGATCAAGTTTTATCGTAATTTCAGACGGGCTGAATTGCGAAGCCTTGGCTCCAGTTGGATTTCGTAAGTAACTTTCTGACAACTTGATATGGAATTCCTTGCCGCGTTCCGGGTTGGGCATGGGAATGACGACGCGCATCTGTTCATTATTTAAATAGCGGATATCTTCGCGTGAGCCACGGAAAAGAATATTGACGTGATTCACGGATTTTTCCCAAACCGCCCATCCTTCCGGGACATCAACGTCGACTGCAATATTTGAAACGGATACCTCAAAACCAATATTTTTGTGAATCCCTTGCCATGCAAAAAAGGCGAGCAGAAAACAGAGCACCAAGAGGCCTTTTTCGCTTCGGATATAATCCCATAGTCTGGAAAATCTATTCTTCATCCTGCTCCTCGCTGAAGGTCTTCAGTACGGTATCGGACAAATCCGCCTCACCGGTTTCCAGTTTTTCCCGGTATCGAGCCAATCCGGTACGTTCGCGCCCAAGCATTGAAGCAAGCATGCGCCGTAGGCGTTCTTCCTCAAGGCCACGCCGCAACCGCCCATTGTATGCAATGGAAATTGCGCCGGTTTCTTCAGAAACGACAATGACGATGGCGTCTGTTTCCTCTGTAAGTCCAATGGCGGCGCGGTGCCGTGTCCCCAGCGTTTTGCTAAGCTCTTGTTTTTGAGAGAGGGGAAAAAGGCAGCCTGCCGCACAGATTCGGTCGCCGGAAATAATTACCCCGCCATCATGAAGAGGGGTATGCGGGAAAAAAATGGTTGAAAGCAGCTCAGCGCTTACGATGCTGTTAATTCGTGTTCCGTTGTCTTGAATGGAGCGCATCCCAATATCCCGCTCAATGGCAACCAATGCGCCAATTTTTCTTTTAGAGAGCAGGCAAATAGATTGCATAATCGGGTCAACAAGAGACTTTTGAGAAGATATCCCATTCGTTCTCCATCTGGGCTGTCGGCCAAGTTTGGCGAGTACTCTTCTGAGTTCCGGCTGGAAAATAACGACAACGACAAGTGAAATATAGAGCATCAATCTGGAGAGAAGCCAGTTAAGTACATCAAGATGGCTCAGGCTGGTGATCGCCAGTAGGGTGCCAAAGAGGATGATCAGGCCTGTCAGGATCGCTGCTCCGCGGGTCCCTCTGAACAGCCGGAAAACAAAATACAACAACGCGCCGATGATGAGTATTTCTATCCATCCGAGCACATCAGGCAGTTCAAAAGCATCATTCCATTGCATCAAATTTCACCATTCAGGAGTTTATCCAACATTCTGCAAACATCGCAAGTGTCGATTACATCATGAACCCTTAAAATATGCGCTCCGTGCAGGATGACCCACGCTGCTGCACCGAGACTTCCCGCCGTGCGGGCGGAAGGGTTTTTTTTGCCAGTCAGCTGACCGATGAAGTTTTTGCGGGAGGCTCCGATGAGAATCGGGCTACCGCATTCGGCCAGTTGCGGAAGTCGGCGAAGCAGTTCCAGGTTATGCTCAAGTGTTTTACCAAAGCCGATTCCCGGATCGACCACCATGCGGGTGCGATCGATGTTAAACTGCTCAGCAAAATCGAGGCGCGTCTTTAGATATTCGCCGACGTCGCCCGCCACATCCCGATAGTCGGGATTATCCTGCATGGTTTTCGGCGAGCCTTTTTTGTGCATAAGTACCATTCCTGCAGAGGTATCCGAAGCTACCACCGGCATTTTCTCGTCGGCCTCGAATGCGGAAACATCATTAATAATATCCGCCCCGGCTTCGACGGCCCTGAGTGCGGTCTCCGCCTTCATGGTGTCGATCGAAATCAGTATGTCTGATTGCTCTCGGATTTTTTCAATGACAGGAATGGTGCGCTGAATCTCTTCGCTTGTTGAAATCGGATCGGCACCCGGTCGGGTCGATTCGCCGCCAATATCAATAATATCCGCACCCTGCGCCGCCATTTCCAATGCGCGGTCGACCGCCTGCTCACAATTCGAGTAGCTGCCACCGTCGGAAAAGGAATCCGGTGTAACATTCAGAATGCCCATAACCAGCGTACGTTCGCCAAGTTTGACAACTCGGTTGCCACAATGCCAGTTATAGATTCTGCGTGGGTTCATGAGGCCAGTTTATCCCGCCAATGGAAATAAACCAGTCTATAGCTCAACTTCCAGCCCGTCCCAGGGAACAATCACATCGTCACCGAGCTTGGCTTGCAGTTCACCGTGCTCGGTTTTGTGGGTGAGGTGGGTGATGAACGATTGTTTGGCTCCGATTTTTTGGAGCATATCAACGCATTCATCGGTGGAAAAATGGGTGGGGTGGGGGCGGGGGCGAAGCCCGTCGAGAATCATAACATCCAACTCATTGAGCAGGTGCAGGGTCGTGTCTGGAATGCCGTTGCAGTCGGGAATATAGCCCAGTCGCTTTCCATCGGCATCAATCCGGTAGCCATAGATCCGCTCCGGCCCATGCCGGACGGGCAGGGGAGTGATGATTGCATGGCCCACGGAAACCGGTTCGACCTGTTCGGAAAACCGAACGCGAGGAACACTCTCGAACCCATAGCTTGGATTGTCGACATAATCAAATTTCTTCCGCATCTTCCGCATCGTCCCGAGCGATCCGTATACCGGGATATGGCCGTTTTGAAGACAGGAAAACCGCCGGACATCATCAAACCCGAAAATATGGTCGGCATGCGCATGTGTCAGAAAAACCGCATCCACACGCTCCACGCCGAACGAAAGCACCTGATCGCGAAAGTCCGGGGGCGTATCAATCACGATATGCTGTTTTTCGGCCACAACATATAAACTGCAGCGCCGCCGCTTGTTTTTAGGCTCGTTGGAGGAACAGACCGCGCACGAACATCCAATCACCGGAATTCCATGCGAAGTCCCGGTTCCTAAAAAAGTAAATTTCATCAGGTCATATCTTTGTGGGTTAGCCATGCACGTCATGGTATGCGACACATGAGCTCAACATCTTCGGTTGTGCGAAGGATTCTCAATGTGTTAATCGTCTTTTTCCAACTTTTGATATATTCTCGGATCTGACTCGGACCCGTTCGACTTCGCAACTTTAGAAGCCGGCCTTTTCCGCAAGAAAGCGTGGCAACTTAACGTCACCACGCAATACACACTAATATTAAAAAATAAAAGCTCCGTTTCCTTCCGAATTCAGAGCTTTCGCTGCTATGCCGCAGCGTGACTTTGATAATGGGCGTCGACCCAGCACATTGGCAATGGCTCTCCAGAAAGGAAAACAAGCTCTGTTTTGAGGAAGTTTTCCGGGTGCTGGATAGTATCATCTGTATGCGCCCGAGCTCTGATGGTGGCCGAGTTCGGATTTATCACATCCGGCAGATCTACAACTTCGATCAGATCGCCCGACGGTACGTGTTTGAGGAACATTTTACACCTCCTTCTTTACCATTTTATTTGACCAACTAGAACCCAAAGGGTTCATCTCGATGAATCTGCTTGCTATGCAAGTATATGTAGTTCAGCAATTTTCATGCCGTCTAGCGCGGAACTGACGATTCCGCCGGCATAGCCGGCTCCTTCGCCGCAGGGAAACAACCCCTTCACGCCTGTCGATTCACCGTTGGAGGTGCGTAAAATCCGTACCGGGCTGGAGCTGCGCGTTTCCGCGCCATAGAGAACCGCTTCCTCCAATGGAGTGCCGTTCAATTCGTCCAGCATTTTGGGAATGGCCGCTTCCAGCGTTGTGGAAACAAAGCCGGGAAAAATATCCTGCAGCAGGGCAGGGGAGGACTGCAGGCAGGAGCGGTCGTCCGGAAGCTCGCCCTTCTGCTTTTCGAGGAAATCGATCAGCCGCACGGCAGGCAAGTCATAGTTCGATCCGCCGGCCTCAAAAGCCGCCTGCTCCAGTTTTTTCTGGAATTCGATCCCCGCCAGGGCCGGCTTTCCACCCGTCGGAAAATCGGTCAACTCGACCGGAACCAGAAAGGCCGCATTGCCGAATGGTTTGTCACGCGCAGACAGGCTCATGCCGTTGGAGGTGATCAACCCTTCCGATGACGCGCAGGAAATGACAAGTCCGCCCGGACACATGCAGAAGCTATAGCAGCGGCGTGCATCGCCCTCCTCCTTGCGGGTCAGCCGGAAGCTGGCCCTTCCAAGTTGCGGAAGCCGCGCCCACTTTCCATATTGCGCAACATCGATCCGTTGCTGGGGAATTTCAAGCCGCACGCCAATGGCAAACGGTTTGGCTTCAAGCGGGACATGCTGATCAGCCAGCAGGGAGTAGATCTCGCGGGCGCTATGACCCGTTGCCAAAAAACATGTATCGGTTCGAATCTCTTTCCCGGAGGCCACAATGCCGCGCAGTGCGCCATTTTCAATGTGCAGGCCTTCGAGCTTCGAGTTAAACGCACAAGCTCCGCCCAGTTCCCAGATACGGTTGCGAATGGCCGGAATAATATGGGTTAAATCGTCCGAGCCAATGTGTGGCATGGCATCCAGCAAAATATCCGGAGAAGCCCCGCAGGAAATCAGCGTCTCGAAAAACCGGCGGATGCGTGCGCGGTCCTTTGACCGTGCCGTCAGTTTTCCGTCGGAAAAAAGGCCGGCCCCGCCTTCGCCGTAAAGGACGTTGCTTTCCGGGTTTAATTCGCCGCTCTTCCAATAAGCCTCCACCTGCTTTTCGCGCTCTGGTGTTTCCGCACCCCGCTCAATCAGCAACGGTTTTTGGCCCGCTTCCGCTAGAGTTAGCGCGGCCATCAGCCCGGCCGGCCCCGCTCCGATCACAACGGGGGCGGATTCGGTTTTTGGGCTTTGGGGAAAAACAAGTGGTGCTTCAGGTTTCGGGGCTCGCTCAATCTGTCCCTGCTGGAAACGAGGCGGTTTTCCGGAATAATCGACTTCGATCGAGAGCACATAGCGCGGTTCGCGATCCTTTTTGCGCGCATCCAGCGAGCGCCGCAGGATTTCCAGGCCGTTGAGCTGTTCGCACTGACAGCGCAGTTTGCGACCAATCGCCTTGAGCACATCGCTCTCGCCATAGGCTAGCCGTACGGGAAGCTGGTTGATTCGGAGTCGCATCTGTTACGCCTCGGCGGTCAACTCATTGCCGGCCTTGCGCAGCATGAACCACTTCATGGGAAGCCCCATCCATGCGGTAACCATGCCTCGCCCGACAAACAGCATGCAGATGATCCCCAGCGTGAGGGATGCAACAATCAGCCTGCCAAGACTGCGGAAACCCAGGCCTTCGATGAAGCCTGCAGCGATGGAAGTAACCAGCATACCGCACGTCAGCAGGGTGTTTACCAAGGTATCATAAATAAAATTCCCCACCGTATAGGACGATGACTGGGCCACCGAGGGATCAAGGCCCAGCATGCCGGAAACCAGGTTGAGTACGCCCAGAATTGTCGTCAACAGCAGCAGCGTAATCATGATGTAACCGCCGCCAAAGCAGGCCGCGGCAAACTTGGTCCGCTTCTTAATGGTGCGGGAGAGGAACAACTTTGCGCCATGCGCCATGAATGCACGTACCACGCCGTAGGCCCACCGCATCTGCTGGCGAAACAGGTCGCCCGGCGTATAGGGAACCTCGCACTGCACCTGCAGATCTCCCACATAGGCAATCCGCTTGCCTTCGGTGATGAGGCGCAGGGAATAGTCCACATCCTCGGTCAAAGCCCCCGGAGTCCAGCCGCCATGTTCGATGAGGTAGCTCTTTTTAACCAGTTCGCCGGAACCGCAGAAAACACAGCTGTTGGTTATTGCCTTGAGGAAGGGAAGGATGACCGTGTGGATAATATTTACAATGCCGGTTCCCATCAGTGTGCTGTGGTTGTTGTGTACATTGATGATCTTCCAGGCGGCCTGAGCACCCGCGAGCGTTGGATCCTTGATGACCGGAACAACCAGACGCTTAAGAAAATCCGGGGTTGGCAGAAAATCGGAATCAAGCACCAGAATATAATCCCCGGTCGCTTTTGGCAGCATCACATTGAGGTTGCCGGGCTTGAAGCCGGCATTATCGCCGCGGCGGCTGATTTCGACGCGCGGGTTTTGTGAGGTAAACGCATCCATGTGGGCAGAGATTTCCGGCTGGTTGCTGTCGTCGCCAATCATGATCTGCATTTTATCCGCCGGATAGTCCATATCAAGGCAGCACCGGGCGCAGTTGAGCGCGGCCAGCTCGTTATAAGTCGGAATCTGTATGGTAACCGTCGGATAGAGCGATGAATCTTCGATGACTTCCGGCTCTTTCCGCAGCCGCGAAAGGGCCAGCGCAAAGGCAGTGATAACAAAATAGCCCAGCGAGAGCACGAAAGCTCCCATCAGCGCAGCTTCGAATGCTGTTTTGAGTATAATATGAATCCCCATGATCCTCCCCTTAAAAATTCGCTTAACTCGCTATCAAGTCGCAAATTGAGCGCGTTATTTATAAAGAATTTCCTTAAAAAGCAACACACTTGATTCATTATTCTTCAAAATGACGCCAGTGCCACCTCTGCGCTTTTTTACTGTCTTTCCAGAGGGTGGAGGCTATCTTTGGTCGCTATGGCATCAATTGCAAAAGTTGTGGTGGAGATATCGCTGGATCGGGAGTTCGACTACCGGATTCCTGTACATCTGCAAGCCTCCATTCGCGTCGGATCGCAGGTTGTGGTGCCATTCCAGTCGCGCGAGCTGCGCGGTTTCGTGGTCGGACTGTCCGATTATTCTGCTTTCAGCAACAAACTCAAGGAAATCGCCGGAGTGGTGGGCGATAAGCCGCTCATTCCCGATCCGATTATGAAGCTGGCCTACTGGATTGCCGACTACTACTGCGCACCCATCGAGCACGCCGTCCGTACTGTCCTGCCCAGCGCTGTCCGCAAGCGCGGCGCAAGGCACAAGAAACAGCTCTTCGTTTCCTTGAATGTAGACGCGGCTTCCAGCCGCGTTGTGTCTGCCGAGCCTGTGGACCGCTCTGGTGCAACGCGGCAAGATGCCGCGTCTACATTGCCATCCAAGCAGAAACAAGTGGTGGAAATCCTCCAGCAGCATGGCTCCATGACGCTGACGGAGCTGAAGGATCGGGCGGGATGCTCGGAGTCGCCCATCCGAACGCTGGAAAAACACGGGCTCGTGAAGATTGAGGAATCCACCATTCTGCGCGATCCGCATGCCGGGCTGGAGCTCCTGCGCTCCAAGCCGTTTGAATTGATGCCGGAACAGCAGACGGCGCTCGATACGATTAATGAAGCGGTGGATCAGGAAAAACCGGGCGTGGTGTTGCTGCACGGGGTGACCGGCAGTGGGAAGACCGAGGTCTACTTGCAGGCGATTCAGCATGCAATCGACAAAGGGCAGGGGGCCATTGTTCTCGTCCCCGAAATCTCACTGACGCCGCAGACGGTCGACCGCTTCCGCTCGCGTTTTGGCGATTGTGTGGCGGTACTGCACTCCAGTTTGTCCGACGGCGAGCGCCACGACGAATGGCACCGTATCCGAAATGGGGAGGCGCAGATTGCCATCGGCGCGCGCTCCGCGCTGTTTTCGCCTATTGAGAATCCGGGCCTAATCGTGGTCGATGAGGAGCACGAGCCCACCTACAAGCAGGATGAGTCGCCGCGCTACAATGCGCGCGATGTGGCCGTCATGCGTGGCCATCTGGAAAACTGCTGCGTGGTGCTGGGTTCGGCCACGCCTGCACTGGAATCGTTCAGCAATGTTAAAGGCGGTCGCTACAAGCTGGCCGAAATGAAGTTGCGTGTCGACGATCGATCAATGCCGCTGATGCGCATTGTCGATATGCGTATCGAAGCCGAAAAGGAGGGGCGCGCGCATATCTTTTCCTCCGAGCTCGTGCAGGCGATTTATGATCGGCTCAATAACCGTGAGCAGGTAATCCTGTTTCTGAACCGCCGTGGTTTTTCGTCGTCGCTCCAGTGCGAGCAATGCGGCTATGTGGCCGAATGCGCCGAGTGCAGCGTTTCGATGACCTACCACAAGCGTGCCCATAAGCTGCTCTGCCACATTTGCGGGGCCGAGGAAAAGGTGCCCAGCACCTGCCCCGACTGTCATGATCCCGATTTTAAGTATGCCGGCATGGGTACCGAAAAAATTGAAGAGGTGCTCGAAAAGCTGTGCCCGAAGGCCAAGGTCGCGCGGATGGATTCCGATACAATGCGCAAGAAGGATTCCTACCGCACCGTGCTCGACAAGTTCCGTGCCGGAAAAATCGATATCCTGCTCGGTACGCAGATGATTGCCAAGGGGCTGGATTTCCCGAACGTGACGCTGGTCGGTGTGCTCTATGCCGATATGTCGCTGCACGTGCCCGACTTCCGGGCGGGGGAACGTACCTTCCAGCTGCTGACGCAGGTGGCCGGACGCGCCGGGCGTGGCGAAAAGTCCGGCGAGGTGATTGTGCAAGCCTACACGCCGCATCATCCGGCCATTCAGGCCGCGCGCAGTCTGGATTATGACGGTTTCTGCTCGCAGGACCTGGAGTTTCGGCGTGAGCTGGCCTATCCGCCGTTTTCACATCTCGTCCTATTGACCTTCAAAGGCGAAAACGAAGTGGAAGTGATGCAAACCGCCGATGGTTTTTCCGAGCGGCTGGAAAAAATACTGCCCGAATCCGTGACGCATTCACCGCCGGTGCCCGCACCGCTCGCCCGCGCCAAGGGCCACTACCGCTACCAGATCATGCTGCGCTGCGAACACACCGTCCGCATGACCAAACCCATCCGCCATGTCCAGGCCTCCTTCAGGATGCCGAAAACCGTCACCTGCACGGTGGATGTGGACGCGTTATCGTTATTATAAAGAAACATTGAACGGCAACGATCCTTTTTCTCTCAAAGTAATTTAAGAGTTCTGTGAACATCTGATTCAGAACATAACTTGACGATTTTGCATCATCGTAATAGACTTCGGCTGTAGTGAGGCGCAGAGAGAATGCCGTATGGAAAACTTCCGTACAATTCCAGAGATGCTGCTCAATCACGCTCGTTGTCATGAAAATGACCGGGCTGTGAACGACCGGGTGGATGGGGGTTGGAGGGCGGTATCGATGGCGGAACTCGTTCAGCGGGTTTCGTGCCTTGCGGTAGCGCTTGAACCCCGTATGCCAGAAACAGGTTCCTGTGTGGGTGTCTTGGCGGAACCTTCCGCCGACTGGCTGACCGCAGATATGGCCATCATGCTGGCCAGCAGTGTGTCCGTTCCCTTTTTCATTGATTTTTCCGAGGCGCATTTTCAGCACAAGATCGAAGATGCTGGGATAAAGACCATTTTTGTTTTTGGTTCGGAGTTATGGGCGCGTTTTCTTCCCTTTATTGACCGGTTTGATCTGGTGATCACCGACCAGAAAGCGTCGGACCTGCCCTCTGTTGTTCACGTGGAGGAGCTATATGCCCTGGGCGCGGAGCGGTTGGCGGCAGATCCTGAGCTGATTCAGCGCCTATTGGGTAGAATCCGTCCGGAGGATTCCGCTGTAATTATCTACACGAGCGGCTCGACGGGAATGCCGAAGGGCGTCGAGCTGACGCATCATAACCTGGTGGCTCAACTGCACGACCTTATCCCGCTCTTCCCAATGGAATCATGCATGGACCGGGGACTCAGTATGCTACCGATCGCGCATACTTTTGAGCGCATTGTGATCTATCTATATCTGTCGCAAGGCATGTGCATCTATTTTGTCGATAACATTGACCATGTTGGCCGACTGATGAGGGAGGTGCATCCCACGATGATGACGGTGGTTCCGCGTCTGCTGGAAAAGACGCACAACCGGGTTCGTGAAAAGGCCGTCGCAATCCAGGGTCTCCAAGGTCGATTTGCCCAATGGACTTTTCGGCGGGCGAACCGGCCCTATATCGAGGGAGAGGGATTCTCGCTTTATAATTGGGTGTCCGATCACTTGGTGGGACGGCAGATGCGCAAGGCGTTTGGGGGGAAGTTGCGCACCATGGTGGTGGGCGGTGCGCATATGCCGGATGAACTGAATCGGTTTTTTGTGCGCGTGGGCATACCCGTTTATGAAGGATATGGCCTGACGGAAGCCTCGCCGGTGCTTTGTGTAAACTATCCCGGCCGCCGACGAGTCGGCACGGTAGGGCAACCTCTTGAAGGCGTTGAGATCAAAACCTCCGCCGAGGGCGAGGTTTGGGCACGCGGCCCTAATATTATGCGCGGCTACCGTCATTTGCCGGAAGAAACATCTCGGATAATTGATGCCGACGGGTGGTTGCACACCGGTGATCTCGGGCATATCGATGAAGATGGCTATCTGACCATTGTGGCCCGGCAAAAGGAAATGTTTAAGACCTCGACCGGAGAAACCGTATTTCCGGGCCCGATGGAACAGGCACTGTGCCGGTCTGAATGGATTGATATGGCCTGTATCATTGCCGAGGCCCGCAAATATACGAGTTGTCTTCTCTTTCTGAGCCCGGCGGCAGCATCGCTCGACACGGCAAAGCTACACGAAGAGATTCAGGCGCAAATCCAACAGGTTAATAGGAATCTTGACCATTGGGAAAAGATTCACGCCTATGCGCTATTGACCGAGGAGCCCTCGGTTGAAAACGGCGAGCTGACTCCCACGCTTAAAATACGCAGGCACATGGTCGAGGAGCACTATGAAGGCTTGATAGACCAGCTTTATGATGAAACCAGGATAACGGAGGATTCCCATGAACTCGCGATTAGCCATTGTTGACGTAATCCGCACCCCATTTTGCAAAGCGGGGGGCAAACTAAAGCTGGCTCAGGCGGACGACCTCGGCGCGTTTGCCGTCAAAGAGCTGATGGCTCGGACGGGGTTTCCCGCTCATGAAATCGACGAAGTGGTTTTTGGAAATGTGGCACAACCGAATCATGCCGCAAACATTGCGCGCGTGATTGCCCTGAAAGCCGGGTTGCCGGTCGAGGTCCCGGCGCACACGGTTCATCGCAACTGCGCCTCCGGCATGCAGTCCTTCACAACCGCCGCGCTAATGATCGAGACGGGAGAGGCCGAAACCGTATTGGTGGGCGGCACGGAATCGATGAGCAATATTCCGCTCATTTATGGCCCGAAGATGACGGATCTGTTTTATCAGCTGAACAAATCCAAAACCCTAACCCAACGGCTGAAAGCGCTGGCTTCGTTCCGGATATCTCATCTAAAACCCATTATCGCGTTGGAGCAGGGGCTGACCGATCCGGTCTGCGGACTGATCATGGGGCTGACGGCCGAGCGGCTTTCCCGCGACTTTCAGATTACCCGCGAGCAGCAGGATCAATATGCGCTGGAAAGCCATCGCCGGGCATCAGCAGCGATCGAGGCCGGTCGGCTGGACGAAGAGATGGTGCCAATCCCGGTTCCCCCGCAATATACCGACATCCAGCAGGCCGATGAAGGACCGCGCCCAAACCAGTCGATGGAAGATCTGCAAAAACTACGGCCCTACTTTGATCGGAAGACCGGCACCGTGACGGTGGGAAATTCTTCGCAGGTGACCGATGGCGCGGCCGCAGCACTTGTAATGTCCGAGGAAAAGGCGAAGGCGCTGGGAGTCAAGCCATTGGGATTTCTGCATAGCTACGCCTATGCCGCCCTGGCCGGCGACCGCATGGGCCTCGGCCCGGTCTATGCAACAGCAAAGCTGCTCGATAAAACCGGCTTTTCGATGGATGATTTTGACCGGATTGAGCTCAACGAAGCCTTTGCTGCGCAGGCGTTGGCCTGCGAGCACGCATTCGCCTCGCATGAATTTGCACAAACCCATCTTGGACGCGACCAGGCATTGGGCGTGATCGACCCCGAAAAGCTGAATGTCAATGGGGGCGCAATTGCGCTTGGACATCCGGTCGGTGCAACGGGTGCACGGTTGATTCTGACACTGCTCAAGGAGTTGAGGCGATGCGGTCTTCAACGAGGACTTGCAACATTGTGTGTCGGCGGCGGGCAGGGTGCGGCCCTGGTATTGGAGGTGAACTGATGAGTGCCATGTATGTATTGCCACCGGATGAAGCCGGGATTGCGCATCTGGTCATTGATCTGCCGGATGAAAAAATAAACAAGCTATCCGAGGCCGTCATGTCCGAATTGGAGGAACAGCTCGGCAATGGGCTTCGGGCGGCCGCAATCAAGGCGCTGGTCATCTCCAGCAAAAAGCCCGGTGTATTCATTGCCGGAGCCGACATTGATGAGATCGAGAAAATCACAACACCGGCTGATGCCTATGAAAAATCGCAACGTGGCCAGGTCATTTTCTCCAAACTGGCAGCCTTGCCCTATCCGACGATTGCCGTGATGGATGGGGCCTGTCTCGGCGGGGGGCTTGAACTTGCGCTGGCTTGTTCATTTCGTGTCGTGACCGATAGCGAGAAAACCAGGCTGGGGCTCCCCGAGGTTTCGCTGGGTATTCTGCCGGGATGGGGCGGTACGCAACGGCTTCCTCGGCTGGTCGGAACCGTACAGGCGCTGACCATGATTTTGTCGGGCAAGCCGATTTCGGGCAGCAAAGCGGTTCGGATCGGATTGGCCGATGCACTGGTTCCCCACGAGTTTGTGGCCGAACAAGCCCATGAATTTGTAGCGCGTTGTATGACCGGGAAAGGGAGGCGGACCATTCTGGGCAAGCGCCGCAACCATTGGACTGAACGCTATTGGCCGGGCAAAGAACTAATTATCGGCAAGGCGGGCGAAAAAGCGATGCAGCGGACCAAGGGGCACTATCCCGCCGTGTCGGCCATTCTCTCTCTCATGAAGGAAACGGGCTCCGGGAAACTACTCCACGGGCTGGAAAAAGAAGCGCGCGCCTTTTCAGAACTTGCCACCACCCCGATCTGCCGCAATTTGATTGGCCTGTATCACACAGATCAGCGGCTAAAGAGGGAGCGGGGCGTGGCATCCTCTGTGGAACCACGGCCCCTGCGCAGCGCGGCCGTGCTCGGTGCGGGCGTGATGGGCGGCGGCATTGCATGGCTGTTCAGTCACTACGGGCGGACGGCTCGGGTAAAGGATATTTCGTGGGATGCCGTCGGCAAAGCCTTTACCGAGGCGGCCAGCTATTACCAACAGCTCGTCAAACTCAGAAAAATAAAGCGGAATGAAGCTGAGCTCAAGATGCACCGTATCACCGGAACGCTCGATTATTCCGGGTTTGCCGGTACCGATGTGGTGATCGAGGCGATTGTGGAAAAAATGGCCGCCAAGAAGGCTGTGCTTTCGGAAATGGAAAAAGAGGTTTCTGTGGATGCGGTGATCTGCTCGAATACATCGGCTTTGTCGGTCAGCGAAATGGCGACCGTGCTGCAGCACCCGTCCCGGTTTGTGGGAATGCATTTCTTTAATCCGGTCAACCGGATGCCGCTGGTCGAAGTGATTGCCGGCAAGGAGTCGTCGGACGAGGCCGTGGCTTCCGTGGTGGCCCTCGCGCGCGAGCTCCACAAAACCCCGGTGGTAGTGAAGGACAGCCCCGGTTTCCTCGTCAACCGCATTCTGATTCCCTACCTGAATGAAGCGGGGCTGTTGCTGCAGGAAGGGATCGGTTTTGAGCGGGTGGATCAGTTGGTCGAGGCTTTCGGGATGCCGATGGGGCCGTTTGTGCTGGCCGATGAAACTGGCATTGATGTGGGCTATAAGGTGATACAGGAACTGGAGGCCGCGTTTTCTCCGCGACTGCAGGCCGCTCCGGTATTGGAGCGCCTGATCGAGGCGGGGCTGCTGGGTAAAAAATCCAGCGGGGGATTCTATCTGCACAAAGGGAAAGAGCGCACCGTCAATCCGCAGGCGATCGAGTTGACCGCCGGTTATGCGAAAAAGGAAATATCCGACGAGGAGATCGTTGATCGGCTAATCCTGACCATGCTCAACGAAGCGGCCCTGTGTTTACAGGAGGGCGTGATCGATCGCACAGACTATTTGGATATGGCGCTCATTACGGGCATCGGTTTCCCGCCTTTCCGGGGCGGACTGTTGCGCTATGCCGATGCGCGGGGGATTTCAACGGTTGTAAATAGGTTAAGGGAGCTGAAAGCCGCTTGCGGTGATCGGTTTGAGCCCGCCGGGCTGCTGGCGGAAATGGAAGCGGAGGGAAGGGCGTTCTACAGTTAAAATCCAAATAGGAGGTTCGCATGGACCAAAAAGAACATGAAGACCAGATGATTATTGATACCTCCAAGATGAGCGAGGGCAAGCGTGCCGCGCTCGAGGTTGCGGAAGCTTCGCGGGAAACCCAATGGCGACTTCCCAGCTTTTGCAGCGAAATGTTCATGGGGCGCTGGCGGGCCGATCTTCTCTATCCCTTTCCGTGCCAGCCGGCGGACGACAAGGCGGAAGGCGATGTGCACATCAAGGAGATCCGCGAGTTTCTGGAACAAAACCTTGATCCCGATGAGGTGGACCGCACCCGCACGATTCCCGACGACGTCATGGCGGGGTTGGCCAAGCTGGGCGTCTTTGCGCTGAAGGTTCCCAAGGAATACGGGGGGCTCGGCCTTTCCCAGGTAAACTATAACCGCATCATGATGATGATTGCCTCCTTTTGCGGTTCGACGACGGTCCTGGCTTCCGCGCATCAGTCGATCGGCGTTCCGCAACCCCTGAAACTTTTCGGCACCGAGGAGCAGAGGAAAAAATATTTTCCGCGCTTTGTGGAAGGGGCCATTTCCGCATTTGCTCTGACGGAGCCGGATGTCGGCTCCGACCCGGCACAGATGCGTACAGAAGCGGTGCTATCGGATGACGGCACGCACTATATTCTGAACGGCGCCAAGCAATGGTGCACCAATTCACCGGTGGCGGAGGTATTCGTGGTGATGGCCAAAACTGCGCCGAAAATGGTGAAGGGCCGGGAGCGCCCGCAGGTGACGGCTTTCCTCGTCGAAAACGATATGCCCGGGGTGGAGGTGATTCAGCGCTGCGACTTCATGGGGCTGAACGGTATGCAGAACGGGAACCTGCGGTTTACCGATGTCCGTGTTCCGGTTGAAAACCGGATTGGCGATGAGGGTCGCGGCCTCAAGCTGGCACTGGATACGCTCAACGTCGGGCGGTTGACGCTGCCCGCGGCCTGCACAGGCATGGCCAAGCAGTGCCTTTCCATTGTGCGACGCTGGGGCAATGAGCGCGTGCAGTGGGGACAGCCGATTGGGCATCATGAAGTCGGGCGGCAGAAGGTTGCCCACATTTCTTCAACCACGTTTGCGATGGAGGCGCTCACCATGCTTACCTCGCGCAATGTGGACATGAAGGAGGTGGATATCCGGCTGGAAGCCGCCATGGCAAAATATTTTTGCTCGGAGAACGGGTGGAAGATCGTGGACGAGACCGTCCAGATGCGGGGCGGTCGCGGCTATGAGAAGGCGGCCTCGCTCAAGGCGCGCGGCGAAGTGCCGTATCCGGTGGAGCGCATGATGCGCGACGCGCGGATCAATACGATCATTGAAGGAACCTCGGAAATCATGCGCCTGTTCCTGGCCCGCGAGGCAATGGACCCGCACCTGAAACGTGCGGCGAATCTGCTGAAAAAAAAGGTGCCGGTCTCGAAGAAAATCACGACGGTATTCAAGCTTCTGGGATTCTATACGGTGTGGTATCCGCGCCAATGGCTGAGCCTGTTCCCTCGGGTCGTCCCGGACGGCGCGGGAGAGCTTGCCCGGCATTTCCGTTATCTGCAACGTACATCGCACCGGCTGGCGCGCGCCTTGTTCCATGCGATGGCTCGGTATGGCCCGACGCTCGATCGCCGGCAGATCGTGCTCGGGCACCTGATGGATATTGGAACGGAACTGTTTGCCATGTCGGCTACGTGCAGCTACGCGCTGGTAAACAAGCAAAAACAGGGCGATACGATGCCGGTCGAGCTGGCCGACCTGTTCTGCAAGCAGGCGGCCCGCAGAATCGGCGGGCACTTTAAGGCCTTGCACGGCAACGATAATCGCGATATCGACAAGCTGGCGAAGCGGGTGTCGGCAGGCGATGCCAAATGGCTGGAAAAAGGAATTGTGTGGATTGGCCCGGATGAATAACTAAGCGATATCCGGCAGGAGGCAATATCATGGCAAGTCGAGTGTTTAAGGCGACCTCAGCAATGATAGATATGCTGCAGCACGTCCTCAAGTTTTCCATTCATGTGGAAGGGCTCGAAAACATTAGTGATCAGCCGACGCTTTTTGTGGTGAACCATTTCACGCGCATGGAAACCTTCATTGTGCCCTACGTGCTGCATAAGCATACCGACAAGGAGCTTCGGGCGTTGGCCGACTCCGCCTTGTTCAAAGGCCTGTTCGGGGAATACCTTCACCGCATGGGGGCCCGTTCGACGCACGAGCCGCTGCGCAACCGCCAGATCATCGGCGACCTCGCCGCCGGGCGCCACGACTGGGTGATTTTCCCCGAAGGGGCGATGATTAAGAGCAAGAAAGTGATGCGCCACGGCCGCTTGCGGCTTACCCATCCGAAGCATATGGGCCGCCCGCATACCGGCGCCGCCGTGTTGGCGCTGAAGGCCGCCTTGGTTCGAGAGCGGTTTTTGGCTGCCTGCCATTCGGGCGATACCGCCACGATGGAGGAGCTGGGAGAAAAATATGACATTGCCCGGGATCAGTGCCAATATTTTCCCGGCCCGGTCGTTACGCCGGTCAATATTACCTTTTATCCATTGAGGCCCAAGGACAACGCGCTCTCGCGTATTGCCACCGGGATTCGACCCAATATTACCGAGCAGTTGGCGGAAGAGCTCAAGACGGAAGGGAGCCTGTTGCTGAAGCATACCGACATGACCATCTATTTCAGCCCGCCGGTCGATGTTCAGGAATATCTGGAGCGCCCCCTTGCCTCACTCCGGAAAGCCCCTTTTCTGAAAAATGCGCAGCGGGACAATATCGCTCTCATCAGTCAGCGCTGGCCGTTGACCAAGCGGTTCATGGAAACGATCTATGCAACGACCGCCGTCAATCTGGATCATCTGTTCTGCATCGGGCTTCGGTCGCTCAAAACCGATTTTATCAAAGCCGAAGAATTTCATCGTGCCCTTTATTTGTCGGCCCTGACGATCCGGGAAAGTGAAAACCGCCGGGTTCATTCCTCCCTTCACAACAACTTGATCAAGCTTATTGCCGATGAACCCCACGAACCGTTGGAGGATATCTGCAAGCTGGCGGTGGAGGAGGGGATCGTGACGTGCGAGGACGGTGGATACCGGGTGGCCCGCCGGAATATGAGCGAGACGCTCGCCCACGACGATATGCGGCTGCATGGAGCCACGCGGGTGATTGCCAATGAGATCGAACCCATGTCTTTCGTGGTCAAAACCGTTGCCCACTATGTCAACCTATCCGCCGTAAAATTGCGGGAAGAGATTGCGGAACGGGTCCATAAGATGGATGAAGATCATTTTGAAAAAGACTATGCGCTCTATTTTGAAAAGGGGCTGTCCAAGGCACCGTCCATCGGGCGACCGTTTTTTCTTCGCTCGCCTTCCAGCGATACCGGCATCCTGCTCTGCCACGGCTATCTCGCCGCGCCGGAGGAAATGCGCCCGTTGGGCGAATTTCTCCATGATGCCGGCTATACGGTATACGGTGCCCGGCTCCAGGGATTCGGCACCGGTCCGGAGCAGTTGCTCGATGTGAGCTGGGAGGATTGGGCACTGTCGTTCAACCGGGCCTATGCCGTTTTGCGGAATTGCTGCAAGAAGGTCATCCTTGGTGGATTCTCGGCGGGGGCCTTGCTGGTGCTGCTGAATGCCGCGCGTAAGAAGGGGGCGATCGATTCGATTTTCTGCATCGATACGCCCCTGATCCTGATGGACCGTCATGCCTGTACGCTCACGCCGGTTGCGCTGGGCTGGAACCGCGTCATGAAAAAGCTGCACATGCCTGCAACCCTGTCCGAATCCATCGACAACAAATCGGAGACGCCGGAGATCAACTATCCGATCCATTATCTGGAAGGGGTACGCGAACTCTGCGAACTAATCTCGGTTTGTCGGGACGGGCTGGCGGATGTCGAGGCACCCTGCCTGATCATTCACGGCAGCGAAGATCCGATTGCCGACCCGCAAAGTGCCGATGTGGTGTACGACAAAATCGGCTCATCCATCAAAAATCGGGTCACCATCGAGGCGGACTACCACAACCTCGTTCAGAAAGAGGATCGCGAACGGGTGTTCAAAGAGGTATTACAGTTCATCACTGCACAACAGGCCGGAACCCTGCATCAGGAAGAGGTGGCGTAATGGATTTTAATGAGCACTGCGGGCTCGATATCATTGGATTTCGCGACGAAAAATTTGTCATTAAACTGGAGGTCGGAGCGCCCCACATCAACCGCTATGGCATTGTTCATGGCGGGGTCCTCTTCACCATGCTCGACACCGCCCTGTCGCGCGCCTTTTTCAATACGCTGCCTCCGGATCAAAATACCGGGGTCACGCTGGAAATGAAGATTAACTATCTAAAGACCGCGAAAACAGGCGACCGCTTGACTGCCTACGGCACGCTGACCAACCAAACGAGGCGCACGGCCTTCGTTGAAGGCCATATCGAAAACCAGACCGGTGACCTCATCGCAAAAGCCGCCGCCACCATGATGCGAACCGGTTAGAGCATTTAAAACAAAACCATAGCCCCCTCGATGGAGGGGCGCTCGCCGAGCGCCCGGGCGGAGAGGTGATTGCGCCGAAAAGAAGCAATCTCGCCCCTCCAGTACAGAAACGAAGCGGATACGACATTTCTTAAAATGCTCTAAAAGAGCAGGAAAATCGCGCAAAGACGCGAGCGAAGCGGGCGCGATTATTTCTCCTGCCTAGGCCTTTTTTGTGACAACCGGCTTTTTGCGATTGGGGAAGCAGGTTTTGCAAATGATGCATTTGGTGCCGTCGCAGCCGCGGGCGGTACAGTGTTCCCGGCCATAGGTAATAATCTGCAGGTGCAGCTTTTCCCAGTCTTCCGGCGGCCAGAGCTTTTTCAGATCGACCTCGGTCTGCACCACATTCTTTCCACTCGTCAGCTTCCAGCGCTGGGCGAGGCGGTGAATATGCGTATCGACGGGAAGGGCCGGAATCTTAAAGGCGTGGATCATCACGACGCTGGCGGTTTTGTGTCCAACGCCTGATAGCTTTTCGAGCTCCTCGAACGTGCGCGGTACCTCTCCATCATATTTCTCGACGAGCATTTCGGAAAGCCGCTTAATGTTTTTGGCCTTGCTATTGGCCAGCCCGCAGGTCTTGATGCATTCAAGGATTTCCTCGACGGAGAGCTTCATCATCTCCTGCGGTGTGGAGGCCTTGGCAAAGAGGGCGGGGGTCACCATGTTGACGCGTTTGTCGGTACACTGCGCCGAAAGCAGCACGGCAATCAGCAGCGTAAACGCATTGGTGTGGTCGAGCGGGATCGGGACTTCCGGATAAAGCTCGTCCAGTTTCTTCCCGATATATTCAGCGCGTTCTTTTTTGGTTTTCATAAATGTTTGTAGTTCCGCCTTAGATGACTTGTAGACGGAGACCGTCTAAAGGCGGAACTACGGACTTCTTTATCTCACAGCTGAAAGCGAAGCGACAAATAATTTTGCAAGGCAAATAGGGACTCTCTTTATTCAAGCTGCCACAAACCACCAAGAATAGGGTTTCTTGCGAACGGGGGCTGTTTTCAATTCTTGAGCCGATCGTTTTCGCTTTAAAGGTTGATTGTTGAGAGCGGCCATGTTTGGTTTGTCGAATGAAATGGGAGAATACACAACTCGGAGCCTTGCCGGTACGGTCATGGTGCGAGGATGTCGATAAAAGTGCGCTTGAGCAGGCCGCAAACCTGGCCAATCATCCGCGTGTTTTTCGGCACGTTGCCTTAATGCCTTAATGCCTGATTGCCATGTGGGCTATGGCATGCCGATCGGCGGTGTCGTGGCCTGCGAGGATGCCATTATCCCCAATGCGGTGGGGGTGGATATTGGTTGTGGCATGTGCGCGGTGCAGACCAGTTACCCTGTCGAAAATATTTCCAGGGAACAAATTGCAACGTGCCTCGATGCGGTGAAAGCGCGCATTCCGCTCGGCGAGGGACATGCGTATACGCAGCCGCAGAAGTGGGACCGCTTTCGTGAGTTGCCGTTGTGGCTTGATGCGCATGGTCGCGAGTTGGCGCAAAAGAGTCTGGGTACGCTGGGGGGTGGAAACCACTTTATTGAACTCCAGGCCAGTGATGATGGAATGCTGTGGCTCATGCTGCATTCCGGTTCGCGTAACCTGGGCTATCGGATCTCGAAATATCATCATGAACGGGCTATGGAATGGTGCGCCAAAAACAAGGTGGATCTACCGTCGAAAGATCTCGCCTATCTGGAAACCGACAGCGAAGAGGGGCAGGCCTATATCCGCGAGATGAATTTTGCTCTCGATTATGCGCACGAGAACCGCACGCGCATGATGGCCGTTGTTATGGAGTCGGCCTCCCGCTCCTTCAAGGGGCTGAAATTTATCCGAGGAAGCAATATTCACCATAACTATGCCGGACTGGAGCAGCATTTTGACCATCAGGTTTGGGTTCATCGAAAGGGAGCCACTGCGGCCAAGGCTGGAGAAGAGGGCATCATTCCCGGCAGCATGGGGACCTCTTCATATATTGTTCGGGGAAAAGGAAACGCGGAATCCTTTACTTCGTGTTCTCATGGGGCCGGCCGGGTTATGGGGCGGCTGGCTGCATCGCGTACCCTAACGAAACCGGAGTGCGACCGGGCCATGGAAGGGATTGTGTTCAGCGGATGGCATCCCGTGAAAGGGCGAGGGCAAAAGAGAGAGTCGATGCTCGATCTCAGCGAAGCTCCGCAGGCCTATAAGAATATTGACGAAGTGATTGAAGCCCAGCGGGATTTGATTGAGCCCGTGGTGAAACTGCGTCCGCTGGGTGTGCTAAAGGGTTGAATCAACCCCGGTCCGGATACTCAATAGCATGTTGACGGGGCTATAAACGGATTCTTTTCATCCGGTTTTTTGTTCTTTTGGCGCAATCCCAAGGATAAACTGCCAGCTCTTAAACAGGAAAAGAGAATGATCGGTATTATTGATTATGGGATGGGAAATCTTGGCAGCGTTTCGAATGCAATGCGCTTTCTGGATCTGGAGGCGAAAGTCATCACGCAGAAGCAGGAAATGGACGATTGCCGTGCGCTGATCTTGCCGGGTGTCGGTGCTTTTGCTGATTGCATGGGGCATCTGGTTGAGCACGATTTTGTCGGCTCGCTTGAAAACTGGGTACAGGCCGGAAAGCCTTTGATGGGTATCTGTCTTGGGCTTCAGGCATTGTTCGATTCCAGCGAAGAGTCGCCGAAGGTTGCCGGCCTTGGAATTTTTTCGGGAACGGTCAAGCGCTTTGATGTTCCTGCCGAACTGAAAGTGCCGCAAATCGGATGGAACCGCGTTAACGAGGTGCAGCCCGACTGTCCCATGTTTAACGGCATCGAGAACGGTTCATTCTTCTATCTCGTGCATTCCTATTATGTGTGTCCGGAGGACGAATCGATTGTGGCGGGTAAAACGGAGTATGGCATCGACTATTGCTCTTGCGTCTGGAAGGACAATGTTTTTGCCACGCAGTTCCACCCGGAAAAATCGCAGGCGGTTGGTTTGCGCATGCTTCGGAACTTCTGGGACTGGGCAGAGGCGGGGAATCCATGAGCTTAAAAACCCGAATACTCATCATCCTCATCATAACCGCGCTTGCATCGGCGGTTATATCGGGACTTGTCCTCACCTCTTTGGTTCAGCTGTTTGGCGAAATTACGTTTACCCATGGTAACAGCACGATCATCACGGTGATCGCGAGCGCCTTGTGTTTGATTGGCGGATTACTGATCATCGGCTTGTTGGATATTTTATTGAATAAGTCTGTAGTGGTCCCTGAACTGGAAAAAAAGATGCTCGAGAACGAGCGTACGATGTTGTCCGATCAGTTGCACCAATCCCAGAAAATGGAAGCCGTCGGGCGTCTTGCCGGAAGCATTGCCCACGATTTTAACAACCTACTCACCATCATCGACGGCTATGCCTGTCTCATCGTCGCCGACCCGCAAGGGGAGGAAAACGAACAGCACGCCAAAGAGGTTGTGGAAGCTGCACGCAAGGCATCATTCATCACCCGCAAACTGCTTGGATTCAGCCAGAAGGACTCGTCCGGACAGGTCCTGCTCGACCTTAACTCCTCGCTGGAAGATACGAACAAGATGATCTCCCGTCTGATCGGCGAGAAAATCACGCTTATCACCAAGCCCTATGCCGATCCCGTCTATGTGCAAGCCGACCCGGTGCAGCTGGGTCAGGTCTTAATGAACCTCGCCGTTAATGCCCGCGATGCCATGCCCAACGGAGGGCGAATTACCATTAAAATCGATTGTCGCGACCTGAAAGGAAATGAATGCGGTAAGCCCGACAGACTTGCCGATGCCCCCTACGTGGTGATATCGGTGCGTGACACGGGTCATGGCATGGATACAGAAACGCTTGGCCAGATTTTCGAGGCATTTTTTACAACTAAGGATTCTGATAAAGGTACCGGACTGGGGTTGTCGATTGTTAAAGGCATCATGAAAGAGAGCAATGGATTTATTGAGGTCCAAAGCAAAATTGGGGATGGCACGACGTTTTTGATCTATTTGCCTCGCGCTGATTATAAAGACGAAGAGCAAATTGAGGAAGCAGCCCAACCGGAAGATCCGGTTGTTTCAGGTGATGGGCCACAGGTGAAGGAGGAGGGCTCCAACGACGCCACAACTATTTTGCTTGTGGAAGACGATCCCATGATCCGCAATCTGGTTCGCCAGATTCTTGAACAGAAAAACTTCAAGGTGTTGCTGGCCGAAGACGGATGGGAGGGCATCAAGGTGGCCCGGAAATACATGGGAAAGATCGACCTCCTCTTTACCGATGTGGTCATGCCGGGCCTCGGAGGTGCTGAACTGGCTGTGGCCATGCGCGAACTCTATCCCGAGATCGAGGTGCTGTATACTTCGGGCTACTCCCGGGCCCAACTGGTTGACGAGGGCGTTCCCGAGGATGCCGCCGTGCTCGAAAAACCATTTACGCCCGACAAGGCGGTGGTCATGGTTCGCCGATTGTTGGAGGTGGATTCCCCTGATTAGCAGCCTGTCGGACTTAGGAGTTGCGTATTGGTCAAGACAGGGCAGACCTGCTCCATCTTAACCAATGGAAGACCATGGCCACTCGACTCAAGAACCTCGACCGCGACACCCCGATGCTCCTGCCGCCCGACCTGCGCGAATGGATCCCGACCACGACACCATCTGCACCTTCCGCCACCGGAACAAGGAGCTGTTCGAGATGGCCTTCGTGGAAGTGCTGCTCATGGCGCAGGAAAGCTGCGGTCTCAAGAAGGCTGGATTTTCGCATTTCCATCCTTATGTTACGCGCAACATAACCATCCAACCGGGTCGACCATTACACCTTGAGGCGGACTCTCTCCGTTACTGCGGGAGAGTTGGCTCTTCGTTCACGTTCGCAAGGCCTGCACCGACCGCGCTCATGCACTCCGCCGGGATTGGGGTTTTGGTGCCGACGGTATCGGTATTGCTGCAATCAAGCTCGTGAACAGAATAGGGTTTAACAAGTCCATCGCACATGCCGAACTGATCGAGATCGCGCAATCCGAAGATAAAGTCGCGAATCATCAGATTATACTTTGACTTGAGCTCCAGAATGCTTTCCCGCAAAACCTCGCTGTAGTGGTGGGTAAAAATAAGTTCGGTAATATCGTGCTGCTCGATGACCTGCTCCAGCTGGTCGAAGTTGCCCAGGACCGGATAGCCATACACGATCTTTCCATGGAGCACGGGATTGTCGTCTACAAGCCCCACGATCCTTCGCGATGCCTTCTGCTGATTTTCGAAGGAGGCCTGCCGCAAATAGAGAATGGCATTTTCTCCCGCCCCGAGAATCAGGGTTCGGGCATTATCCTGGTCCCGCGCAACGGAACAGCGCAGCCAGGCTCCCATATCGCGTACCACCCGCAGCGAGGCGCGGATGCCCACAATCCCCATCAGTGAGCCCAGATTGTGCAGTAGTAATGCGATAAATAGCTGCTTGGGGGGAAGGTCCACCACCCATAACAGAGCAACGAAGGCCAGTACTTCGCCCGCGGTCAGCTGCAGTATCAGCACCACCAGCTGGGAAATCCGGGAACGAGTCCAAACGGATTTGTAGATGCCGTAAAAGTAGATCGTGGCGAAGGGGATCATGACGCATACGGTCATGAGTGCGAGATCTACCGAATAGGAAAAAACGATCTCAAAAACAAAGAAGGTGATCAACAGCAACCAGGCAAGATCCCAGCACACGGCCACCAGCACCCCCACAAAATTGCGCGGTCGCTGCACGCCGTGCAGCACAACCTGGGTAGTCGTCCATAATTCAATCTGGGCCAGCTTCCGCACCACCACATGCAAAATGACGATCATTCCGATCATGAGCAACGCGGTCCGGTTGGAATTCATGGCAGTAACGCCCAGCGCAATAAGGCAAACAAACGCGGCGGCAATATAGAGGGCGATTGCCGCCCTGCGCTGCGACATGCCGCTGCGCATCAGTTTATGATGAATATGGTCGAGGTCCGGTCCAAAGATCTTGGTGGCCAGTCCGTCTTTGCTGATCATCGAAACAAGCTTCCGAGCCAGGCGGCGCCAGACGGCCAGCATCACATCAAATACCGGCACCCCGACGGCCAGCAGTGGAATCAGCAGGGCAACCATCATCGATTGCTTAACGTTGGCTTTCAACGATACGGCAGCCAATATAAAACCAATGAACATGCTGCCGCAATCGCCCAGAAAAATGCTGGCGGGATTAAAGTTATAGCGGAGAAAGCCTAAACAGGCCCCGGCCATGGCAAGCAAAACCATGGCCGCTGCGGGTTGCCCCAGCGATATCAACATGCCGGAAAGTCCCGCGCTGGCGATCAGGCCCAGACCGGCGCAGGCCCCGTCCATTCCATCAATCAGATTGAACGCATTGATCAACAACGTAAACCAAAAGAGCGTCGCTCCAAGATTAACGGCATACGGCAATTTAAGGTTCAGGAATGCTTCGAAAGAAAACCCGCCAAAAAACATGAGCAATGCAACGGCAAGCTGACCTGCAAGCTTGAACCAGGCCCGCATGTCGAGGCGGTCGTCCAAAATTCCGATCAATAGCAGGATGAGAGAACCAGCAAACAACAGGCCCCATTCTTTGGCCTGTATGGTTCCGCCGAGATTGCCGCCAAAGCTGAGAAAGACAATCAGCAGCGCAAGATGGGTCGCCACAAAAAGGGCGATGCCCCCGTTACGGGGTATGGAGCTCTTGTGAATCCGACGAGGGGAGGGTTCGTCAACCATTCCAATTGCCGGCGCGATTTTTTTAAGTAAAGGAACCAGAAGCCAGGACACCACCAGGCCAATCAGAAATACCGATATAAACTGAATGCTCATTTGCATGCTAAAAAACCAAACCTCTAATCTAAAATACTTTTGCTGCCTGAATGATAAATGAATCACAAAGGAGGATAAAGGGAGGAATTCTCGCCCAAGCCTTTTCCATCACACTTGTAAAACGGGATTCTAAAGGGACTCTGGCCAAAAATAAAGCCTGCTGAATACTCATATCTTTAGTATTTTTTACTAAAATGGCGCTTCCCGTCATCCCTCTTAACGCGCAAATTTTTTTCGAACCCACGAGTCAGGCCCATGGGAATGGGAGTTGATCTGACTTCAAAAAGGCATGATGCCGCTGGTTCAATCCTCCTTAAAATGACTTGATGAAAGAATTCAGGGAACCGGAGCGGTGATATCGTTTAATGATCTTGAGTCGGAGTCCGTCGGGTATGCGCCTTGGATCGAGGAGGTTTGGTACAACTATATCAGCAACGCCATTGCCGTCGGCTCGCTCTTCAGCTTTTCCCTGCCTGTGAAATAAATCAACGCGCGTGGTGCATCCGGACTTGCGGACTAAAATTCTGTTGCGCGGGATTGAGAGCAGGGCCACGTTCCGCTATTCCTTGTGAATGGCGATGATTCCTAAAGAGACGATCGAAGAGATACGCGCACGCTGCAATATTGTGGAAGTGGTGGGCGCTTATCTGCCTCAATTACGTCGCCGCGGCTCGACCTACAAATGCAACTGCCCGTTCCATCAGGAAAAGACGCCCTCTTTCACCGTCAATGATGCGCGGCAGATCTTCCACTGTTTTGGTTGTGGGGCGGGGGGCGATGTCTTCCGCTTTGTCATGGAGTATGAAAAAGTCGACTTTGTGACGGCCGTCAACATTCTGGCCGAGCGCGCCGGGGTGGAAATTCAGTATGAAGGCGGGCAGCCCGAGCAGAGTGGCAACAAGGATGTGCTCTACAAGCTCCATACCGATGCGGCCGCATTCTATCACCGCATGCTGCTCGAAAGCGCCGAGGGGACCGAGGCGCGCCGCTATCTTGAAGAGCGCGACCTTCCGGTGGAAATGATCAAGCAATTCCAGATCGGCTTTGCCCCGAATGAATGGGAAGGGCTGATGGGGAAGGCGATCAAAAAGAACTATACCGCAGAGCAGCTCGAAGCCGCCGGCCTTGCCGTACCATCCGAGCGGAACGGTAAAACCAGTCACTATGACCGCTTTCGCAACCGCGTTATGTTTCCGATCTGCGATCAGATGGGGCGCGTGATCGGCTTTAGCGGCCGCATCATGAACAAGGCGGAAAAGGGCGCAAAATATGTAAATAGTCCGGAAACGCTACTTTTTCATAAGAATCGTGTGCTTTTTGCCTTTGATAAGGCCCGCAAGGCCATTGTCGATAACAGACAGGCCATCGTGGTTGAAGGGCAGATCGATGCGATCCGTTGCCATCAGGCCGGACTGGATAATGTGGTTGCTTCGCAGGGCACCGCACTCACTGAAAATCATGCGCGGCTGATCAAACGCTATGCCGATGAGGTGGTTCTTGTGCTCGACGCGGATGCTGCCGGCGTAAAGGCCGCGCTTGCGTCGTCGGAAATCTTTATTGCCAACGAGCTGAGTGTCCGCGTCGTCACTCTGCCCGAAAAGGAAGATCCCGATTCACTGATTAAGAAGAACGGAGCCGAAGCGCTGACCAATCTTGTGAAGGAGGCCCCTGCCGCTATCGATTTTATGATTGATGTGTTTGGCGAACAGGAGAATATGGCGACCGAGGCCGGTCGCATGCGCGTGGTGCAGGCGGTGTTGAATTTGATTCGGCAGTGTCCTTCAGCCGCACGGCGGGATCCTATGATCAGCCGGGCCGCGGATCGCCTGAATATCTCGCCGTTGGCTCTCAGCCAGGACCTTCGGCGCAGCCAGCGGCAGCAGCGGCCGGTTCAACGGCGCAATGATGAAGTGCCGCAACCCGTGACGGTGCCGAAAAAGACCTATCCTCTCCAGGAAACAGCCCTGCTTGAACTGTTGGTTCATTACTATCACGACGTACATCCTTTGGTGCATGACTATCTGCCGTCGCGCTATCTCACAGATCCCACCTGTCGTGAGCTGGTAGAAGTGCTCATGGTGGATACGCCCGACACGCTGACCGAAGGATTCCATGAATTTGGTGAGGATACACAGAGGGTGATCAGTCGGGTGCAGGTTGATGAATCGCGGTCGATCGACACCGAAACCTCGCCGGTGGAGCTGGCTCAGCGCTATATTCTTCTGTTCTGGAAGCGGCACCTTGAGCGAGAGCAGGCATCGCTGGTGCAACGCGCCGATCTTACCAACGAAGAGCGCTTTAAGGAGGCCTCCTGCATCAAGCATGACCTCCATGCGCTGGCCAAGGGGTGGGAGCATGCTTTGCCCATGCTCGAAGCTCGGCTGCACGCTGATGGATGAGTTGCTCGATAAAACTCTATTCGGTGCGGCGATGGTTGTTTAATAATAGAATATGGGTATCCCCTTCGCTGGACTCGGTACTACATCTTGTGTTTTGGCTT
>CAZWZW010000003.1:0-50883 GCA_964639125.1 uncultured Verrucomicrobiota bacterium
TCGGGTAGCCCGCAAAACTGAAAGGGCACACTTCGGGTAGCCCGCAAAACTGAAAAGGGCACACTTCGGGTAGCCCGCGATTGCGCGAGCTGGCCAGGAAAACGGAAATGGGGCGAGAAGGACGACCAGAAAAAGGGCGGGAGCCGAAAGCCGCGCCGAGCCGGAATCGAGGCTCGAAGCGGCTGAGTCGGACCGGAAAGTCAGAAACAGGGGCTCGGTTAACCCAAAGGGTACACTCGCTGAAGGAAAATTAGGGCAGAGACTGGACGGACCGGCACGGACGGCCGGGCGGGGGCCGGGAGAAGATTGGCGGGGGCAGCAAAAAAAGTGGGCAAAAAAATGAGAGCGGCCGCGAGAGCGGACGGTGCCGGTCCGAAAGCGAGCGCAAATCTCGGGCGCAAATCTCGGGCGCAAGCCCGTGCCCCGGATCGGCGGGGAGAACGCAGCCAGGAACCGACAGGCCGCGAGGAACGAAGGCCAGACAGAAAGCCGGGCGAACAGACGAGCCCAATGCCTGGGGATTGTGGGTGAGAGAATGAGCCCGGTCCGATGGCTGTGGCAAGTGACGAGTCGGTAACGTAGACCTGGGAAGTGAGCGGGTGCAGAGCGAGGCATGACAGCAAGACTGGCCCGGTAGTGGGTGCCGAGTGAACAGGGTCCTGGCTTTGAGTGTTCGTGCTTGGGTGGATCTATAATCGGGATAGGGGTGTGGTGTGTGGCTTGGACATGGGAAGGATTGGGATGTCCTGTTGGAGAGTGTCGGATGGTCTTCGAGGCAACAAGGTCGACCTTTTCGAGCAAGTGTCAGGGTTTTGATGTACCTTTGCCCGATGTTTGGGATATACTTCGGTATACCTATGGTGGATTTGGCTCAGGTATGGACAGGAACAGCTCGACCTTTCACACACCTTTCAGGCCCAATTCTCGTGAAGTGTCGGGCTTTTCGTGGGCTTTGTGCATGAACTCTCAGGCTTTCCGCAACACAAGGGTCTGCTTTTCCCGTGCTCTGAATTTGAACTTTGCCCCCTGCCCCCCGCCAATTCCCATCTCATTTCACATTGACCAAAACTTCAAGTTGACTGCCCCTGCCCCAAAATCTACATTTGGAAATAGGCTCGGCGCTCTTGAAAGGTAAGACCGGGCAGAAGAATACAAAGAGGGCTTCGGCCCCAAGGGAAAAGCGGCCCGGGAATGGAGAAGCCCCGGCAGAGTATAAATAACTCTCTCCCCGAAAGGGGCACGCAGAGTGGCGCCTGGAATAGCGAAATGCTCCAGGCGCCTTTTTTTATGCGGGTTATTTGATCGGTGCGGGGTTTGCCTGTGGCCCACCATTGTTCAGTGGTTTTTTCGGCATCTTTTTGAGCAAGCGATCTTCGTCAAGCCAGACGGAACTTTTGAATTCGCTCTTTATCGCTTTTGGGGTGACGAGGTATTGGCGGCAACCGGTGATGTAATCTGCCCTTCCCGTTACAACACCATCGAAGCCAGTAATGTTGTCTTTAACTTTCTCCCCGAGTTTGATTTTGAAGATGGCCATAAGTCCTCCTTGGAAATGTGTTTTGGTTGCCCGGCTGAATTGCCGGCTTTTGTGTGTTTACTTCTGTATTGAATCAGGCTGCATCAGCCTCCCGATCCCCGTGGTGTCGATTTTGGCAATTCGGTAATTGCTGCCGACGTAGTGCTCCAACCTGTAGAACTGGCCGTCCCTGCCTTTGAATACAACCCCGTTGTGCTCGTCACACCCCGTGAGGCAAAGCAGCAGTATCGCTGTGCAGATGAATAGTTTCATGGGTCCCTTTCCGGCTCTCGCCTGTTTATCGTCTCGAATCCTGCAGGATCTCGATCGTGCGCTTCATCCTGGCAATCTCCCGGTCCTTGTCCTCGATCACGCTCATGATGATTTCGTGCTTGTGATCCCTCCAGATTGCTGCCCTGACTTCTGCGAAGTTGTAGCTTTGGAATTGTTCGGGTGCTGTGTTGCCGGTCATGCACTCTTTGAACATTTCCTCTGCCCTGAAGTACACGTTTGAGTCCAGGTCTGTCTCAGCGAAAGGAATGTAGTGCGCCAGCATGTCTCCGAATGCTTTCTTTGCCAGCCCCGAACATTCCTCGCTGAACTCAGAGTAGATTTCCTTGAGCGACATCTTCATGCCCTCCCCTGCCCGCATCCCGGTATTTTTGTCGGAAACCAGTTCTCTTACGAGATTTGGCAGGTTGGATGCGGACGGTGAGGTTGCTGCGTCTGGACAATCGAGTATTTGTTCGCATTGGTGGACTACGTCTTCCCAATCGTAGTCCGGGTGATTCGTTTGCCTTCCGGCCTTTATTTCTCCCGACATTCTGTCTCCTTTCTGAACTTTGGTTCTTTTCTGCGATACGTGGTAGTGTACGGTTCCCCGCCCGGGTATGTGGATACCTCGACGGAGAAGAGGTCGTAGTTCAGCCACTCTGGTTCGTCCCCTGGCTCCATGAATGAGATCCCGACCAGTGGAAGCCGCGGTTCCCAATCATCGGGATTTTGAGGGACCCAGCGGGCCCCGAAGAGTAAGAACCATACGATCCGGCGCAGAATGGTCGGCCTGGTGGCGAAGCCGATCCACATGCCGTCTGAGAGCTTCAGGTATCCGCTCATTGGCATTTCTCCTTTATGAATTTGAGGATGTCGCATTCTAATTGAATTAAGTCGATCCCTTCCAGAAGTGATGAGTCGAAAGGGCTGCGGCCGCGCTGTTCATTTACGAGGTTACGGATCTTTCGACCAATTTCCCCCCTTTCGCCCAACTCTGGATTTGGGACAAATGAGTGTGGTTCGACGACTTTGGCGATCTGCATTTTCAATGCATCCAGCAGTTTTGCTCCTGTCGACCATTTGATCGCAAGGTGTAGAGCTGTTCGATCAGCAATTCTTTTTGGTTCATTCTCGCCATGCGATCGAATTCGAGCATTCGTTTCCACATTTCTTTTGGTTTATCCATCGGGTAGAGCCCGTGTTTGTACAAGTCTTCAAAAGCTTCCTTGCTGACATATCCTTCTGGCGGCGTCCAGTTTGCGCCCCTGGCCGCGATGCCCTTTGATTCTTGTTTGCTCATCCGCGAACCTCCATTCCGCTTGATCCCATTTTAAGAAACTCCCTCGAACTGCAATGAGTCCTCCATCCTACGCGGCCGGCACTGTTTACATATTCCACCATGACGCCATGATTCGGCTGGTAGGGGATGAGCCGGATTGTGAATGGCTCTGCGTTGCTGTGGTCTCGGATTTCGATGTAGTCACCGCGGCGAACCACGTCGACATATTTCCCTTTTCCGAGTGCCGGGAGCATGCTATGATTGATCCCGATGCGGATCCCGAAACGAAAGCGGTACCACCATCTGCGAATCGCTCTCCATTGCTGCTTCAGTCGCCACGGAATCCCGGTGTACTTACTCATCCGTGAACCCCCTCCACTTTTCCACCATTCGCCAGGATTACCGGTGGCCTGATGTTTTTTGGTTTATGGAATACTGATTTGCTGCTGGGATCGAGCGTGACACCTGGGCTCTCTGTGGCCGACTCAAGCACCTCCCCGGAAAGGGTGGCCGGATTTCTTTTTCTGTGGGTTTGCCACTTGTCCCTGTCTGGGTAGATCTCAACTACTCTGCCATCGGCGAGCAGGATCGAGCCTACGTGCTTTCCGTGACCACAACAGCAAGCCGTCGTGACAATGCCTGCCGCGTTTAGGGCTGCGACTATATCGTGGATGCAAGTGTCGATATTGCGCACCCGGCCCGCGATGGGCATTAGAACTGTGTTTCCATGTTTGCACATCAAGATGCCTCCTCCCTTCCTCCGCACTCACGGCAAATCCAATGGGACAGGCGCGCCGATCGTCGGAGAGCTGGGCCACGAGTTTCCAATCGTGTTTGCATTTCAAAAGCAGTCCTCCAGATCTGGCACGGTGCCCGATGATCCTGATTCGTGAGCGCCTGGCGCCGGATCTCCCGTGTTGCTGATGTCGGGCATTGGATTGGAGCCTGTGCCGTCGTGATGAATCTCGATCGCGCCCGGGACAATCGGAGGCGGTGGAACAATCGGAGGCGGTGGGACAATCGGAGGCGGTGGAACGATCTCCGGGTCACCCGGTTCTGGTACCCACCCTCTGCCCACAAGCGTATTGTGCAGCGCGACAGATTCAGTCTCTTTCATGTGGTCCAGGAGCGCCCCGAGGAAGCATGTCGGGCAAGTGTCCTTGGGCCACCCCTCCTGCATGGCGCGCCCTTCTGGAGCCCATACGAACCTCGTTGATCGGGTGGTTGACGAGCCTAGTACCGGGTCGAAGTCAATGTCGACGAATGATTTCGAGGGGATGAAGAAATCCCCGCATTTGTCACAGATTTTTGCTTCTGCCATATTGAATTACGTCCTCCTTTAGGGTTTTTATTAGTCGATTGATTTCGGCGAGGCTTCTTTCGTAGCTGCGCTTGAGCCTGATTTTGTGAACCTCCAGGTCGTTGATCCTCGAGCAGCACTCCGACCTTGCCGCAACGGTTCTCGCTTCGCGGGGAAGGAGGTTGAAGTTACTGTTCGCCTCCTTCCTTGCCTCCCCGGAACGCGGCTTCTTTTTCGCTGATCATCAGCACCCCCACCTGTTTGAAAGTTTCATGAGGTACACCACGCACAGGATTAGCAGCAGAATCTTCAGGAGCTCCACCGCAAGGTTTCCCATGGCCACCATTTGTACGGCCTTGGTGTTTGCCGCGATGGCCTGGTGTATCGAGTCTTGTTCGAGTAATAGCCTTTCAGTCCAACTGAGCATCAGTGATCCCCTTCCATTAATCGGTTTGCCACTTTTCTTGCTGCGAAGAGCATGGCTTCGTTTTCCCAAAAGTCTGAAGCGCTGAGAGTGAAGCCGTCATACATTTCCACTTCGACCCGGCAACTTGCGGCGCGAACAATGGTGGAAACGCGCCGAACCTCTGGCAGATCGCAGAGTGTACGATAGCGCAACCCCTGGTTTGGATTGTCTTCCATGAATTTGATTTTGGCCGCGATTTTCTCACGGAATCTCGCCCGGGCTTTCGCCTGTGCCAGCTTCCGCCTTTTTTTCAGCCAGCTAATCATGTCTTCTTCCTTTCAAATTTGTGAAACGTTTTTACGTCCTCGAATCCCCTGCCGTTACAGTGGGGGCACCACTCGCGATTGACAGTGGTGTGTCCTCCGTCCTTGAACGGGACGCAGGCCGATACAATTCCGCCCGTGTTACATGTGGCAAATCGGTACCAGCCGCTAAACTCGTCGGTGTGCGGAACGGCGTGCGCGCAGCCCTTCGCCTTTGAGCACTCATGGCTCGCACTGCAAATTGATTGCTCCTTACTCATGGTACCACCTTTGCTTGTTGCCACAAAATGAAGAAAAACACTGCAGCTGCCGGACCGCCGATGGCCAGCAGGAAAACGAGAATGGACAAAATGTCGCGTAAAAGCGCGCGCCGATTTCCTCGGTCCCGAGAGTCTACGTGCAGGTTCATGCTACGATCCTGTCGGTATTGTCTTGAATGCTTGTGAGTACCCCCGCCATGTCGTGAATGGCGCAGCCTGCCCATGTTTCCTCGCCCGACTTGGGATCGTTGTAGCAAACGTGCCAGGCGCAGTCGACCCCGATGCAAGCCCGGGCTTCCGTGACAATGGTACGGCTGCCCGGCTCGGTCCCGACTTCGACTTTGGACAGTGGGGGCAGGAGGGGACATTTCTTTGGTTCGCATTCGACAATCTGGCCGGAGCTCGGGGCTTTCCACCCGGCTTTCTCCAGGGCGCGGCGAACGTCGCTTGCCTCTGTTTCGACGGCTACGATTGCGGCCGCATCGAGTGCCTTGTGTGCTGATTCGTTCTTTCTTGCTTCGGCCTCCATGGCCCGTTCTGCCTTGTTCATTGTTGGAATGCCTCCGGAACGAGTAGAGCCCTGATAGCAGCATGTGTGCCGGCCTGTCGCCGATCGGGCTTTGGGTGAGTGGTTTGATTTCGATTTGTTCGAGCACGGTTTCTGCATCGTCTTCGTCAATGACCACGGGAAGGTTCCCGTGGCCGTTGGCAATATGAAGATCGAGTGCTTCATGGAGTTCGCGCACGGTGATCATTTCTTGTTTTGTTCCTCCCGGATGTTGTGGATTTTCGCTTCGGTCTCGGCCTCGGATTCTCCGGCCGGCGCCTGATCGGTTACATCTTCGCCGGGGTACTCTTCTCTCATTGAACGACCTTCGATCGGGATGCTGCAATGCATGCACTTTGCGCCCTTGGGGATTCGCTTCACGGCTTCCCCTGCTTCGTTCTTTTCTTCCACGGTAGGAAATAAGTGGATGCCGTGCTTGCAGTTTTCCTCATTGTCTTTGTTTATCGCCGGCCCTTCGGGCTGTCGGAACGCTTTTGTCCAATCGATGAGCTTGCGCCCGATCTCGAATACTTGAATGTGGTTGCCTGCCGCACCGTGCTTTTGGATAGCGTCAAACAAAAGATCCTGACTGAGTGCTTCGAAGCGCAGCCCGACTGCGGGATCGAGCTCCTGCGTTGCGTCGACAATCAGGAACATTTGCGGGGCCTGTCGGACCGGCTGCTTGGGATCGGCCTGTGTTTTCATTTCGTCGGGGTTGTTTAATCCGCCCATAGGTCTAACTGTGTCCTTTCTTTGGGAGCCGCCTCGGCCGGGGCTTGACCGGCCAGTTCGGCGACTTCCTCTTTTGTGGTTGAGTGAAAAAGCCACCACGTTACCTCGATGCGGGGCTTCAATGAGTATCGCTTCCGGATTAGCAGATCGCAGACTCGCGCATCATTTTCGATCAGCAATTTATCTGCTGCGTCCATGATGTTCTTGGCTACGTTGTCGCTGTCCGGCGTTGTGATGAATGGAAAAAGGCTTGGATCAATATTGAATGCATCGAGCTTCCACTTGGGCCAGCTGATCGGCACAGGAAAGAAAGCTGTCAACTGGAGCAGGGCCGGATCGTTGTGTGGCGACAAGTCCTCTGGCCAGTTTTCCTGTATTCGATCCTTGATCCTATTTTGGAAGTCCCGGGTTTGCTTTGGCATGTACGCGTGCCCCTGGGCGGCTCGCTTAACTCTCTGCCATGATTTCGGGACACCCCAAATTGTGAAGTCGATGCGTTCCCGGAATCGCATTAGCGCAAATTCTCCATTTCGGTGTGCTTGGGCACACGCATGCAATGGATCGTACCGTCAGGATTTTCGACCTTCGTGCTTCCGCATACGGTGCATTTGTCCTTGAGGATCTGTGGCCGCGACTGTGCGCCTGGTTTTGGGGGCGCAGCTGAGTGGCTGTTCTTTCCCTGCCCGGGTTTGCTTCCGGTCTTGGGTCCTGGGTGCCCATCGCTGAGCTTCTTACCCGAAAGTGGCTTGCTCGGGTCTTTGGGCGCCGGGCCTTTTCTTTTGCCTTTGCCTTGTTTTCCCGCTACCGATGCTTTGGGATCTGGTGCAGATTCCCCGGACGGGTTGACTTCGCCATCGGTCATTGTTCGGTCCGGAGAATCTTCTTCCCCTTGGTCCGCATCGTTATTGCCGGTTGCATCGCTGTTGTCGGGAGGTATGAGCCCTTCTGCCTGATCGGCCATGGGGAGGTTGAGCCGGACTTGCTGTACGCCTGTAACTTCTTCTTTGGTATCACAGCGAGTCACCTTTGTGATCATGTCTTGGCCGTCGAAGCTGGCTTCGCATTCGACATCTTCGAGGGTGAAGCCGTCAAGAATGGATGCGTCGACCGGAAACAGCTGGTTCGCGAGCTCCTTGATTCGTTTGTTGAGCTTTTTGTCGACTGCTGCCTTTTCCTTTTCGGCTTCTCCGATGTCCCTGCGAATCCGCGCGGCCTCAATGGCGAGTTCGGCGATTTCCTGTGGCTTGTAATTGACGGGCAACTGGAGACTGATTTTTTCTTTGCGACTCATGTTTCTTCTTTCCTTGGGAAATTGGTGAATGTGAGATTGAGTTTGGTTTCTGGCGCCGGGAAGTACGATGCCATGAAATGCACTGGTTCGATCGTAACGTGGCGGCGGAGGAATTGAACTTGGAGGGCTTCGAGCAGGACCGCTGAAACAGCGGCGAGTGATTCTGGTTTTTTCGGGCTTTTCACTTCTACGGAGAATAAATCATATTCCTCCGATGTCGGGCATGTGTCCACATCCTTAATGATTTTGTGTGCGTCCCGATACGCCGGGGCGTGAGCGGCCAAAAAATTATCCAGAAGTGCTGACTGGCCGATTTCGAATGAAAACAAACTGACTCCTTTCTCAGGCCTTGGCTGATCAAGCCAAGGCCTATTTCGGGTTAGAATTAGAACGGCAGGTCGGTATCGTCAATGAATGCCTGTGCTGCTTCAACGCAGCCCGGATCGGAAGCGTCCCGAGGGTCTGCATTCAACTCAGCGTTGAGGGGCGGTGCGATTGAGTCGATGGAAGTGATAACGCCTGTGGAGCCGTCCTGCTTGTTATAGGTGCGCTCCTGAACTGCGCCGGCGAAGTACCTGCCCACGAATGCTTCGGCGTGGAACATCTGCCGGTCACTGCAGCTGATGTTCAAGCACTTCATAGAGCCTGCTAATTTCCACATGGCTTTCTCGGTCATGAACATATCGTATGCCGTGAGTTTGGTTTCTTGGCCGGTGGCCTGGCCGTTGATGCCGGATTCCACGCGACAGAAAAGGCGGAGCACATCTTTGTCGCCTGCCTTGCGATTTTCGTAACCGCAACAAGCAAACAGGTATGCGCCGGGCTCAACACGTTCAAGGCGCGGACCGTCTCCTGAACCGGCCGCAGTACCTTCGTCCCCTGCTTTGTCGTATGCAGCGTTGAATGTTTGTGGAAGTGCGTGGGGCATTTGCCCTCCTTTGTAGAAAGTGAAAATATTTGATTCTGGTTCTGGTTTACTTCTTGTGTGGCAGCATGCCACCTGACGGACGGGAGGCGGCGGAATTGGCATTAGCACTTCCCGCGGGTTTAGTTGAACCTGCGGTCGAACCCCCCGTCCCGGTCGCTGTTTTTGCCTGCGAGGCTCCTTTCTTTTGTTGGTGGTCGATAGCTGGCTGAATGACTTCTGCAAGGAGGTCAATCGGCATAGCCGCATTTTTCTGGACAATGTTCCTGTGATCGAATCTTGTCTTTGCCATGACTTCGGATGTCGGGTGCATCCTCAACAAGCGGGTGCCGTTTGTGTCGGTTTCCAAGTGCGCCACGATATCGACCAGGCCACAAATCTCCTGCGAGAATTTCTTCGTGAGCAAAGGGAACCGACGGGTCAAGGTAGTGTCTTCGGTTTTCAATGTTTCCAAGGGGAAGCTGCCGGCAAGGAATATGACATGGATTCCCCGGCCGACTTTGTTGTTGCCCGCCTTTTTGAGGTCGCGGAATTCCATGATGGTCTTGCGCATGATTGCGGCAGCTGAGCCGTAATGATTCAACGTGGGAACCTGCTTCGAAGCGGCATAGCACATGGAGTATTGAAGGTATCGCTCCATTTCGGAAGTGCTGTCGATCGCCACGAACTTGTACGGGTGATCCTCGAAGCGAAGATGGTTGTACATGTCGTTGAATTTCTCTGTGAATGTGCGGGGATTTTTCAGGCTTGGCATTAAGAATTCTTCGTATGCATGATCTTTCTTGAGGACTGAAAGCCCGCCCTCAATGCTGCCGATCAGCGTTTCACCTTCGGGCAGTGAATCGAGCATGGTGGTTTTCCCTGCACCTGAATCGCCGAACAGGACGATGGCGATTGCATCGGTGGCTGAGTCTTTGAACATGGACTTGGGTGTGAACGGCATTACGCCTCCTTCACGGTTATGAGTGGCATTGTGATTTTGAGTTTCGCCCGACAATAGGGGCAGAAACAGAAATAGGATTTCGATTGCTCCCCGCGCCCGGGCAGCTGGACCGGTACCCGGACCTGCTCTTCGCAGGCCGGGCACTTCTCGGTCATGGTTCGCTGACTGCGTTTGGGCGCCATCATACCTGGACACCGTCCCGGTACTTTGGTGCGCGAGGCTTCGACGTTTTAGGAGAAATGAGTTTGCATTCGGGGCGCTTCATGTTCGGCACAACTTCCTGATGGAAATAGGAATCATCGTACCCGGAGCCCTCGTGCTCATGGCCGCAATGCTCGCACTGGTAGATCGCGGTGAAGTCGCGCCGGTTTTGGTTTTTGATTTCCTTGATTTTCATGAATAGCCTTTCAAAAGTTTGTGCCACCCCAAGACCCCCTCACTATGCGCTGGTCCCGGCGCCATTAACAGGGATTGGCCTCTTATCCAGCGGTTGGCCTGCAGTGGAGTCTGAGGGCGTAGAGGGTGGCGGTTTTTTCTAATCCCTTTCGTCTTCGAGCTCTTCGTGCTTCGCTACCTTCTGGCGGTAGAATGTATGGAGATTGTGGCTGTACTGCTGCTCATCGGTGCTGGTGCACAGCCGTTTGTAATCGCAGCCGAGACCACAAGTGAATTTGCCGACATTGCGGTAAATGCGGGCTGCCTGCATGTCCTTGGCGACTTCCCAATCGATGTACGCGGCCTGGTCGACTGCATCGCGATTGATGTAAATGGAATTGCGAATGAAATAGAAGTCGGGGCGCTTCGCGTAATCTGCGATCACTCGTTTGCGGAATGCTTCGACTGTTTCATTCTTGCCAAGCCTGAACTGGTTCTTTTGGATCACGGTGTAAATGGCACCGGCGATCGGGACGCCGAAATGTTTCTCTGCACCGTAAATGTACCGGCCCACTTGTGGGTCGATGGGTAGCAGCTCCACGTCCTTCTGATTCCAGACCTTTGCGGTTTTGAGCTCATGGACCCAATAATGGCCAAGGTATTTGACCAGGGCGTCCACCTTGCCTGTGCTGTAAAACTTCGGGGAGGGTTTCCCGCTGGGTGTCATGATCGGTGCTTCAAACTTGACTTCGACCGGGCACTTCCCATTGACCGGCTCAAGGGTGAATTGGTCTTTGATGTCGGCGAAGGCCACAAAGCCGCGAATCATTGCTTCCCCAAGATTCTGCAGAAATTCAAGCTCTTCGATTTGGGTGGCCAGATTGGCGTCGCCATTCTCTTCTTTGAATTTGGCGATGCGCTTTTGGGCCAGCTCGAGAAAGTAAATCACCATGGAATCTGCGGTGAATGGGAGATTTGAGGCGGGGCCGTAAAGGCCGTGCCGGCGCATGTAGTATTCTCCAACTGCATCGTGCACCAGGCGCCCAAGGTAGAATGGGGCTTTCTCAATGCGGGATGTGATTTTCTGCCGGTATGAATAGTCCCACGCGAAGCGGCAGCGCTTGAAGGCTGAGGTTTCAGAATGGGTGATACCAATGCGATAATCTGACTTTTTGGACTCTGGCTGATTTTGCTCAGAATCCGGCGCGATTGGCGCTTCTTTGTGTGCATTTTCGACTGGGGCATCTACGGTTTTCTGTTCTTCTTGTTTGCTTGCTTCCACGTTTTGTCCTCGTTTTCTGACTTTTAGGATTTGGCGATTGTCGCTCATAAATAGATCGCACTGCCATGCCTGGAGGGTGTCCGATGATTGAAGGCCGGGAAGTAGGACGGTTACGGCCAGGAGTGTATCGTCGGAGTCGACGTGCCATTGCAGGACGGGCAGTACCTTGTTATTGAGTTCGGAAAGTTGGTTGAGCGGATCATTGACCCGTACATATTTGACTCGGCGGAATGCCTCAAATTCGCCTTCGTTTGGTGTTTGGAGATTCATAAGTCCCTTTCTGTATTTCGTTTGAATTGTTGGTAATTGTGGATCTTTTACGTCTACCCACATGTTAGCTGGAAACCTCAACTGTAATTTTCACTTTCACGGGCGGCCAATCACCATCCATCCAATCTTCTTTTTTGCCTTTCAATTTAAACATGTCTGGTAAAGTATCTATGTCCAAGTATTGGGCATGGCCTCTTCTTTTCCAGTTAAAAATATCAGGGAAGTCATAACTGGCCGCCCATCCTATCCAAGTTCTTTTTTCCATTTTCACTCCTTTCGGTTTACCAGCTAACATCTCGCTTCAAGCTGACCTCGCTACGCTCGGCAATTGAGCTCGTACCCGTTAGGTAGAAAGCAGGGGTCAACCTTTCCGCACCGCACTGGCCTTTTGCCAGAATGTAAGCTCCGACCATTAGGCTGAACTCTGCGGCTGACCATTAACACGGCTTTCAGGTCATTCAACGGAGGGTGGTTGCGAACCACCTCTTGCCTTGGAAACGCTGTACCCAAGTGCATATACCCTGCTTTCGTACCTAATAATTCGCTGCACCCTGACGTTTATCTTTTCCTTTTCCAACTAAATTCCCCTTTCCGCTCAACGCAAGTGAGCTTTTACCGTTAGGCGCTATACCCGCTCCTGTTCATCACACCACTCAACGCCTGCGCTCCACGCTTCCTTTGCTTGGTCATATCCTCTCCATTTATCCTCTGGCAGAACGTGGTGTCGATTAAGCCACCAATCCCAAAAGGCTTGGTCTTCAGGCAGTGCGGGTTCGGGCCTAACCATCTCGTTGCACCCTGACGAAACTCGCTCGCCAGTCCCGCCGCACCAATTGCATTCACCTTGGTCATAAATACCGGTGCCTGCACATGGTTTGCATTTCATAAATCCGCTCCTTTCGCAAGTGAGCTCGTGTACGTTAGGTTGCCCTCAACATTGTTAGCTTTTTGTGTGCTTCCTTGCTTGTGAAAAAGCTACTCGCGATCAGCTCATTGTATGCCTCGCACACTTGCGCAATCTGCATTCTTGCTTCAATTATTTCGGAGGCGCTTCCATGGCGGCATATCCATTCCATTTCATTCGCTGTTTTTTTGCTCGGCCACAATGTTTTGTCTGGCAACCTAACCACTCGTTCAGCCCTGACGTTTATCTTTTCCTTTCCCAACTAAATTCCCCTTTCCGCTCAACGCAAGTGAGCTTTTACCGTTAGCTGGAAACATCCACATTTTTAATACTTTTCCAAATTGAGAGCACGATTGGCTTCCATTGTTTCCACCAGTCCCCGGCACCCCACTCTTTCTCCGCTGCCTTAACGCTCAATTTTTGCCAAAATGACGGCGCTTTTTTTTGACAGCCAATTCTTATGTAATTTGGGCGTATGTGAATATGCCACCTGTCATTAATTACAATGTTTCCTTTTGGCAGTTCCGCGTATTTCAGTTCCGCGCCGTTCAGTTTCGCGTAGTTCAGTTTCGCGCCGTTCAGGTTCGCGTAGTTCAGTTTCGCGTCGTTCAGTTCCGCGCCGTTCAGTTTCGCGTAGTTCAGTTTCGCGCCGTTCAGGTTCGCGTAGTTCAGTTTCGCGTCGTTCAGTTCCGCGTATTTCAGGTTCGCGCCTTCTTGTACTGCTTTTTCCAGCGTGATTTTTACGCTATTATCTATGCAGTCGTGCTCGAAAAGCACACTATCGTCTATCCAATTTTTAATTTGTATTATCAATCCAACCTCCTTATTGGTTTGTGCTCGCAAGGGCCAAGCAAGTGCACAATTGGGTGTCTTCTGGCAACAAAAACAAGCTCGTTGTCTGGAAATTGTTCCATCCTTTCTTTTGCATATTCCATGGCCTGTATTCCATTATCAGCCAAAACGCACTCGCTTGATTGTGTCATTTTCAGGCAATTGTGTGCAGTCTGTTTTTTCACTGATCCCTTCGTTAAATATGGGTGTTCAAAAACTATTTCGTATGAATACATGTTGCTCCTTTCGTATCCCTAACCATGCGCTGCACTCTGACGTTTATCTTTTCGTTTCCCAACTAAATTCTCCTTTCCACTCAACGCAATTGAGCTCGTACCCGTTCTACGTATTTTGCCATTCCTTCGCAAACGTGTTCAAAAAATGTGGGCTCTGTTGCTTCTTCCACGCCTTTTTTAATCTGGTCCAGGTTTTACGGTAATCGCATTTTTTCATTTCCACCCTATCGCTGTGATTCTTCCAGTAAGCGCATCCAGTGTTTGAATTTGGGTAACTGTTGGCGCACAAAAAGTTGTCACATTTCATTTTAACCTCGCAAAAGGATGTTTTCGGGGAAATGACTTCTGAAGCCCCTGCGGGCCTCTGTACGTGTTTCGGGGTATCAGTGCACCACCTGACCCCCTTAGGGGGCTCCTGGCTATGTTTCCTGCGGAACTGTGATGTCTGGTGGGCGAGCAGATCGGCAATTTCGGGCTTTGGCAAGAAAAAGCCCCGCCGGGGATGATGCCGACGGGACCCTGAGAAAAGACTACTAGCAGGAGATTTTCCCCTGCACCATTAAGATACGGCCTAAATATCCAAAACTACACCCAGCTTTTTCCGCATTTTTTGCAGGGTATTGTTGATTGACTGTGGACTGGTGCCGAACATTTCGGCAAGTTCCACCTGCTTGTGGCCCTTCAAGGCCATGAAGGCTAGGAACCTGTGATATGGACTGAGCCGGGACAACGCCTGGTCAACCGCGATCGTGGAAAGGGCTGTTGATTCTTCTTCGCTGAAGATTACCATTTAAGCCCCCGCCTCTCTGGCTTCGAAATTTGGGTTGTCCGCAATGCGTGCTCCCTGAGAGTGGAGCCATGCCAAAACTGCCTGGTCGCAGGTCATGTGTGGAACAACATAATTATTGTAAGTGTCGATGTGCTTGCCGTCTTTTGAGATATGGAAAGTTTGCTTTGGAATCGCCATTATACACCTACCTTGCGATTGAGGAGGAAAGCGGCAAGGGCGCGCGCGGTATCGTAGCCCAAAGTGACATCAACATTCCAGCGGTCACTTGAATAGCCTTCGAGCTTGAGCAGATTGGTGGACCCGTCATTGAGGTAGCCGGAAACTGTGGGACGTTCGTGACTGCCGTATGGTTTTTCTTTGCTGAAAAGTGCGGCGAGTGCATTGGCATTGAATGTGAGCAGGCGGCGTTCTTCGATTGCCTTTCGCCTTTGTATGACTGCCTCGTCGTATGCTGCGAGGTATTGGGGCAGGAAGCGGCGGCGGACATCGGCCGCGATTGCCTTGGCTGGACGGGACAGGGAGACATTGATTCGTGGGGCGTTGCCGTTTTGAGGCCCAAAGTATTGAGACCCGAAGCGGGGATACTGACCCATGACTTCAGCCTTTGGATTGGTTTTGTGCATGGCGATATAGAAAGAAAAGCTGCGCCCGTGTAGGTCGCAAACTTCCACGTATGAAACGAACGTATTGTCTTTGACGGGCTTTACCGAAAACGTGGGAAAGAATTCGACCACTTCGGTGATTTTGTCGCGGACCTGTTGAGATTTTTCGTTGTAATCCATAACTATAGCTCCATTTTGATTTGGGTTGCTTCGTCTTCGTCAAACCATGCTACCCAGGACGGGTGCAGGATACCGGAGGCGAGTTGTTGAGCAATGAATGAGTTTTCGCCATTCACCGCTTTGGCTTTTGGATAAATGCAATTTTCGGGAACGTGGTAACCCCCCTCCCGGGCAATGAATCGCTTTGCGCCGGGCTTTGGCCCTTTGAATGCTGTGGCAAAGGGTTTGAGGTTTCGCGTACAAACTGGTTCATGCATGCTAACCCCCACAACTACATTCGCCACATTCAAGGCAAAGCCAGCACTGGCCGGTGCGTTGGTAAAACCTGCTTTTGCAGGCGGGGCAAGAAACGAGTTCGAGGTTTCGCGGGAAATACTTTGCCGGTGCTGACTTCCCGTTAATAAACCTTTGGGGGACATTCATCGTTAAAGGATCCGGACGGGACGCCGTGGGCGTGGTTTGGTTCGATTGCGAAACTGTCGCGCATTGATGGTGCATGGATTGAGCCTTTCGATTGACACTGAGAACAGCGCCAGGTTATGAATTGACCAGAGGTGCCGGTGAGCGGAGCTTGACCCCCGCAAAAATGACAGCGGACCATTTATTCAACCTCCAGTTTGCCGACCGTGTTGCCGTTGACATCGAGAATTCGCATTGAATCGTCGATTGGTTGGCTTGCCACCCGATCCGCGAGTTCGCGCAAAATCCGCGCAAGTTCGAAAGAACCGGCTGAGTGTGAGCCCTTGAAAGCATCGTTTGTTGTGTCGATTTGAATCCGTACCAATTTTGGACCGCCTTTAAAAAAGTGTGAGTTGTGCTGGGGATGGCAGAAACCAATGCCCCTTGAATGGAAGCCAGCTGGGCCGCGTTGCCACCGACCAGCCCGCGCAGGATTTGAATTGTGGGAAACTGGCAAGCGGGGTGCCTGCCGATGCAAAGACCAAAACTGGGATATTGGATTTTAATGCCGTGTTGACTGCAAGCCATGTGCCCGACTGCCGATAACACATTGTGCGGGGGAATGCCAAAAGGAAATTGCAGGCCCGAACCACTGCGACCGTGCGAACCCGTAAAGATTGCACCGTGGGGCTGACGGGCTGCCAAACCATGCAAGGCAACCCGAAATTACCGGCTGCCGTTTGCATGAGTTGATCGCAACCCGGTGCGTTGCCGGTGAGAAACTGCACCCGCCCGGACGGTGCCGACCGTACCAGGGCGGGGAAGACTTGAGAGTGAAGTGGCAAGGGATGCCGGGTGCCCGACACCCCCACGGTGAGTTGTGCCACTACTGAGCCACCTTTTTTGCAGCCTTGGCGGCCGCCGAACGGATGGAAGCCTTGCGGGACTTTTTGACCGGGACCGGAGAAGCTGCCGGGGCCGGTGCCTGGGCGGGTGCGACTGCTACAGCCTGAACAGGGGCCGCGGGGACCTGCTGCTTGAACCAGTATTGCCGCCCTGTGAAAGCCCAAGCGTGCCCACGATAAAGGAATGACGCCAGCAAGAACCATTTGCCTGCCTGAGATTTTGCGAAGACCTGAAACATGTGAACCCCCTTGGGCGCGAAGCCCGGGAAAAAGTTTAACGAACGGTGCGCCAGACGAGCGAACCGCAATGATTGCAAATGAACCGACCCCCGCCCAAAAAGGGCGAGGGAATAACCGCATGAAGAGCAGAGACTAGCCATGGTAGACAGCCTTGATGGGACTGAACGGGCATATTGTAGCTGTGCAGGAAGTGCAGACCCCCCAGCCTGTGCAGGCTAAACAGGAGACGGCAGTTTGCGCACCTGTGGCGCAGGCCAGAATGGAAGCCCGAGAAATTGCAACGGCCCTGGAGTGATGCGCTGAAACCTTAACCCATGCGCGACAGCTTGAGCCCGCTGGCTTTGCGAAAATATTGAATGTGGGCTTTGCCATGATTAAATGCCCGCCTGCTGAAGGTAACGGAACATGACGGAGTTGGGAGCCAGGCCGCGAAGCTTGTTAACCGTGATGGCGGCCAAACCTGCCGTGGGGAAAGAGCAACAAGAGACCCAGCGTTGCCCGGTGCTTGGAAGCTTGAACGGGATTGACATTTGAACTGTGAAGCGCTTTTGCGCCTGTGCGATGATTGGTGATTGAGACATGAAACCGCCTTTGCTGTTGTGGAGCCCCTGGCCCCTGTGAAAAACATTTTTTTAACCAACCCCCACAAAAAAAAGGGTTGGTTAAAAAAGCAACGATAGAGTCGCATTGAATTTATACCGCAACGTGAATTGCCTTTTCTCTTTTCCACTGCCGCAGGCGTAGATAATCAGCTACCCCCGTGCCCAGCTTGAGTGGTCCGGAACATTGCAGCGACAGACGTTTAAAGCTTACTGCGAACAGCGCTCAATTTTTGCGCTGTGAGTGGGGACATAGTAGCGGCGCCCGCTTTGCCGCCCGGAGAACGGCCGCTATGCCAATATGGAATACAGGCGGAGCCACCGCAGCACTCGCGAGGACGGCGGAGACAAGCTTAAACCGACAGGTCGAGGCGCAAGTGGGTGGATGAAGTCCGGACAGATTTGCGGAATCGCGCCGAAACAATGAAGGGCATTTGCCCGGAGTGGAGACGGGCAAGGGAGCCCCCGTTGTTGAGGCTTCTGAATGTGATAGCATACTGGATGGCCATGGGGTGGGGAAGTTACGGTATCATGAGTAAGGAGCGCAGGCCCGAAGGCGTAGCCCTGGCGGTACGCATGGGCATAGCCGGAGGGCGGAAGTGACGGAGTGTTTAGAGTGGAGCGCCTTGCATACCTGAACGAACCCTGAAGCACTTGCGTAGCAATGTGCGACAAGGGCAGCCGTGTGCATAGTGAGTTTACCGAACGCCGCACATCGGATGAGTGAAAGGCTTGCAATGGCCGGAACGGGTGTGTGAACAAGGAGTGTCTTTACGGGGCGTTGCGGGGTGGCCCCGCAGAGGGGGAAGCGTAGGACCGGCCGGAGAATCACGGACGGGCCGGAGCGGGGGGGATACTTCCCCCGCTGGATTACCCTTTTGAAATTGAATGCTTTCCGACCTTTAGAGTTTTTCTGGAAGGCTTTGCGTGTCTGTGTGCAATCCAAGTATTGACCCCTTGATAATAGAGCCATGCTCTAAAAGAGTTCATTCCGTCTTCCAGACAAATATCCCTGAAAAGAATATCTGTGTATCCAATCCATTGTGAATATGGAATCAATCCGAGTGCCATTAGCTGATAGAGTGCGTCATGGAAAGCAGATCCTCTCATGCTTGTTTCCGTATCTATCGTAGGCCCACTCGCTCCATTCCATAAGAACCCTTTTTTAAGAATCAGCCATCCCGATCGAGAAAGAAAAATCACATCATTGATTCTAATTTCGAAACCCAAAATCGGTGTTTGAATCCGAAGGTCTTCCGTAAGAATGTACTTCATCCCCTTTTTTCGCTGAGGATGTTTTCTTGGGAGCTTTCGGTATTTGATATCCAAGTCCGGCATGAGCCCTCCTATTATGCCTGGCGAACCCTTAAAAGGAACGTGCCGATTGCGAACGCTTTGTTTGCAGTATTCACGACTTCGATGATTGTTCCTTCACTGTCACCGCCAAGGATTTTCTGGTTTAAGTTGGACCGTTTCCATGAGCCATTGACATTGATCGCGGTTTTGAATTCGGTATTGTGATCTGTTTGCATATCTGCGAGCGCAGTAGGAGGCGTTGGTTCTGCGCCGGCATTGTAAGCCCACCCGGTATCTTTGTGATGGCGAATGAGAATATTCGGAGCGTTGTCATTCGCACCTGCCAACCAAGTTGCTTCTGATCCAACAACCCTGAAATTATTGTTATTGTTGTCCCAGTATTTACAAAAACCGTAATTGCAGTTTTTTGCAGTACCCGCCGTGGTTTCCACGGCAACGAGACCGATCCATTTTTCCGGTGTTTCAAAGTAGGTATCGGCCACCGAGGCATCCGGGATCGTGAGCGTGGCTGTGCCGACTGACCGGACACCGAGGTCGTTTATCTTCGTCCCTGTGATCGTGATCGTGATTTCGTCAACAGCTACTTCCCCGAGGACCACAAAGAAGTGGGCCGCATAGGAAACGTTCGCTGTACCGAAATTCACCGAAGGTGAGAAGTCGTTGTTTGAGCTGCCGAAAATATAGAACCCGCCTGCGTAGAACGTACCGGTAGAGCCCGCCGGCGAAAGGAAGGCCCACGACTTCTCTGAAGCAGCCGAGCTGCGGGAGACTTCCTGCCAGGTATTTGAATCGGTGCCGTATTTTAGAACCACTATGTCGTGCTGAAACAGCGTGAAGTTCCCACCCCGAAGGTCGAGACCGTTCCCGTCGACAACGGTGACGGTGTCGGTATCTGACTGACCTTCGATATAGATGATATCTCCGTCGCTCCCTGCTGTGACCTGCGGGTTTGACGTAAGCGTGACAGCGCCCCCGGAACCCATGACGGGCAGAACCCGCGCGGACGGGGAAATGGTATCAGCTGCAGCGAGAGTCTGCACGGCTGCCGGCGACGGGTCCACGTGCGTCAAAGGGTTGATCTTTGATGCGCTGCCGTCATTGGCCCCGCCATCGTGCTTGTGCCCCCCGCTCGTGCGGTAGATTGAATTCAAGAAGGCGGTCGAAACGTGGGCTTCATCCACTGACCGCGGATTGTCTGAAAAAAGTGTCTTTGCCATGAATGAGCCCTCGCAGGTTATCTGGATTTCTTTTTCGCGGCTTTCTTTGCCTTCACATTTCGGCCGGCCGGTGTCTTATTCTTTTGATTCGGATCTTGCCTTGAGCCCGAATTTCTTCTGCCATCTGTGGAAGGCCTGCGTTGTCCATCGTTTTTTTTAGCAGACTTCCCAGTTTCTTTGGCCAGGTCTTTTTCCTGAACCCATGTTCCGGTTTTGCCGTCTTTCGTCATAAAGTACTGAACGTCACCATTGTCCGTTACGTCGATAGAGACAATTGACCCTAATGTGAACTTATCGCCTTTTTTGAATTTAGGGATGATTGGCATTTTGATTTGTCCTTTTTGGGTTTGAAGTGGAGGCATGTAGCCGGGCTGCACCCGGATAGCATGGTTTGGATTTCATTGTACTGCTTCATCGAGAACTCTTTGTAGAATTTCGAATCGGACTCGCACTGGTTTCGTCGCGGGCACTCGGCGGTATTATCCATAGACTGGCGCCCCCAAGTATATGCGGATCCCGAGAATCAAAATTGCAGCCGAGCTTCCGGCGAGGGCCGCATAGTCCCAGGCGTTCCATTTGTTAGGCTGTTGCAAGATTCCCCCTTGTGTCTCGCATTTTCGTGGGGAAGACAAATTCTTCCATGCAGACAGGACAGAAAATGCTTTGGCCGATTATCCTTGCCTGTGCCAGCGTGTACTTGTTTTTGCATTTGCAGATGAACATCGTTTGCCCTGCAAGCGGGTGCGCTTCCTTCTGTTTTTTAGACTTCATCGTCCGGTTCATCCTCCTTCCTTTCGTCTTTGGATTCGGGCGAGGCTTCCTTTACCTTACCCTCTTTGATTTTCTGTTGGTTGTAAATCCGCTCCGGATCGTAAGCCGAGACAAGCCCCAGTCGGCGGCTTGCATCATCTGGCGAAATGTACCCGGATCGGACCATTGTGTTCGTGTTTTGGATTTTGAATCGTTCCGCTACCATTTTGTCTTTCAGGCCCGGGTCACGTGGACGCTCGAACGAAAGTTCTGCGGACACGTCCGTAATCCCGTGAAGTTTAAGTTCCACGTCGTACAGCCAATTCATGTATTGCTTGGCTGACAATTGCAGCGCCTCTGCCTGGTTGAGCAGCAGATTGAATTGTGCCTGGACCCAATTCTTGGTTGTGGATGCGGATTTGCCGACTATCCACGGGTACAGGTGAAACGCAGTGATGATTTCTTCTGTGACCTCTGCGCGATTGGTTCTCCATACGAAGCCGCCCGGCCCTGCCTGGCCAGAGGCCATGCCGATCTCTACGTCATCCCAGGTGTAGAAATTGTCATCCGGTCCTATCTCGGCCATCTCCTTGACTGTACCGTCGAAGTACCCGTTGATCCGGCTTTCGTAATTCTCGACCGTTTCGTGGTCCATGATATCAGGCTGTTTGATTTTGATGTGCAGGCGCGGTAGCCCCGCGTTGTGCGAGGACAATCGCATGTCCTGCATCATTTCTTTGTTGATCGAAAGAAACGTAGGGGTGGATTCGAGCATGGCCCAGCCATAGGGATTTTCGTAGCTCATGTTGAGCCCGTAATAGAAAAACGAATTTTCATTTACTTCAATTGCTTTTGTGTCAGTGGGTTTTCCTACCCACGGCTTTGGCGTCCCGTCGATGTCGCGTGTGAAGTACACATTGAGTGGGTCGATGATTTTGACCTGGTCAATCCGCTTGTTCGTCGGCGACAAAATTGTATCTGTGGAAAACCGGCCGAAGGCGAATATGTAGTAAAAAAATTGATCCAGGAGCCAGGTCGTTGCCGAGCCTTTGAGGAAGGATTGCCTAGTGACGCGCCGGTCAAAGTTGTCGATTATTTGCTTAGCTGCAAGCTGTTGTTTCTCGGTACCGCCTATGTACATGACTCGCGTATCGGTGAAGGTGATCCACTTCCACGCCCATACTGAACCGGAGACGATCGGGATTTTGAGCAAGGCTTTGAAAAGTGGGCGAAATAACTTGGTGGTATCCGGAAGCACCCCGCACGTAGTGTCAATTTTTTCTGAACCCTGCGACCACTTAGCGAAGTCGTAGTCGCTGAGAAAGGACCGCGACGTTCCTCTGCTTTTAGGCTGCCCTTTGGCCCTGGGGTAGTTGTGCCTCGGAGGTTCTTTGCCGAAAAAGAATTCAGACAGTCCCATAGCGTGTTGCTCCTTTGACGCCCACAACTGACGGTGGGCGGTTTGACTTTCCACGCTTCCTACCGAAGGTGGGGTTTTTATAAATATAGGCCGCAATGAAAAGAGCGCAAGCTCCGTCCCAAATCAGGCCGGTCGTATCTTCTTCAAGATCGCGTAATTCATCTTGCAGTGTCCAAACGCCTTCCTCTCGGTCTACCTGCTCAACCCACGGGATTCCCATTTGCTTGGTGCTGCACATGGTTACGCCGTTCAGAATGACGGCGTGCTTCAAGCGCATGCCTCCTGTGGTCGTTCCGAAGTCGAAAGCGATTGGTCGTACCTTCTTCGGTACGAACTCGAAGAGGACGTCGCCAAGGCCCGTAGCGTCGATCCCTGTTGCTCCTGGAAACAGCTTCCAAACATGTTCGATTTTGGACAACACTGCGTGCCACCATTCATTTGTGCGGTGGTCTGATTTCTGCCGACTGCGAGTGAAGTGTACCAACTGACAAGGTCGACCAATACGAATTGTCATGGAAGTAAGCCAGGTGGAGCGGCGGGCCAGATCCCAGGCCGTGACGTACTGTTGCCCCGACACGGCTTCTGGCAAAAGTCCGGACGCGATTTCCGAACACTGATCGATTTGCTCTTCGGAAATGAGCCCGCCTGATTCTACGAATCTGCCTTCAATGTTTTGAAGTACCAGGCGTGGATTCATTTTGCTGATTCGTTTGGTTAATCCGGGCTGATCGATGAATTTATTTTCGCGGGTGTCGCCGCGTTGGATGTACAATTCGCCTTTTTTGATTGCGTCAATGTCTTTCCTTTTTTCCTGAAGGATTCGAAAGACATTTCTTTTGCCCCTTGGTGTGGTAGTGAGGTCGAGAGCGCCGCTGTAATCCCACGTGCGCGGTTCGAGAACTTCTTCGATTAGGTATTTGATATTTCGCGCGAAGTCAGCTTCATCCACGTTGATCCAGAGGTAAGAACGCCCGAGCAGGAACTTACCGTCCTGCGATGAATTGCGGAACCACCAGACTACTTTGTTCCTGAAAATGATGTGAGGGAATGGCGAGTATTTAATGTCTTTCACGAGCCAGGAGAAAAGTGGTTTGTGTTCCCACGCTTCTTCGAATTTGTTGAGAACGATATTTGCCTGGTCCTGCGAAATCGAAGTATTGAGCAGGCAAATCTCTTTGTCCTTGAGGTGCTTTGCCACCGGCTTGTAAAAAGCAAGGTAAGCGCCTTTGACCATTGCCGCATCTCCTTTCCCCCAGCGGTTACCCGCATGGAGAATGGAGAATTTCGAATTCATCGAATTATCGACGAACTGTGCCTGGGCATTGTGAATGTCTTTCTCAAGAACGTCACGGCTGAACGTCGACGGGGACTGGAAGCCCCGGCACAGCCGGTCCTTGATCGATGGGTTGACTACTATGTCCAAGTGAAATTCCTTGCACGAGTGCGGTTAATGCTTCTTCCAACGGTGATTGTGTTTTTTCCATTTTCTGCAAAATTTCGGCTGCTTTCAATGCTTCGGTCAGCGACGGTACGAGCTGTTTATTCTGGAGTCTCTGTGCAACATCGTCGATCACTGAATTGAGAAATTGTGAGTGAGTGACGATTTTCTTTGCGTTGGCTTTAATTTCCCGCATTGCCTTTGCGTCTGCCTGGGCCGGGTCCATGCCGTTTGCCACATTGGCCCTTGCTTCCCTGATCGCCCGGTTGGCTGCTGGATCGTATTTTTTCTTGATGCCACCGCCTTTTGCTCTCATGTCCATGAGTGGTTTACGGTGACGGAGATTGTGTTTCGATACCGTTTGCTTCGACACTTTGAGATCGTACTTGGCTGCGTATTTGATAATTTTGGTAGAACTCGTCTTTTTGTGCAGGAGTGAGTCGATATGATCCCGCACAAAGGAAGGGGCTCGACAAATTTTGCAGCGCGTATAGAGCGATGAACCCATTATCGTTTCCTCTGCCTGACAGTGATTGTTGGGTTTGTGATGCTGCGCTTTGCGCTTGGACCGTGGTTTCGGTTTTGGATCAAGCCGCCATCGAGCCTATCGAGACCGCGAGAGAATTTACCGAAAAAGGAAAGACCTTGAGCCCAGTATTGTTGGGCGAGCTCCATCCATCGCTTTGCCACATCTTCCCGCTCGTCCCGGGTGTCAATGGATTCGCGGAATGACATATCGTTTGCCACGATGGCGAGGGTAAGGAATGTAGCTGCCGACTGCAAGCCCTGGTCGGTGGAAGATGTCGTGAACTCGGAAGCGAGCCGCTCTTCCATCCATCCCTCGGCCTCAAGGATTGCCTGGTCAATTAGTTGGTCTGTTGGTGTGGCGTCTGAGTGAGAATAATCCACGCGCACAGCTGATTCATTTTCGATTGTAGATGTGAGAGCGGTACGCCGAATTCTGCCGTTGCCCAAATCTTCGTCATAGTCTGAGCCTTCGGTGAAGACATTAAAATACAAGTACCACATGTGCACAGTTCCGCCATCGGGGATCGACGAAGTAAGCGTTTCGGTCCTGCGGATCGTGCCTGCCGTGTAATCGACCACATAGTCGATAAATTCTGTGTACAGCGTGCTGAGAGCGGAATCGGAAGCCACGACAACTGAGTCCCAGGATAGGTGCGTAAAGGTCAACTGGAAGTCGGTGGAGCCGCTGAGAGTCACCGTCTTCGCCTCTGTGTACGGCGCATTTAATTGTACTTGCTTTACGACTACGCTGTCTGCGTCCAGGTTCCGGTGCTTCAACTCCGAATAGTCTGTATTAATGAGTTCTACCCGCTCGTTGAATACCCTTGGCGTATTAACGGGCGGAACCTGAATGTGAATCTTGACTGTGGCCTGGTCAGTCCAGTTTGGCATGGATTCCTCTCTATGTTTCGTTGTTGGCTGTGGTTGAACCTGCGGAATTGTCCACAAGGTTTGTGCCGCTATTTGCTTTGCAGGTGTTCCCGACAACTGCGTTGTCCTGCGTGTTCGCGGTCAGCTCGATTCCGTCGTCGGAATTTGAATTGCAAACATTGCCGACGATGGCCGATGAATCTGCATCGTCAGAATGGATGCCGTCGCCTGTGGCGGAAAAGCAAACATTGCCCGTAACCGCGCAAGATCCTGATGCGCTGACAAGGTAGATTGCATGATTGCCGGTGGAATCAATTTGGTTGCCACTGACGGAAATCTGTTGGGAAGCTGATATGTGAATGCCATAGGAACTTGTGTTGCGAATCGAATTGCCTGTACAGTTTCCCCGGCCGGCCGATGAAAACAAGACCCCGACTGTCCCTGCTCCGCCACAATCGATTTGGTTGCCCGTTATCGAAATGTCGTTTGCGAGATTGGAGATTGCTACGCCTGTCGGGTCGTTGATTTCATTTGAGGAAATGACAGAGAAGTTGGCCGTGTTACCCAAGTTGATCGCGGTAGCGCCGCCTTCGATTGTGTTGCTGTCTATGACCCCGTGATTTCCAGTGAGGACAATGGAGCTGCCTGAAGCGTTGGCAACGGTATTGCCGGTGATCGAGCAGTGATTCTGACCACAGTCGATGCCATTGGTTGCTCCGTCCACCGTATTACCGGATACGGTAATCTGATCGGCCTCTATGTCAATGCCGTTGGTCGATGAAGTTTTGCAAGCATTACCTGTGATGGCTGTTCCGGAGCCGGTAGTGGCGATCCCGTCTCCGCCTGCTCCGTTGACGGTGTTCCCGGAGATGGAGCACTCTACGCCGGCAGACTTAATACCGTCACCTGTCGCGGCAAAGACGGTGTTCCCGGTGATCGACGTCCCGGCGCCATCGGCGAGAATGCCCTGATTGGTTACGCTCTTGACAACGTTCGAGGCTATGATAGCCCGAGCTGCGCCCGTCGCATCAATACCGACATCTGCGGCAGTTTCGATGACATTGCCTTCAATGGCGACGTAATCTGCCAGGACTACGATTCCTTTTGCAGAACCGCCATTGATATTGTTGTTGGCAACTGTTGAATCCTCGGCTGCTGCGGTCAAGCTGATTGCATCACCGGCCGGGGAGTGGATTGAGTTGCCGGTTACAGTCGAGCCCGAACCATCCGTCAAGATCCCCTGACCAACAGTTACGGTGGAAACGTTGTTCCCCGAAATGATGGACTGAGACGCACCCGTTGCGTTGATGGCAGCTGCGCCCGTATTCAGGATGCCATTATCAGAAATTGTGGCAAAGTCTCCCGAAGCGACAATGGCGGAAGCCGTCATAGTGTTGAGATTGTTTCCCACAATCGAAGTGTAAAAACCGGTGGCCTCAATGCCCGTGCCGGTTGAAGTGTCGATGGTGTTCCCTGTGATCGAGCAACGCTGTGCGGAGGTAGCGATTGACTGAGCCCCCGCGCCATTGATCGTGTTTGCGGAAATGGTGTTTTCCACTCCGTCTGCATCAATTCCAATCGCACCCGGGTTGTCCAGGACATTGGCGGAAATGCTGCAATTAGTGCCGGTTGAATTAATCGAATCTGCTGCGGGGTTTTTGATTTGATTGCCGGTAATAGTCGCGAAGTTCGCACTGGCACTGATTCCAATCGTGCCGGCTGAATCAATGTTGTTGTTTGAGACGTTTGTATTCGCACCTGCAGCGAGAATCCCTTCGGCCCCTGTGCCGTCGATTTTATTTCCGGTGATGCTTGAGTCTACGCCGGCAGAGTCGATCCCTGCACCCGCGGCGTTATTGATCATGTTTGAAGAGATAATGCAGGGTGCGTTTGCGTCGATACCAATTGCGCCAGGGGTGTCAATGTCGTTTCCTGAAATGATTGAATTGGTGGCCGATGCGCCGAGGTCGATAGAGTCGCCGATGGACGCATCAATGGTATTATTGACCACGGATGAATTTGCTTGTCCAACATTAATTGCAATGGAACCGGCTGAATGAATGTTATTGCCTTCGATCTGACAATTTGTGGCGGCTGCTGAATCTGTGGCGATACCGTCGCCAGTAGGATTGTGGATGGCGTTGCCCTTGATTATTCCGTGATCGCTGTCGAAGTCAATTCCTACTGCGCAATCGCGAATATCATTATCGACCACCTGGGCGTAAGCGGAATCTGAATTAACGGACACGCCGTCTCCTGCGGTATTTTTGATTTGGTTGTTTGCAACCATCATGTAATCACCCGACTGAACGAAGACGCCGCTCGACCCGCCGTTATTGATGTGATTGCCTTGAATAATCGAGTGGTGTGCGATTGAAATGATCCCGACATTTACGGTGTCATTGACTTGATTGCCTTTAATCGACGGTCTTGCGTCGGCATGGTTCGAGACGATGCCATATTGGCCCGCGCCTGAAATGTGGTTGTTTATGCAAAGATCCTGAGTGCCTGAAACTTCGATTGCATTTGTGGCGATAGAAGACAGCTCACAAGAATCGATAATAGTTGCCGCTGACTGAGCTGCGGTGCAATTGATGCCGTTTGCTGCGCTTCGGATAAGAACTTTGTGGAGCAAAGTACGCAGCCCGAAAGTAGTGGCCGCTGGAGAGATGGCCACGGCGTTTGCGGTATTGGTCGGATCTCCGTGGATAATAAGATTGGCCAGGATGTTATTTGCGCCTGAAACCTCGATTAGATTTTTCGAACTGCTTGGGTTGTGAACGATAGTCATGCCCATGACTCCGCAGCCGTCGTTGTCTGCTGAAAACAGTGTGTAGGTTGCACCCGAAAGGGTTGCCCCTTTCCATGCTTCTTCCAGAACTGCCGTGTTGGCGTCGGTGACGGAGGACACCTTGATCATGTTCCCACCTATGAAGACCCATAGATTCGTTGCCGGGTTTGCGGTATCAAAGTCTGCTCCCGCGCCGGCGAGGGCGGTTGATCCGTTTGTAACGGTGGCAGTGCCGTTATTTGAAATGGCGGTTTGAGCTTTGAGCTTAATTTGCTGCGTTGTGGTAAGAGTTACCGTTTCGGGAGACTCACCCACAATACATTGCCCATCCAGTTGCAAAGCTGTGGTTTCTGAGTAAGAGCCCGCCTTCACCCAAATAAAAGATTCGTTGGCTGTGATTGCATCGGAAATGTCCGTGTAGTCACCACCGCCGCCGGCGTCAACGACTGCGACAGCCTGGACGGACTGTGACTTTAGATAATTGAGAGTGCGGTTTACTGACGTATCCATGAGTTCTCCTGCATCGAGGAAGTTAGGGTCGAACGGAGGGTGGGAAGGGTTGGCGCTTTGCCAACCCAACACCCATTTTAAAATATCAAAAAAGCCTACGCCTGCCATTATGTTACGCTCACGACCGGCTGGGCCGAAGTATCGGTGCCGATTGTTTTGGTGGTGAATGTCCCGCCTCCGGTTTTACGGATCGTCCAAGTGTTCCCGGAGATCGAAGATTCCAGAGTGGCAAGGATTATGGTTGCAAGTGAATGAGAGTCTGCCGCGTCTTCGACGTTTGAGACGCCTCGTTTTAGAATTTCATCTGAGATCGTAATGGCTGACGCTGATCCGATATCGGCGTTGAAGTCCACACCGGACCCCGCACCAACATACTCAACACCATCACCTTCGGTTTGAGCTTCGGAATGAAATCCGTCCCCGGAAGTTGCTCCGCCGAGGAGCTGCGCACCGTGGCCGGTTGCCCCGCCCGTCGCTTTAAGTCCCGAGCCTGTGCCGAAGCCAATAAGTTCCAGCCCTTGACCGTTTCCGGCTGCGGTGGACTTAATGCCCGAATCTACACTGCTTGTGATCTCCAGTCCTACGCCGCCTGACATTCCTGCGGTAAGGGTCATCCCTTCACCAGTGACGCCGCCTTCGGATTCGATACCAGGCTTTGTGCCTGATCCGTAGGCGCCGATACCAACTGCGTTTGTGCCTGGGCCGTATGCACTGAGGCCACTACCGGAAGTAGCACCACCGACAAGTCTTGCGCCGTGACCGGTTGCTCCGCCCGTGGAGAGCATGCCATTCCCTGCTCCTGCTCCAACGGCGTCGATTCCATCTCCACTTGTTTGCGCTTCAGCGTGAATGCCGTCGCCGGAAGTTGCTCCGCCTAACGTGTGGAGACCGTTTCCAGTTGCTCCACCTTCGAGCCAAAGTCCTGCTGCGGTAGTTGTGCCGGAAGCGAAGATACCGGACTTTCCAGAACCTGTGGCGATAAAAGAAGCGCCATTGCCTCCCGTTGCCCCACCAGTGGCGCGAATGCCCTGTCCAGAGGTTGCCCCGCCCGTGGCAAGTAGGCCATGGCCGGTTGCTCCTCCTGTTGTGCTGATTCCTGACGCTGATCCGTTACCCGTGGCTTGAATGCCTGGTCCTGACGAACCACCAACTACCTGAAGACCTGCGGCCCCGCCGTCTCCGGTCAATTTAACTGCTGGCTCTGCCGACGTGTTACCGGATGAAACCTCGATACCAACGCCGCTGGTGGAAGCGATATGCAGACCGACGTCATCGGATTCAATGTGAATGCCTTTTGAAGAAGCTGCGGTAATCTGTAGGCCGTCTGCGCTCGGCGATGTAAGGTCAATGCCGATACCGTCCGAATCAATATCAATTGCGGGGGAACTGCCGGCAATCGAAGATATCTTCATTCCTGCGCCGCTTGTTGCCCCGCCCTGGGCGTCGATACCGTGACCCGTTCCGCTGCCACCCATGGCGCTGATGCCGTCACCTGTTCCTGCGCCTTGACTGCTGAATCCATGACCATTCGTGCCACCGACAGAAACAATCCCGTGGCCGCTGGTACAGGAAATACTTATGCCATTACCGGACGTTCCGCCTCCTGCGATAGTGATACCGTTGCCAGTTGCGCCGCCTACAGCGTTAATGCCGTGACCTGACCCAGTGCCTGCTGCTACCAGACCGTCCCCGGAGGTAGTTTGAGCGAGACGTATAGAAGCGTTCCCTGTGCCGCCAGACCTAAACTCAGCTGCATCGGCTTCGCCGGTGGAGATGACAAACATTCCTTCACGACTTGCGCCTGCACCAGAAAAGTAAACGCCGTAACCGAGAGTCTGGCCTTCTGCCCGAAACCCGTCGCCTGATGTGGCTCCGCCAAGGGCGTAGATGCCATGTCCTGTCGCACCACCTGTTGCGACCAGACCTTCGCCTGATCCTGCGCCTGTGAGCTCAGCGCCGTTCCCGTTTGTAATGCCAAGGGCTTTGAGTCCCGGTGCGCCGGTTAGAACAAGACCGGGCTGCGAAGCGCCGCCCGTAAAGACAGCACCTTCGCCACCGTTTCCTTGGACGGCAAGAGCTTCTGCTCCACTACCTGAACTTACTATGTTCATACCAAACCCAAGGGCCTCTGTTCCGGTGTCGTCAGTGCCTTGGAAAAGTGCACCGTATGAGCCTCCGTTACCGCCGAGAGCCCAAATACCTGATCCAACTCCGCCACTTGACCCGCTTGTAAAGAGTCCTGCTCCGCTTGTTGCTCCACCAATTAACCGCATGCCCGCGCCAGTTCCATTACTGGTGGCGGAAATTCCATGACCTGCACCTTCTCCTACTGATTGAATTCCGTCTCCGGAGGTCTCCGAAGAACAGTCTATTCCGTTCCCTGCTCCTGCACCTAATGCTTCGATGCCGTGCCCCGACCCTCCTTCAATCGCACCGCTGGCGAAAATCCCAGCTCCCGACCCGTTACCTGTAAAGGCCGCACCGCTACCGTTACTTCCTGCCGCGGTTGCGATAATAGCTGACCCCCCGGTATTAATGACAGATAGCTGTTTGATTAAAATTTCAGCATCGTTCGCGCTGAGCAGTTCAGCACTCGAATGGCCGAATGTTACAATCTCAATTGCCTGGTCTTCCCATTCTTTGGTGGCTGTTTGGTCGATAATCGTGATGACAATATTGGCTGCCGACGTTTCCGCCGCCGTGAGAGCGAGTGAATAAATACCATTTCCTTCATCGACGAAAACTGAGTTTGTATTTCCAAACGCAGCACCGTCTAGGGAAATTTGAGCGTCTCCAGCCGCGATGGTCACGCCTGCAACAAAATCAGTTGCCCCGAAGTCAACAAGAGGAAAGTATACCGATGTTGCCTTGTTGTAATGCCTCGTCATTTCTGCCATTTTAGTTTACTCCTCTTAGAATTCCGCGACCTACGCCGCGTGGGTATTCTCTCATTGGGTCAATTACTGCTGCGTCCGGATCGGTATCGTCCATGCGTATTACAATTTCGTCAATGTAAACCATGCCACTGTCTGCAACATCACCGCCAGCGGCAATTCCACCCACGAAACCGTCTGGCCTGTTGTTGTCGTCAAAATTATTAATTCCGGTAATAGTTTCTTTCAAAACACCGTCAATATAGAGTGCTGAAGTACCGTCCTCGACAGTGCCATCGCTTGCATAGGTCGTGATCACCGTGATTTTGTGCTCAGCGTCTGAAAATGAATAGTATGAAGAATTCAGTTCCTCGCCATCGTCTCCTCTTGTACGAAGTCTGATTTCGTAATCGCCGCCACTGGCTTGCATTTGAATGCGTGAAATCCCGTAATGTTCCGAGGAAGCAACGGTCCAGATTTCAAGTGCGGAGTTTAGAGAAACATTATTTGGGTCATACCAAAACCGATATGCATATCCATCACGCCCAGCACTGATCTCTTCTGGAAAATCAATTCCAATACGCGGGTTGTTCGACAAATCCGGAGTTTGTCCGCACTGGTAGCCAAAACTTGAACCGTTCAATGCAGCGGATGCGTTTATCGTTTTTGTGCCTATACCACTTTCATTAACTCCTGCACTCCAACCGTTATCGGTTTCAAATCTACGCGTAAGAAAAGGTTCTGCTTCAGCCGTACCAAGCAAAGTATCCGGGTCGTAACTAACTTCAAGACCATCCAAATAAAATTCTACATCCCAACTACCTGCAAGATCCGCCCCCAATCTAATGTTGGCTGCTGGTCGAAAATCAAAAAGGTCGAATCCGTCTAAATACCCCATCATCCACCCATTGACATATAATTGCATTATGGCATCGCTGGCTACATTGGTTGTTGCTTCGCGTACCCTAAATTCAATCCAATTCCACGCGTTAGCTTCAATATAAACATGGTTAGTGGATTGCGAAGTGCTTCCATCATTGTCGTATTTACCAACAAGAAAAAATGATTCTTTAGTATGCTCAAGCTGAACAGAACCAATGGAGTTTCCGGCCGATCGCAGAAGTCTCATGATTTTGTTTGTACTTGTTTCTGACGATCTGGAAGCAACCTTAAGCCAAAACCCTATGCGTAAATTATTTGAGGGGAAACCAGAAATCGTTTTATCGGTATAAGTATCATTGGCGTTGTTGTTTAGGGTAGTATCAAGGCCGTAACTTCCAGATTGAGCAGAACCACCGTTTACCGCAAGCGTATTTCCCGAACCTACCGTTTGGCTCGTCCAGGCGGAAAAATCCCCACTTTCAAAATCGTCGGAAAAGCAATGTTCCGTGTCGGCGGAATTGTCCGCCGCCCCAATGGCAAACCAATAATAGTTTGTACCGCTTGCGTTTACGCGTGCATCCGTTCCGACCCGAAACGTTGTTGCGCCAAAACTTTTTATTAATCCAGTTGTGAACGCGCTGCCATTATCATATTCGGCAGAATCACCGGAGTCCATCGTATCCAAACGAAAAACTCCTTGCTGGGTAGAATCAGAAGAAACATTAACCCACTTTGACGCAAAACCGGTCGTAATATCCCTATTATCCGTATCGTTCCCTGAACAGGTTCCGCACGTGATAGCGGTTGCACTTGCCTTAAAGGCTATCCACACATAATTCACGCCATTAGCATTTACTTCGGCATCACTTCCAACAGTAAATCCATTCGCATCAAGTGATTCTATGCGGTTGGATGCATTGTTGTCGTTGTCGAAATATGAGCTATCATCCCCTGTGTGACACGACCCACGCCAAACGGCCACGTATGCACCATCAGCCTTGACTATGACTATTTCCGGCGTGAAAGGAAGATCAGACACTTTTGCAACCCCGTCACCGCCGTTTCCATCATATTCACCTGTGCGGAAATCGTCATCACCGGTATCCACAACCCCAAACCAGTGGTATTCCTCAAGATTGACATTCATACTACTGTCAACGCGAAAGTAATGTTGTCCCGTACTTCGATCATATCCAAAGCGGTCAATGTATGAAGTCGAAAAAGCTATTGGATCTGCAAACTCTGCGGAGTCTTGGCGATTATTCATTTGGGGGGTTTTAAATCGCGCCTCTGCACCGGAACTGTCACCCTTGATAAACAGATATGCAAAAGGGTAATCCACTAATATCTCGCGGTCACTGCCGCTTGTATCGCCGGTATACGTTCCCGTTACTATAAACATTATTCGTCTACCTCCGTGTCGGGCCAAGCTCCATTGCTCAAACCAGTTCGCACGAATAATATGCCTGCTGGGAAAAGGCCGTTGTCTTCTTTGCTTGCCGCCCCCTTGGTAATGTGGACTGCGATATCGTTTGTTGTTTTACCGAACTGCGATTCAATCTGCCCCTTGATTGCAGTCTCGTTCTCGTCTGATGGCGTAAGGTCAAAAGAATCGGACGCGAGCGATTTCGTGCTCGTTTTATCCTTAATGGCAATTCCGTTGACGAGTGAAATTGATTTGAAGTTCATAAAATTACCTGCTTGGCCGTGTCGGTTCGGCGGTTGCACGAACCGGGGAGCTGTACGGAGTGTCCGGCATTTGTTTGGTGAAAATCTTCGGACCGAATTGGAAGGCAAAATTAATTCCTGCAGCAACGCCAAAAATGAGAGCGAGTTTCCATGCGAGACCATTAAATCGAGTATGGACTTTTGATATGGATTCTTTGATGGCTGCCGTATCTTCCTTTACGGTATCGACCTTTTGGTCGGTTTTCGCGTGGCTGATAGCAAGATCAGTGATCCGCGTATGAACGGCCGTGAATTCCTGTTGGACATCTTCTTGCATGGGAGCCCCTTACAAAACTTCAATGAGCTGGAAATTCACCTGTAAACCGAAGGCGACTGCTGCGGATACGGTGTAAAAAAGCGGTTTGCCTTCAGGGAGGACAATCCCTTGGGGTGGAGCGACCACGGCTGCATTGGCGTTCAAGTGCAGTGAGGCGAGAACATCCACGTCGTCCTCGTCTGTGAATTTGAAATTAGTTGCTCCGGCCGCCGACGCAACGACGGAACGAATTGCAATCCTTGAACCTGCTGGGCAGTTAATGAGCATTGTTTTTGTAATTGCACCGGTACTGTCGACTGTGACGGATTGCTGATTTGGATTTACACCGTTGGTGTTGTTCTGGACCTGAGAAAGCAATTCGTAAACACCGTCAACTTCCAGCCCATCGGAATCAATGCGGTCCGCAAGGTTTCGAAGAATCGCCGTTGTGTCGAGTTTAGATACAGTTTTTGATTCGGTCGGGCGTGCGACCGTGTTGTCAGATTGAACACCTGCCATTGGGGTGCCTCCTACTGTGGGGAATTGAGAAAATCGAACATGAGTGTCCGACAGTTTTGGTAGCCGTAGTATTCGACTTGACGTTGTGCGTACTCGGAAACGTGCCGATAAAAGTCCTCGTCTTCGGCCAGGCGGTCAACGAGTTTGGACTGCGCAGGCATGTCGTTGATTTCTGTAGTGAGATCGGGAAAGCAGCGGACGATTGAGTTTACGCAGTTCGGACCGATACACGGAACGCCGAGAGCAGCAGCGTCGATTGAGAATCTGCCATAGCTCCGGATTGTGTATGTGTCGATGAGGCAGTACATTTCTGCCATTGCCTTGCACATGTCAGGGAATCCGAGATGCCCCTGGTACATATCGTAGAAGCAGGCGACGTCGCCACCCGGTACGCAGCCGCCGGTCATGGCCATAGTCATCCACTTGTTGCGGTCAAGGTTTTGAAGAGCAAACCACGGGAGCATGAAGTTCTTGTCATATCTGTGAATGAAAGCGCCATAAATTGGTTTGCGCTCGGTTGTGGCCAACTTGCCAATGCCGTCAATGTCTGCTGGATGCGGGATGCAGGCCACGGGACGTTTGAGAGCGTGAGCCAACAAGTCTGCCTGCATCTCTTCGACCCCAAAAACGTAGTCGGCCATGTCGAGGGCCGCCAAGAATTGTTCGGGAATGTAATTATTCACCCACAGGTCGATGGTGTAGTCCACGTTCACGATCAGCTTTGTGTGGTTGCGGTCGATCATGGGAGCGATGCGATACAGCTGAGTGAGATTGCGGGGGGTGAGGTTTACATGAATGAGATTGTATTTGGAAAAATTGTCGGGAGTACGAGGAAAATCCATCGTACCCCCGAGTGCTTTCGCCCACTGGAAAAGGCCTGTAATTGCTGGTTCTTTTTCGAAGAACTGCTCGTAGTAGCCCTGCTGCCAGGCATCAAACGAGAGTAAGCAATATTTGACATTCTCCTGAGTGAACTTCATCAGCTGTCAACAGCCTCCCGGACCCGAAGCCAGATGTTCAATTTCTTGACCTGTGCTGCGGGTGAGTTGGTGGCAATGTTGACATAGATTTTCGAACTGCTTGTAAGAGCAGTTTTCGACAACGCGCCGTCGAGCTTTGTGCCGTCTGCACTTTCACCCTCGTACCAGCCGGTGGATGCCAACTGAGTGGTCGAGTTTACTTTCGGCGAAGCATAAATCGTGCTTGCGCCGTCCATAATGGTGAAGGACAGGAGCGTAGTACCTGTGGTAGCGGTCGATGACAGGTAAAACGAGTAGATGGCTTTTTCGACAGTCACATTTCGGGCAAAGAGCGCCGGAGCCGTGGTACTGTTTCCAAGAAAGTTCCCCGTGGTGCTATTGGTTGCCTGAATCAACTTAATAGCATGAGAGCGCTTGATGGAATTGTTCACGTCGGCAACGCCAATTTTCCCCGAGTAAGACCTGGGAATTGATACTTGGTCGCCCATAGTGTGAATCCTCGTATTGGTTTTGAGTTAAAGGCGGGACCGGAATTTACCGGCGCCCGCCCCGGACAGCAAACAAAGAAATCAAGAAAAAGAATCATGTCCACACGATGCGTTTCAGGGCGCCATCTGCGATGATCGAGAACACAGTTTCTTCAGAAACGACAGCTTCTTCGAACTTGAGTTCAATGATCTTCTTCGCTTCCACCATTAGCTTTTGGCTGTTGGTTTCGCGTACAGCAAAGCGTTTGTCCAACGTAGCGATCACCGTTGCGGTGGGCGTGGTGCTCGGAACGGAGGGAACCTGAAACAACTCGGAACCAATGGGAGTCACCAATTCGCCGGTGCGCTGGAAGCTAAAGCCAGCCTGCGGGTCTTGGAACTGAGCCATGGTAAGGATCGTTTCGAGTGAGCTTTGAGGACACAGCATAGCGTTCATTTCAAACGCCTGGTCGTAGGACACGTAGTTGTCCACGAGGTCTGTGTACACAAGGCTGCCACTGGTACCGGAAAAGGTATCGGTGGCCGCACCCACTGTGCCGTCACCTGTGATCGCAAGATCATAGATGTCGAACAGTTTTTCGCCGGCCAACTGAACGCCAACGAGGTGCAGGAAGATCGCAAATTCGGTCCAGGGCATAGCTTTGAGCATCTTGTAGGATACGTCAAATTCCCGGCCGTAATCTTTGATTACGATGTCTTTTTCGCGGTAACGAATGGACGTTTTGGGGAACATTCCGCCTTTAGCCGCAGCTGCGCGCTTGGCGAGGGACTTGCCTTGAAGGCCGATCGTGCTTGCCGGTGCAGTTTGGTTAAGGTTGGGAATGTATGCGGGGTGGTACGAAGGACCGACCGACTCAACCGTGCTGGCTACCAGCTTGGTATAGTCTGAACGTTTGGTCATTTTCATACCGGCCTGAATTTCGCGCAAGACGAGTTCGGGCATGAGCACCAGGCCGCGGTCAACGAGCTGAGAAATCATGATTGCGCCCGGGCCGGCCAACTTAATGTCGGCTGCCATGAGCGCCCGACTCAGCGCATCCACGCCGTGCTCGGGCAAGCCCGTCGCGGGATTGATGTCTGAAGCGTCGGTTGATTCCAGCTTCTCGGTGAGGGTTACCCCTTCGGCCTCAAGATCGCTGTACATTTTGTACGGGTCTGATTTGTACCCTGCCAGGAATTCGACATTCGTCTTGGCAGCGGTAAGGTCCACATTCATAAACATTGCGTGGTTCTCCCTAATGGGTTGCCAAGATTCCTACAGGAGGATCTCGATGTAGTTGGTATCGTGGACATTGGTCACAATGCCCCTTGATTTAAGGTTTGCCAACAGCGTGTCGGCGGTGGCGTCCTGTTTGACCAGGCCAGTGTTACAGAAGACCTTGTCGCCTGCGGTTGGCATGGTGGCCGCACCTTTGAATTCGGCGATCCCCGAAATTTGAACCACAACTTCGACTGGAATGCTCGAAGAGAGTTCAAGGGACACAGCCTGAACGGCTCCAAACAACGGTTTGTCGGATGCGTTGGACTGCTGGACGGTGTTGTTCCCGGCCGTTTCGCAAGCATACAAACGATTGTCAAGGTCGGTCTGCGTGAAGTCCTCGTTGCTGGTAGTGTCGTTGACGAATGTGCCTTCGACTTTACCAACTTGGAGGTTATTGACAACTCGGGCTACTGCCATTGAGCTATCCTCCTACCTTGTAGTGATTATGTTGGATTACTCGCTTGCTGCCTTTGCCGAGACCCACTGCATGGTCCCCATTTCGGAAATGCTTTTCGAAGTCCTGCTCGATCCTTGAATTGATCTCAAGGAATCGCTGGACGGAATTGCACTCTTCAATGGTTCGCTTTGTCGCTGACAAAACTTCGGGGTCTTTGTGCAGAATTTGTGCACGTCCCAAGGCTACCTTTTTCATGTGAGCAAAAAGGTCGCCCAGGCAAGACTCGTTGTTTTTCAGCGATTCAATCTGTGCCGTGGCGGAATCAAGACGGCCTACGAGGTCCGTTGCTTTATCAGTCAGCCGCGCCGATTCTTGTTTCAATGCGTCGAAATTCTGTGCGTCTTTAGACCGCTGGAGTCCATCAACGACAGCTTCACGGGCGTCCACAAGAACAGTGCGGATGAAGCCAAAATCAAGGGAGGTTGGTTTTGAATCCAACTCGTCGATCAATTGCTCAATACGTTCGAGAATGTTCATTTTTACAAATCTCCCTTTTTTCTGGAATATAACCCGGACTGCACGCGCTGTCAAATAATGTGGCAAATTGCTACACTTTCGTTAATTTCGTGCGAAAAGGCGAACAGCCCTTACGCGGCCGCTTTTCCCCAAATAATTCACATCCATGCCGGCAGTGCTTATTCTCTTCGTGGGGAGCAGATTTAGGGCAAGGCTCTGCGGCATCGGAGGCGCGCGGATCGGCACGCCTTCTTGGGCAATTAAACTCCGGGCAAATCATCAGGGACACGATTACACTCCTTTTTCCGTAGGTTTGCGAATTGAAAGCTCGTTGCCGGTCTTTGGGCAAGTGAGCTTACCGGTTTTGTAAATTTGGACCATGATATCGGTTGTCAACTTTACGTCCATGAGGCAATAATCAATCACAGCGCCGGGCTTTTTCTGCTGCCACCAGATCGGAGCCAGGGCGCCGTTGCCCGATTTCTCGGTATTGAAGTTTGCTTTTGACAATGCTTCGAGCCCGTAGCCGCCGTGGGTGCGGAAATTGAAAGTGGGGCTCAAGCCGCAGGCTGCCCACACTTCGACAAGAATGTCGTAGGATTTTTCGTGCGGGATCGTGATTTCGTTTGCCTGGCAAAGCTTGTCATCGAAGTTGTGGTTATTGAATCCCACGACGAAATCGGTGTTGTCGATCAGCTTCTGAAATTCCACCATATTGTCTTTGACGAACACGCGGTACCGGTCCGTAATAAAGTCATAGGCGCAGATGCAGGACACGCCCATACGTTTGAAGTCGCGCCATCCTTCACAGTATTGAATGCCGGGTACCAGCGGTTCGCCTTTTTTGGAAATTGCCTTTTTGATTTCGCAGTCGTACACAATCATGACTGTTCGTTCCTTTCTTCGATTTGGTGGCCTTTATCATCGGCCGCTTTGAAATGTTTTTTCGGGTGCTGGCCTTCTACGAATTCGAGAAGGGCCATGTTTGCGATATCGACCAGCAATTCATCGTTGCCGGTTTCTTTATACCTTTCGGCCTTTCGCAGGATTGTACCTGGTCTGTCGTATTTTGATTTGTCTCCTTCCCCGATCGGGCCGTAGCGCATGGCGCCCATGGCGAGACGAGCCCGCATCAGTTTCTCAAAAGGTTTACTCCACTGCGTCATATATAAGTACATGAGCGGAGCGTTCATGGTATTAATTTCTGGCATGCCTGCCGCCCTTCTCCAAAGGTTGCTGATAAAAAATTCCCGATTCACTTAAAGCCTTTGACCATTGCTTTCTGTACGGCCTGCCTGACGGAGCCTGCACGTGGTGAAAGCATCGCGGAGTTGTTGAGGATGGAAATAGATTTGTCTATTTCGGTTAGGACGCATTTGCTTTTCCGCCAGTGGTGCAGGAACGATGCAATGTAAACACGGTAAACATCGTAGTAGGTAACTGGCTCTTCGCCTCCGCTGCGGAGGACGCCAACATTATATGGGAACTGGAACTGCAAGCCAAAAATATCCTCATAGGATTCAATGAGCCTGTGTCTGGCCTGGGATTTATCGCGGAACACTTTCTTTTTATTGCATCGGCATGAGCGCATGAGCTCGTGCATGCAGGTTGAATTGTCGGTTTTCTGTGTGTTCATTACGATTTTAGCTTCGGGGATCATGCCGTAGTTTTCACAAAGGCAACAGTAATGACCGTGCATAAACCAGCCGCCTGAATCTTCGAAACCCTCCGCTGGTTTTGATTGCTCGTATCTTTCCACTCGCCGGCGAACACCGGCTTTGAGAAATGACAGAATATTAACGCCTGCAAATTTATCGAGTTCGCACATTTCATCTATGACCGGCAAAACAAAGTCGATTGGAAAGTCGCTGATTTGATCAGCCAGGGCATTGAGCTCTATCTTGGTGAATCTGCGGTGTAGCGCCACCCCGACCAAGGCCATTTTCTCGTCAAACTTTTTCCTGTTTTCGTCGATCACGGCAACCGCCTCTCATTGGGGCCGAGCCTGCGAAATACCCAAAAGTAAGAGTGGAATTTACGGGCGTGGTGCTGCCTGTCCCAATCTTTCCCCTGGTGCATTCTATTGCTGGCTACGAGGACGAAAAGATCGCAGGCCCGGAAGCCTTCGTTCTCGACGACCTCTTTTATCATGCAGTGAGCGAAGACGTTCCTTTTGCCGTGAACGTAGTCTTGGCATTTGAAGATCAGTTTGCCGTAGCGGCGGAGGGTTCTGTAAGCTTCCCTGGCCGCAAGTGATGCAAATTGCATGAATGAATCTGTGGACGGGAACGATCCGTATTTGTTCCCCATGATTGAGCTTTGGGAACTGGAGCCGACAAGGAACGGAGGGTCAAGCATGATCGCGTCAAACGAGCTGGCTGGATGGGGCAGGTCTGTCGCATCTTCTTTTGGAATGCCTTCTATTTTTGGGTCAAGGTCCGAACAACATGCTGGCGGGTCGATCTCTTTGTAGAAGCCACCGTAGCCGTATGTGGGGTCGCATGAAATACCCTTGGGGCAGTGCAATTGAATGAGTTCTTTGAGCAAAATATTTTGATCGGCGTGTACTGATTTTACCATTATCCTTTGATCTTTCTGGCCGGGTTCCCGACCCAAATTGTCCCTGATTCAGTGATTGGTTTGGTAACGATCGCGCCTTTACCGATGATGCAGTCGCGGGCAATGAAATTACATTGAGGCATGATAGTGGCTGAGTAAATCCAAACATTGTCCTGAATGATTTTCGGGTACACCTGGATCGTGGATTTGACGTCTCGTTCGTGCTGAAGCAGACGGGGCAATGCGCCCGGCCCTTCGCAGAATTTGTGCTTGTGGGTGAGCAGCTGAGCGCCATGGCCTATCATAACCCAGGCGCCCAGCATAATGTCTGCTGAAATATCGAGCGAGGCAGTGCGAGCAATCCTGCAGGTTCCACCTCTGTTGTATTTCGTACACTCATGGTCGTCTTGGAAAATGAGCTTTCCGGCTGCGAATTTGTGGTGCGGACGTCGTAAGACTTCTCTCATTATTTGGTGGAGATACACTCTTTCTCTTCCCATCAATTTTCCTCCGGTTTCTCGATGCCGAGAATGCTTTCGAGTTCTGCTTGAGCTTTGTCGTCCCTCGACAAATGTTTCGAGTGGTGCCCATACCAGACTCTCATGCGATCGAGAATCTGTCGATCCGCGTGCCGGGCAAGCTCGGCCCGGACCAGTCGGCAAAACCACTTCTGGTCGAAGTGACACCACTTGACAACCTTGATACCTTCGTACGGCCAACAGCCCGCCCTTTGTGCTGCAACGTCGAAAGTGTTGTCGCTGAGCGCCACGACGCAAAGCGCACCGTTTGACGGGTCAAGCTTTTCTGCATCGTTCCACTCTTCGCCCATCCGGTGATTGAATTGCCAAACCATCGGGCATGTGGCGTGGTGGCTTATGAAGCCGGACACCGCGCGAAAGATCCCGGCTTCGGGCGTTTTAGTCATGACTGTCCATCGGCCCGGGTTGACTGGCATCCGGGCTTGATTCATTGTTTCGACCCATTGAATTGGGGCTCCGCAAGCTGCGCATGTATCAGACACTGTGCTGCCTCCCTTGGTGATCGGTGATAAATACTTTTGGCGACGGTACTTCAGAATTGCCTGGCGCCTCATGGACGGCAATGTGAATGTTTGATTTGGAGTTTTTGAGCTTGGCTGCTTTGAGTGCCAGAAAGGCCGGTATCATGGAAAGGGCTGACGCTACGAAGTAGCCGGTAATAATAATGACTGCAATAGATTCGTCGATGTGAATATCCACTCATCCTCCTTGTTTTGGTGACGGATATCTCATAATGAAAGACGGTCCCGAGTGACTGCTGACTGCGGGCGGGTATTGCATGAGCAAGCCTTTGGTATCACCGGAAATAGTTTCCACTTCGAGCGGACCGCCCTGGAGCTCAAGTCTTATGAGGGTTGGAACCGAAGGGGCCCGGACTTTAGTTCCCTTCTCAGGCGTTTTGACCGTGATGTGCAACAGCGCATCGTCGGTGTACCGGCGTATTTCGACAGGGATCCCGAGAATCTCCGTCTTTGCCAGGAGTTCGTTTTTCTGCATCATTCATCCTCTGAGTAGTGGAATTTGATAATTACATTGCCGTTCTTCAGCTTCTTGACTACGGTGGCGGAGTCGGCAAACTCCGCACGAACGGCATAGTCGATGTATTCGGGGTCAATTTCCATAGTGTGCGACATGAGGGCGCAGCCCTGCTCGCAAACCATGCCGATCAAAACTCCGATGCAGATTGCGACGAATGCAATTGGAAGCCCTTTCATGATTCGTCCTCCTTGACCAGGCGGAACCATGCTGGCTTTCCGTCGGTGATGAGTTCGAATTCCCGGGCTGAGATATCCCACACGCTTTTTACGTGTACCATTTTACCGGCGTACGCGTGTCCCTTGCCGTCGGTGCGGACCAAACAGCAGTGACCGCCTACGGTTTTGGTCCATGCACCCATGATACGATATGTCGGGCTTGACTCCGATTTGTGGAAGTTGTTTTGAATTCGGTACACTTGGTTTACATGGATCCGGCCTTGCGATATCGGGCCTACCTTTTCATGGGTTTTAATGTGCTCGTTTGGTTCATCCTGTGGCCCAGCTGCGGGCCATTCCCGGTGGAAGTTTTGGGTTTGCTTTGCGACCAGGGCGGAGCAGATCGCCGAAGCATCGAATCCCCGGCGCCATATTCCATCAAGGGTTAGCAGGAGAATGTCGGTCCATTCCATAATGTCCGTGGGATCCTGCCGGATCTCTGCCATTTCTTTTTCGATGTGCCGCAAAATGCCCTCGGTGCGGGTGCCGGACCCAAAGGTCTTTTCTGACCAGGCCTTTTGGTCGTGGATGAATTTACCCAAGGGGAAGTATGACCCGTGGCCCTCGATTGGCACGGCCGCGATTGTGTCTTTCCCCTGGCCCACGGACAGGTAATGGTCGCAGTAGCGGGCGCATAGATCCTGCAGCTCTCCGAACAGTACGTCCCCGGGTTTTGGATATAGGGTCAATGTGGTATCGGACCCCAGGGTGATAACGCTGTTTCCGTACATGGATCGGTCAATACTGCAAACGCAGTGATGAAAGCAGTTCGAGCAGGAAGCCTTACTTTTTTCTGTCATGCCTTTTTCTCCTTCAACGATTTTACGTGTTTAGTGAGCCAACCGGATCCGCAGCACCATTCGCATTTGCCGGGTTCCGGGCACTCGCAGAGCACTGTCGTTGCCGCAGCCGGCCCGATTGTGCGCTCTTCACCCGGGCGTCTCAGCTCGAGGGCCTGGTGGTTCCATGCCGCATTGGTGGCCTGCATGATCGCGCCAAATCCGAAGATCCGGCCGAGCACCCTGATTTCGGCCAGGAGGCGATGATTCATTTCGGTGGTCGATATCATGTGGGGGATTTTCGGGGTTTTGGTTTTTGCCATTATGAGCCTGCCTTTTCTTGCGGCTGACGATGGGCGGAGCCCGGAGTTATAGCCGTGTAAGATTCCTGGTCTTGTTTTGCTTTTGCGCAATTTGGCCAATTCGCCTGATCTTTGCAGGCTGAGCACATTATGCCGGGGTGGAAACACCCTTTCCCTTGTGAATCCATGTTCTTGAAGTTGGCGGTATAGTCGGCCAGGGCGGCAATGGATTCCCGGATGTGGATTTCGGTGGTCTCCACCGTTTCCTCTTCAGGCCTGTTGTCCTCGTTATCCCAAAGGGAATCGCCCATCCATTTGACGTCGTGGCGGTACCCGTCTGTTCTCAAGTAAAGCCCGGCGGACATGGACAAGTCGTCCCGATTGTCCATTTCTACGTTGAGGCGCCCTACGATGCCGACCAGATCGGCGACGGTTATTCTTTTTGGCATTCATTCTCCTTTCGTACGAGTATGCCGGTTTGTTGGTCGAATTCCTTATCCATGGACCAGTCGAGCCTATCGCCCGGGGTCATGTCGTTCCATTCGTCGGGGAAGTGCAGGGGCTTCTCCCTGCCTTTGCTGTCGTATTCCATGTGAGGGGGCAGCGGCGCGCGCGGGGTGTCTTCTTCTCCTGACGGAGGGGGCGTAGCCCCCGGCTTGGTGTTTTGGCTTGGGCTTTGGCTTGGGCTTTGGCTTGGGCTTTGGTTTTGCCTTTGGCTTTGCCTTTGGCTTGGGCTTGGGCCTTTTTCTCCCTCATTGGCGAAGCCAAAAACCTGCTCGGTGGGTGGGTGGGATGTTTCTCTGTTCTCTGTAACTCTGGAGTATATACTAGACCCATGCAAACTTTGCATAAGTTGGTTCTGATTTTGCTCATTAGGGCTCGAATTTTGCTCATTTGGAAATGTGCACGGTTTGCATATGGTCAAACTTTGACCATTTGAATTTCTAGGGTTCATAATCTCCCGTCCGGGCCTTCTCCGATTCATGATAATTACCTTGAAATAGCGAATTCCTTGTTTGGGTACGAACTGGATGTAGTGTGGGCAGAGAGCCCGCATGGTTTTCCGGGTCGTATTCACCGATGCGTTGAAAAGGTCGGACAGCTCTTTGTAATTGGTTTGGGTTACACATCCTGTTTTGAAGTCCTGAATAAGGTGGAGGATTACATATAGGGTGAACATTTCGTGGGTCATACGCCCGTCCTGGACATGATCGAGTATCGGCGTGTATATCGGGGCGAACTGGTCTTTGTCCTGTGCCACTGGTTCTCCTGTATAATCCCCGGCAGGGGCTTACGTGACATGACGCACGTACCAGGGCAGGCTTGCCGACCCCTGCCGGGAGTGATTTGTTATGATCTGGAGTTTGTCATGTGGTTATTAAAATAGCTTCTGACAAGGACTTGTCAACCGCTACATGTGGTATCCGGTTTCGTTGCGGTACTACCTGTTGTGCAAGATCATCCCGAAGAGGATTTCGTGGTCTTTGGAAATGCAGCTGAATTGCCATTTTTCGATTTTATCCTGAACGTACTCGGTGGACAGCTGCATTCGTTTCTGAAGGAACTCGATCTTGGCCTGGGGTAGCATCACCCGGAGTTGGTTCAATGCCATGTGGTGTTCAGCCTCGGCCAGCAGGTCGGGGAATTGCCAGGCATAACAGCGTTTCTTGTGGATTGAGTGTTTGAGTAGGCCCTTGTCGTGGGCCGCATTGATCATGCCGTCCACTGTCCTGACATCGCATTTCAGGTACTTTGCCATCTGGTACGTGGACATTTCCCCGTCTTTGTGCAGCAATTTCAGGTCGGTGTTCATGGATCGGGCCAGAAGGTAAAGTCGCAGGTATTTGGCTGTCATGGTGTCCGGCAAGCGCTTCAGCTTGGTGGAACCATACAAGATTGTCATACATTCAGCAAGTTGGTCGATCATAGGGGGAAACTCCTTGTTGGTGTTGTAGGTCTACATGAGAAACGATAATAGGTGTTGACTGATTTGTCAAATGTCTTTAATTTTCCCAGTATGACCACTTTGAGTGTTTTAAGAATTAAACCCGGAATAATTTCCCCTTGTTTTTCCATTCACCCCAACATGGAGGCTTCCGCATGAAGCACCGATTCTTTGCATTACTCCAGGCCGGGAACGAACCCTGCCAGTATGAGGACACTATTTCCGATGATGAGCTGAAGCTTATCAACGGGCTGAAACAGAACGGACCCCTTCGTCCGTTGAAGACTGACGAGATTCACGTTCGGGCCATGTTCTGCATTGGCGAATCCCCCACAACCAAGATGTCGATTCATCCTGAGCGGGAACTGAACGGCAAGAAGGTGAGCTCGTTGGCCAGGTTGGCCAACCTGTTGCCCGGTGCTCCGATGATGGAAGGCCATCGTATGGATAAAGTGCCCTGGGCGCGAGTGTACAAAGCAGAAGTGCAGGAGCGGAACGGCGAAAAGATGGTCAAGGCGTGGTACTATTTTCTGGCTGGAATCCCCGAATATGAGAAGATCGCCAGGGAGATCGACGCCGGGATCAGGAGCGAAGGAAGCATCAGTTATTGGTATACCGAAGCCCGTTGCTCCATTTGCCACACGAAGTGGGATTCGGTAAACTTCTTTGGTCAGCAGATGGTCATTTCAAAGTGCGACCACAAATTGGGCGAGGATTACGACGTCGGTGGCGAGAAGCAAGTGTGCTATTATTATCCGAGCCAGATCAAAGGCGTTGCTGAGCTGAGCCACGTATATCGTGGTGCATTTCAGAAAACAGCCGGATCGCTGAACAGCGCGTTATCTGACGAAGAGAAAATTGGTTATGATGCTGTCGAAGAAGCGCTGAAAGCAGCAGGCGAGAAGGATGTCAAGGTCGTAAAATGCGGCAAATGTGAAGCTTTGGTAGCGGTGAGAGGCGAGTTGCCTTCTGAATGTAAATGTGGGAGCGTGGTGAAATTGGAGTCCGCGTCGCCGGAGGAGGACCAAAAAAATCAAACGGACGGGACGTCTAACACGGAAAGCACGGAAACTGACAATACTGGTAAAACTGGCGAAACTGAGCCGAAAACGGCAGAATCAGCCGAAGGAAAATCAGGCGACGCACCAGCCACCGATGGCGAAGGCGCAGCCGACAGCCAGCCAGCCGGTGAAGGTGAAGCGGGATCTTCGACCGCTGAGTCCGAAGCAGGCGAGGGCGAAGGTGAACCGGCTACCGGTGAACCTGAGAACGCAGGTGGCGAACCCGAAGGAACCGCCGGGCAAGAGTCCGAAGGCGAAGGCCAACCGGATAATACCCCGGGGGGGAATGCTCCCGACGATCAGGGCGGGGAAGGCGAGACCGAAGGTGGTGAAGCTGCAGAAGGAGAGGCAGGCACAGGAAGTGATGCCGAACCGGCTGGTGCTGAAGCGCCGGAAAATGAGCCCGAGGGCGGGCAAGATCAGACAGACGAATCTACAGATAGCGAAACCGATCCGATGAGCGGCGAATCTGCAGCCGATGAAAGCGGTGCCGGAGAAGCTGGCGAGACTGGCGAACCCGCTTCGGGTGAGCCCGAACCCGGTAACGCCCCTGCAGAAGAGTCCGAAAACGCTGCAGATGGATCCAGCGCCAAGGAGGATCTGTTGGCCCCTCAGAAAGGGTCTGATGCCGTAGCTACCCACAGCCATGACAAATCGAATCCTAAAGGCCAACATCGGCATAGCCGATCCCGCGGCACAAAGGCCGGGGATCACAGTCATGAAGATGGTACTGACGGTGTTCATACTGAAGTATGGAGCATCGAAAAAAAGGAAGGAAAGCATCGACATGACGCTTCCAATCCCAAGGGTTTGCACAAGCATACCCCCGATAAGGCCTATCTGGAAGGCAAAAAGTCGGCCAATTGTGAATGCGGTCTTCCGTATGAAATCGGATCCATGGAGCTCTGCGACCATTGCGGTGTGCAGCTTGTCAACAAGGTTGCGGATCTGAAATTCGGTGTTCCTGCTGGTCCGGTCAAACCCCGGAAATCCGGTTCGAAGAACAACGAATTTTTCGACATAGAGGGCTTTGCCGATCTTGAGGGCGAGTATTTCATCGAGCCCAAATACGACGGCGTTTGGATGGAAATCCATCGCAAGGGCGATGATGTCAAGATCTTCTCCGATGAAGGCAACGAACATTCGGCGAAGTTTCCGAACATCGTTGAAGACGCCAAGTCCGAGAATGGCGACGATTATATCATCGCCGGGGAAATGGTCAAGATGCGTGGCCGTCAGCGCCTGGGGCATTCCGATGTTACGGCGTATTTGCAGTCGGCCGATTCGTCTGACGATAAGGCCTTCCGCTTCAAGGCTTTTGACGTCATGCTTTCGAAGGGTTCCGATCTGCGGAAGGAACCCCTGCGCGCGCGCCGGAAAGTTCTCGACGCCCTGGTCGATAACTCGGATCAGATCCAGCGCACGAAGTTCGAGCGGGTCAAGGGCGGCGACAAGTTGCCGGGCAAGATCCGCGAGATCGCAACCCGGGAAGGAACCATGGTCAAGAACGTTGAATCCGAATACACCCCCGAGGGTGAGAAGGAAACGTTCAAGTGGAAAATCCAATCCGAGGTTGATTGTGAAGTCCTGAAGCGTGAAGAGAAAGACGGCGGCGGCTTTGTCTATACCTGCGGCGTCGGCTCCGGCGACCAGGCGCAGGAGATCGGCAAAACCTTTGCGACCTCCATCAAAGCCGATAAGGGGGCTATCCTTCGCGTCAGTGTGGATAAGGTTACCAAAGACGATGAAGGAAACTTCACGTGGTTTGCTCCGAAGGTTTTGGAGCGCCGCGATGACAAGAAGAATCCGGACCCCATTTCTACCCTGGACAAGATTGCTGTTCGTAAGGGCGCTGGTGAGCCCGATCAGGATAGCAATGTAATCACGCTTGGCCAGGTGACTTCGAAGCTTCTTAGCTTCGAGCGGTCCTTCCTCATCTATCTGACCGGTGGCCTGGTGGAAAAGGGATATAGTACAAACGATATCGACATTTTGGTTACCGAGGAGTTGACCGAAGAGCAGACGGGTTTGATCCGTAATGCCCTCGGCGAGGCACTCTTTGATCGGGTTGATATCAATGTCGATCCGTCCGGCCCTGCTGGACCAAGCATCGAGCTCCGGTCGATCGCGGGAGAGCAGCTTGCCCGTGCCTGGAAGTACGCCGGTAAGTTTGTGATGCAGAAGCATTGGTGGGGCAAGAAGGCCCATTGGGATCTTCGTTTTGGCGCACCTCGTACACCCCGTATGTGGGGGTGGACATGCTTCAAAGAGCCTACGAAATCGGCGGGCGGACAAAAGGTCATGTGTCAGGAAAAGAAGTATCACGACCCGAAATGGATGGGTGTAGACGGCATCATCAAGCCCGGACAGCCGGGTAACCCCACGAAGAACTTGAACGCATTTATGCGGATCAAGGACGAGGGGAGTTATGATTTCGTACAGCGTAAGCCCAAGTTTCTTGAGGTCGTGTTGCACGGCAAAAAGTGGAAGGGCCGTTATGTGTTCCGGGAAATACCCGTGAAGAAAGGAACGCAGAACGTTCTCGATCAGAATCGGGTTGAAGGCGATGAAGTCGGCGTCAAATCCAAAAACATTTGGGTTATGTGGAAGCCGAAGGATCAGGAGCCCGGAAAGAAGATCAACAAGATTGCCTACAATTGGACTGGTGCGACTCTCACTATGTGGGAGACGGACGAGCCTGATGCTGAGGCATATCTTGATTAGCCTCGATCAGGCCGTCACTGTCCGGAAAAAATTCACATACCGGGAGTTCTACGCGAGCTCCCGGTTTCCGGGCGAGGTCAAGAAGATCCCCTTCAATAACCGTATAGCCCGGTCGATTGCCTGGTGGGTTTTGAATTGTGGGGATCCCTTTCGCGCCGATCACCCGGACGTTCGGCTTCGGCCGACATCCGGTGTGAGGTCGGAACGGCTCAATGATTTGGTCGGAGGGTCGGACTATTCGAACCACCTGGTGGGCGAGTCGGACGATCCGGAGATTGCCTATACAAATTATTGTGCCGTGGATCTTGTTTCCCCCGATATGGCTGCCGCCGATGTCTTTATTCGGATCATAAACGGTGGCTATCCGTATCGTCAATTGATCCTGTATCCTGAACGCAATTTCGTGCATTGGTCCTGGAATCGTATCGAACATATCCACAAACACGAAGTGATGGTCATTCGGTCCGGCCATCCCGGTGTGCAATAGGGGGTTTCACGTGAAACCATTTGGCTACAGTAAAGCGAAGACAATGGTAAAGGGGGCGGAAGCCCCTCTGCTAACCATTGTCGGAGCGGTATTGCTGCAGCGGATGGTCGCCCAGTTCGGGCAGACCATATCCGATGCAGAGTCCTTCGCAGCGATCGTATCCCTGTATGGTGCTTGGAAAGGTTTCCTGAATTGGCGGAAGAACCGGCGACGGCGTTGAGGGCACAAGCCCTCCCGCCGGGTCGGTCGGATAATCCTTCGGCTACACTCCCTCCCCCACTCTCGCACAGACGCTCGGTTAACCCTTCGGGTACACTCGCTTCACTTTTCATAGGTTCGCTCAGATAATCCTCCGGCTACATTCGCTCACGCACTCACACTTTTTTTGCAGCTCGGTTAACCCTTCGGGTACACTCGCATTTTTACGTTTGCTTTACGTTTTCTTTACGTGCCTTGCTCCCGAGGTCGGGGCAAATCTGGAAGGCCAGTTTACATAATGCGTTTTTTTGTCGACACCCAGTGACCAACGAGAATGGTGTTGCAACAAAAACCGTTATGTAATGCCTTACGTAAGCCGAATCCGAAGAGCACCGTGTGAGTGCGCGAGCCGGTGCGGAAAGAGGCTGGACATATTCCTTCACTGGCCTTGAGCGGATATGGGTGGGGCGGACAGTCCGAAAGTGGTCCATACCGACAGTGTCTTGTGGAATGTGAAAAGCAAACGGCGTGACCGAAAGGGCGCGAGGTTTGCGAGTCTGTCCCGATCGAGAGTGTGTAAGCCCGGCCATTCGGGCCGAGCGGAATCTGAAAAGCCGGTATTGGCCTCTGTCTTGTGGCCGGCGATGGCCTCGGAGCTTTGGCCACGTGGGATGCTTTCCGGGCGACGAGGCTGCCGAGTTTTGCCCGTTCTTCGGTCTGTTGCTCGGTTAATCCCTCCGGGCTACACTCGCTTTGGTTTCATACATGGCTACACTTCGGATAAGCCGCGGGACAAACTGAAAGGGCACACTTCGGGTAGCCCGCAAAACTGAAAGGGCACACTTCGGGTAGCCCGCAAAATTGAAAAGGGCACACTTCGGGTAGCC
>CAZWZW010000004.1:0-44334 GCA_964639125.1 uncultured Verrucomicrobiota bacterium
CAACCTCGACACGCCACTGAAGCTTCAACTTACCCGTCGAAACCAGTCATCCCCATGTATGAGACAGACAGAGGGAACACCATAAGCGTTCAAACGTCAATGCGCCATCGAAGCATAATTGACGTATGGAGATTCAACGCTCCATGCATTTTGACGCTCAAAAGGAGAAAAGGAGCAAAAAAATGAACGCATTTTTTGTGGTCTTCAAGGTGGTTGTGAGTTTGATCTTTATTACCGCCGGGTGTGCCAAGCTGGCGAAGGTTCCTTTTTTCGTCAAACAATTCACGGAATTTCGGCTGCCCGTTGGAATCATGTATTTGATCGGCAGTCTGGAGCTTATTGCCGTGGTTGGTCTGTGGATTGAACCGCTTATGTTCTGGGCGTATTCCGGGCTGGCCTGGGTTATGATGGGGGCGCTTTCCCAGCACGCAAGGGCAAGGCATCCCTTTTCTCAAATCATGCCGCCCGCAGTCATGTTTTTGCTCTGTTTGGTTGGCGCTTTTTTATTCTGGTAACGGTCGACATAAAAACGGGCTGAAATTCAGATGTGGTCTGGTCAGCCCGTTTGCTTCTTGTGGAGGAGCACTTCCCCATGAGTCAGCTCGGCCTTGAGGTTGGCTTGCTCCCTCTGTTGGACGGGCGGGTCGATACCTGATCTAGCTGAAGGTTCCTGCAAATTGTTCCGCTTCATCGAAGGCTACGGAAACCAATTCCTCCATCAACGTACGGTCCATGCCGTAATCATCTTCCGCCGTTTTGATTAGGTGTTCCAGACCGTTGTCTTCTTCGTCATGGTAGCGCACTAGAGAAACGAGTCGAACGGCGGGCTCTGCGGCAGAGTGTTCGGAGAGGTCGTGGTGGCCGGCAATGGACTGAATGAGATAATCGGACAGGCCCCATTCTTCGGCAATCAGCGCGCCGATGGTGGAGTGATCATAGCCGAATGCCTCCTGTTCCATACTGCCGATATCCGCCTCTGGATCCGCATGCCATTGGTTGATGAGATCGGTATAGGCTTTCCCGTTCCGTTCGGAAATCAAGGGAAGGGCGAGGTCCTGTAGCAGGGCTGCTGTAAAGCTGTCGGCCTGGGTTGCGGCATGCAGGCGCTGGGCCAGGTGTTTGGCGAGGCAGGCTCGGCGTGCCGATGCCAGCCAGAAAACCGAAACATCCATGCAGTCCATCGTGGGAGGAATCGAGGAGGCGACGGCATAGGTGAGCAACATGGATTCGAGCCGGGAGCGGCCGAGAATGGTTACGGCGTGGTGCAGGTTGGAAACCTTGGTGGACAGGCCAAATGCGGCGGAGTTGATCAGGCGGAGGATTTTTACGCTCATATTGAGGTCCATCTGGATCTTATCGGCAATATCGCTGGTTTCGGCGTTAGGGTCTCGCAGCATCGCGAGAACATCCATCACAACCGCCGGGAATCGAGGCAGCTCATAGTCGCCCAGCAATGCTTTTAGATTCTTCCTGGGGTCCCGTTGGGTCCGCTTAAAAAAATTAAACATGATTGATCAATCTCCTCGCCGCGCCATTTTGTTCGTAAAGATAGCCAAAAGTCCGCCGAGCATGATGTAGCCGATAAACACTTCGCAGATGGCCGTGATTCGGGCCATCGGGGAGATCGGCACAATATCGCCATAACCGAGGGTTGTGATGGTTACCACTGAGAAGTAAAAGGGTCCAATCCAGTTTTTATGTGTGCCGTAATCCACCCCGGTTAAAGAGAAAAGTATACCGAAAATCAATACAATACCCAGTATCAACAGGCACCAGCGGCGGATGCTTCTGCCGCAATCGCTTGTGATGGACCAGATCCGATAGATGAGATAATTAAATTTGCTTACCCCCCTGAATTCCTTCAGATAGTTTTCATCGATCACAAAGCGCCGGAGTTGGTAGGCCCCTGAAAAGTTGATATCTCGAATATCCACTCCGTACCATTCTGCTTTCTTATAGCCTGTCACCTGGCGTAGGCGTGCATCCCGCAAGTCGGCATTGTTCATGATTGCTCCGGCGAAATCGGAGAATGACAGGTCGGCCCCCCGCAAGTCGGTTCCGGTGCAGTCCGTGTGGTGCAGGACGGCTTCGCGCATTCTCACCCGGTAGAGGTTGGCATGTCGTAAGTCCGCTTCCGACAGGTCGGTTTTGGTGAGCGTTGCATTGGCGAGGACGGCATTGAACATCCGGGTGTTTTTCAGTACTGCCATGCCCAGACCTGCCCGTTCGGCCTGGGCCTCTTCGAGGTTTGCTCCCGACAGGTTTGCGCCGGTCAGCTCCGCGTCGTTCAGTGTTGCATTGATCAGGTTGGCCTTGCTCAGGTCGGCTTTGAACAGGTTGGCGCCGCTGAGGTCGGCCCCTGACAGGTCGGCCTCGACGAAGCACGCATTCATCAGGTTTAACCCTTTGAGGTCGATACCGCGCAGGGATACTCCGCGGAAGTACAGTTCCGCTGCTGGGATATGTTCCGCTGAGTTGTCGCGAAGTCGCTGGATAACCTTGAGCGCGTCGTCTTTTGAAACAAACTTTTGGGCCATATATTAACCAGTTTTCTTGTGCTCGGGAATGAGAACCCGCCGTTTAACGCTAAGCGCCTGACGGCCTTCCTTGATCTGGCGAAGTATCTTCAATAAACCATTATCAGAATGATACGTTTATTACCCCATTGAATTCAACTGTTAAAACCGGTCGTGTCCAATTGCAGGTGCAAAAAGAAATGGTTCGTTAAATCAACCTTTATTTGGTGGCCTGAAAATGCGGGATTTGAACGGGGAGAAGGCTTGTTTTCGCCCTGTGGAAAAGCGCCGTAATTCTTTTGCCAATCCGGATGGGGCAGGGCATATTCAGCGCCGTTTTTGAGGGATTTTCCGGATGCCGGAAGATTTGGTTTATTAAGGTGGGTTAAATGGTTATTACGAGACCTGTGCTGTATCTGCTTCGGATCGGCCCGGATAATCATTAGCGAATAAGCAATATACGGCTTGGCCTGAGGGCGAAGCGCGGGAGATATGGAGATGGAAAAGTTGAAGAAGAATGAAACATTTAAAGGGCCGGATGGACCCGTCGTGCTGGTCATTATGGATGGCGTTGGAATTGGCAAAAATCCAAAAAGCGACTATGTGAAAATTGCGAATACCCCCAATCTGGACTGGCTACGCGAAAATGCCATCTATGCCGAAGTCAAGGCACACGGTGTTGCGGTTGGCCTGCCGGACGATGGCGACATGGGCAACTCCGAAGTCGGCCATAATGCCATTGGTTGCGGGCGCGTATTCGCTCAGGGCGCGGCACTGGTTGGCGATGCCATCGCCACGGGCTCCATGTTTGAAGGCTCTGTTTGGACCGAGCTCGTTGGCAATGTAAACGGTAAAAGCTCCACGCTTCATTTTATTGGTCTCTTTTCCGACGGCAATGTGCATTCCAATATTAATCATCTCGAAGCCATGTTGAACACGGCAAAAGCCAGCGGCGTTAAAACAGCACGCATTCATCCGTTGATCGACGGGCGCGATGTTCCGCCGACCTCCGTTCTCGAATATGTTGAACGTTTCGATAAATTTCTCGAAGGCATCAATGCCGATGGCTCGGTCGACTATTGCGTGGCATCTGGCGGCGGCCGCATGAATATTACCATGGATCGCTACGACGCAGACTGGAGCATGGTTGATCGCGGTTGGAAGGCCCACGTTAAGGCCGAAGGCCGTACCTTTGCCTCCATGCGCGAAGCCGTTGAAACTTTCCGTGCCGAGCAGCCGGGCATTCTCGATCAGGATCTTCCGGCTTTTGTGATTGAGCGTGACGGTGCGCCTGTGGGCCCGATTGTTGATGGCGACAGCGTAATCTTCTTTAATTTCCGCGGGGATCGTTCGCTGGAGATCACCAAGGCCTTCGAGGCCGATAAACTTACTGAATTTGATCGCGGTCCGAAACCGGACGTTCTTTATGCAGGTATGATGCAGTATGACGGCGACCTTGGGGTTCCGGAAAAATATCTGGTTACCCCGCCGGCGATCGACCGTACGATGAGTGAATATCTCTCCAATGAAGGCGTAAAGCAATTTGCCATTTCCGAAACACAGAAGTTTGGCCACGTGACCTACTTCTTCAACGGCAACAACTCCGGAAAATTCGAAACCGAAACCTGGATGGAAATCCCGTCCGATGTCTGCCCGTTCGAAGATGCGCCGCGCATGAAGGCCGATGAAGTTACGGAAGAAGTGGTAAAGGCCATCGAAAGCGGTGAATACGGGTTTATCCGTTTGAATTATCCGAATGGCGATATGGTAGGGCATACCGGCGTGGTGGGCGCAGTGAAGACGGCGGTTGAAGCGGTTGACGAAGGCGTGGGAAAAATCATGGAAGCGCTCAAGAAAACCAACGGCATCATGGTTTGTTCCGCGGACCACGGAAACTCGGACGATATGTGTGAACTGGATAAGAAGACCGGCGAGCTGAAACTGGATGATGAAGGAAGAACCAAACCGAAAACCGCCCATTCGCTCAATCCCGTTCCGGCGATTGTCTATGATCCGTCTGGTGTGGCTCATGCCCGCAAAGCCGATATCTCGGATGCGGGGGTCGCCAATCTTGCAGCCACTTGCATCGCGTTGCTGGGCTACATACCGCCGATCGATTACACCCCCAGTATTGTTGAAGTCGGTTAGGACTTTTAATGTTGAAAACGGCAAGGCCGCAAAGAACCTGAAAGGGTTTTCTTTGCGGTCTTTGTTTTCTTCTGCTACAACCTGTCAGCAACTCATGAAACGTGTTTTATTTTATCTCCTGCTCCTGTCATCTACATGCACTTCAGTGCATGCTCAAGAGCCTGCCGCCAAATCGTCCAAGGGGCTGGATTCCTATATGGAATCCGGCATGGAAGTGGAGGGCATTCAGGCGCCTTATTACGACGACAAAGGAAATCTTAAAGCCCTGTTATACGGCGACTTTGCGAAGGTGCTTGCAGATGGGGTGGCGGATATCACAAATCTCCGGATCGATGTCTATCAGGATGGGGAGATAATGATGACGGTGTTTGCTCCGCAGTGCTTTTCGAGGATGATCGAGCCGGATGGTTCCGCAGGTAAAAAGGTGCTTTCGGTCTACTCGGAGGGCGATGTGTTGATTGAACTGGAATCGATGAGCATTGCCGGTCGAGGATTTGATTTTTCGTCCGACGACAGCCGTTTCACGATTCATCACGATTCAAAAGTGTTGGTTAAGAAAGCGGCTCTCGGAAAGGGGGGGCTGGAGCTATGATGCGCAGATGGTGCAACGTTGTTTTGGTCGTGTGTTTTGCTTTTTCTTCGGCGTGTTCAAGGCGGGATCGCTCGACCTCCGCCGATGAAGAGCGGAATGACATTCAGCCCTTGCCGGAGGATGCTGCTATGGTGTCCGCTGAAGAAGAACCGGCAACTGTCGAGGTGGTGCCGGCCGGTACCGAATCTGTGGAGCCTGCTTCGGCAGCGTTGCCGGAAAAAACGCGTCCTGATTTTTTTAAGCGGCTCGAAGAAATAAAGACGGCGCAGCGTGGGGCAGGCGAGATTTTACTGACGGGAACGAGCCTGGATTTTGATTATAAGAACCGCGTTGCCCGCCTGGATGAAAATGTGAAGGTGGTGGATGATCGCGGCGAGCTGGAGAGTACATCGCTGATCGGCCGCTTTTCGGTGTCGAACAAAGTGGAATATATCGAAGCCAAGCGCGGCGTAGTTATCCATAGCGAAAACCGCAAGGCCCGGGCCGAGAGGGTCGTCTACGATTATAAACTCGGTCAGATTCTGTTGAGCGGGCAGGCATCGGTGGCCGAAGGCGAAAATCGGCTGTCGGGCGAACGGATCCAGATCTGGATTGCCGATGGGCGGAAAGTGATTTGCGAACCCAATGTGCTGCTTGAGATTTCCGGTCAAATGGGATTGAAGATCGAGGGCGTTTCCAGAGGACCGGTGCAGACCGAAATCCGGGCTGATCACTTTGTTTATCAGGAAGACGCAAAGGTGGCCGAGTTGGAGGGGTCCGTCCGTGTACGCGATCCGCGGGCCTCAATGAATTGCGGTAAACTGGTCCTTTATACAAAAGATGACAACGAAATAGATTGGATTGAGGCACAATCCGAGGTAATAATACAACTAGACGACAGGAAGGCGCTGGCGGGACGAGTGAGCTATCATATTGATGAAGCAAAAATGGTTCTGGACGATGACCCCAAAGTTAAGCAGGGAAAGAGTATAATGACCGGCGACCGGATCTTATTCTGGCCTCAAACGCAGAGAATGGTTTGTGAACCCAATGCACGCGTATTGCTCTATCCGGATGAAAAAACCAAGGCAAAGTTCCTTGAAGATTTAAGCGATTGAAATGGCAGCAGAAAATACCTATCTGATTCAGACAGAAAAACTGGTTAAGGCATACAAGGGCCGCAAGGTTGTTCGTGAAGTGGGGGTCAATGTGATGCCCGGCGAAATCGTCGGATTGCTTGGCCCGAACGGAGCGGGAAAAACCACAAGCTTTTATATGATCGTCGGTCTGGTTCGTCCCACCTCCGGCAAGGTTTATTTTAACGGGAAGAACGTTACATCGGTTCCAATGTATAAGCGGGCGCGTATGGGCATGGGGTATCTTTCGCAGGAACCCTCCATCTTCCGCAAGCTGACGGTTCGGGAGAATGTGATGGCGATTCTTGAAACGCTGCCAATTTCGGGGAAAGAACGTAAGCAGCGCTTGAATACCCTTTTGGAGGAGCTGAAGATTGCCCATCTCGCCAAGCAAAAAGCCTACACCCTGAGTGGTGGCGAGCGGCGGCGGCTTGAAATTACCCGGGCACTGGTCACAAATCCATCGATCATTCTGCTGGATGAACCCTTTAGCGGAGTGGATCCCTTGGCGGTGCATGATGTGCAGGATATCGTGCGTGATCTGAAGACAAAGGGGCTCGGGGTTTTGATTACGGACCACAATGTGCGTGAAACCCTGGCCGTGGTCGATCGGGCCTATCTCCTTTGCGAGGGGCAGGTGCTGCGCGAAGGAAACAGCGAATTTTTAGTGAACGACGAGGTGAGCCGCGAGCTCTATCTGGGACCGCGGTTCAGCATGTAACATAACGAAAGGAGCAACCATGCAAATTAGTATCACAGGACGAAATGTCAATGTAACCGACAACGTCAAGACTCATGTGAGCGAGAAGCTGGAGCGTTGTCTGGGCGGGTTCCCTCGTATTGAAACCGTGCGTGTTATTCTTGATACGGAAAAGCGCGACAGTGTATCGGAGATCGTTGTACAAGCGGCAAATCATATTCGTATTACCGCTACGGAAAGGTCTGAAAACCTGTTTGATGCGATCGATCGCTCAATCGAGCATGCTGAGCGGCAGATGCGTAAGCAACGGGATAAGATCCAAGATCATCATAAAGTAGGTTAACGCGTAAAGTTCAAGAGGTGAATGGTGGCCATTACTGTTAAATCTTTACTGGATGAGGGAGCCGAAACGCTATCTCTTAAAGTGATTGCGGGTGGAGAATATCTGGGTAAAAAACTCCCTGAAATCGCAATGAACCGACCGGGGCTGGCGCTAACGGGCTTTTTCCAGTATTTCGCAAACCAGCGTTTGCAGGTTTTTGGTTTGGCTGAATTCACCTACCTGAAAAGCCTTGATGATAAAGAAAAGCTCAAGCGGTTAAAAGGGCTGTTCGAGCAGGGTATCCCGGGTATCGTGATTACACGTAGCCGAAAAGCTACACCGGAAATTCTGGAGTTGGCCGAATCCTTTAAGGTGCCGGTCCTGCGGACGACGATGGTGACGATGAATTTTGTGAATGAGTGCACGGTGTTGCTGGAAAAATTGACGGCACCGCATGAACGCATTCAGGGAACCATGATGGAAATCATGGGCATTGGCGTATTGCTGCGGGGAGCCCCCGGCATTGGCAAAAGTGAAACCGCGCTATCGCTGATTGAGCGGGGATACAGTCTTGTTTCCGACGATGTGACCGAAGTGCAGCGCACCGGCCGTGGTCGTCTTTTGTGCTGGGCCAGCCAAGTGACCCGCTACCACATGGAGATTCGAGGTATCGGCATTATTCATGTTCCGAGTCTGTTTGGTGTATCCTCCATCCGTCGGCAGACCGAGTTGGATCTGGTGATCGACCTTCAATTGCCTTCCGGTGATGAAGACCGCACCGGGGTCCAGCCCGATTCCGTGACGATCATGGACGTCGACATTTCACGTATTGTATTGCCGGTCCGGTCCGGCCGCGACATGGCAAATATTGTCGAGGTGGCCGCGCTTAACCAGAAGTTGAAGGAACTTGGACACGATGCGGCCAAGGAGCTTGACGATAAAATCATTAACCGCCTCACAAACGGGCGCATATCGCATGGCTGAGGAGACGGTAATAAAGAAGCTAAAAGTGCTGAACGAGTATGGAATCCATGCCCGTCCGGCCGCTTTGCTGGTGAAAGCCGCCGGAAAATTTTCCTGCGATATTTCCATTGAAAAAGATGGGAATATAGTTTCTTGCAAGAGTATTATGGGCTTGATGACTATTGAAGGCTTTCCGGGGAGCACGATGAAGGTGACCGCCTCCGGCACCGATGCCCAGCAAGCCATGGACGAGATTGAGGAACTGTTCGTAAATAAATTTTATGAGGACTAGATCCGGTGGTTGAAGCACACATCAAAAGTGAAATATCCCTCAAGGGGATCGGAGTTTCCCCGGGGATTGCTGTATTCAAGGCTCAATTGCTGTCCGTGCATACGCACAAGGCCGTTCAACGCGACATAACCGAGGATGAAGTGCCGCTGGAAATTGCCCGGTTCGAAGAGTCGCTCATCGCGACCCACGAGCAGATCAAACGCATCCAAAAGCAGGTTGCCGATGTTTTAGGCGATGATCATGCGAGCATCTTCGATGCCCATATTTTGGTGGTGGATGATCGCACGTTTATCGAAGAAGTCATCCGCACCATCAAAAAAGATCGTGTGAACGTGGAGCCCGTGCTTCTGTCCGTGGCCAATCGCTATGCCGACATGCTTTCCAGGGTCGAGGATTCTTATCTGGCAGAACGTTCCGCCGATATCCGGGATGTCACCAAACGAATTCTGGCCAATCTGGCCGGGGAGTCGATCGACCAGATGGCCCGAATCACCGAGCCCTGTATTGCGGTGGCCCACGACCTTTCCCCGTCGGACACGGCAAGCATTGACACCAAGTTGGTCAAGGCGTTTGTAACGGATCTGGGAAGCTCCACCTCGCACACGGCCATCATGGCCAAGGCCCTTTCCGTGCCCGCTGTTGTGGGGCTGCACAACATCACCGCTGTGGTCAATTCAGGCGATACCCTTTTGATCGATGGCGGCAAAGGCTTTGTCTTTATCAATCCGACCGAAGACCGGTTGGAAGAATATAAAAAGCGGGCTCAGGAACAACAACACATCCGGCAGGAACTGGATACACTCCGTGACAAGCCTCCGGAAACCAAGGATGGATACCTTGTTCCGATCACGGCTAACATCGAATTGCTTGAAGAACTTGATGCCGTCGGCAACCGCGGTGCCAAAGGGATTGGGCTTTTCCGCACCGAGTTTCTTTTTCTGGGCGATGATGGATTGCCTGACGAAGATTCACAGGCGGCTGCCTACGCGGCGGCAGCAAAGAGTCAGGCCCCTTCGCCCGTGGTCATCCGGACTCTTGATCTTGGTGCCGATAAACTGCCGAAAGATTTTGAAGCGCCCGATGAACTGAATCCGTTTCTGGGGGATCGTGCCATTCGTCTGTGCCTCTCTCGGCCAGAACTTTTCAAGACACAGCTACGTGCAATATTACGTGCAAGCGTGCACGAAAACATTCGGATCATGTATCCGATGATCTCCTGTGTGCAGGAGGTTGTTGAGGCGAATGCATTACTGCATATCTGTATGAGTGAGCTGATGGATCAGGGCATTCCATTTAATGCAAAGATTCGAATTGGTTCCATGATCGAGGTACCTTCAGCGGCTATCGTCGCCGACCTGATTGCGCCGCATGTCAACTTTTTCAGTCTTGGGACAAATGATCTTATCCAGTACACGATGGCGGTGGATCGCGGCAACGAAAACGTTGCCCATCTTTACAAACCAACCCATATGGCCATCATCCGTTTGATCAACCAAGTCGTGAAGGTAAGCCATAAACATGGATTGTGGACCTGCGTGTGCGGTCAGATGGCCGCCGACCCACAGCTGGTTCCGCTGCTGGTCGGGCTGGATGTCGATGAGCTAAGCGTGAGCCCATCGCAAGCCCCCGTCATCAAGGATGTTGTTCGTAAGCTGTATTACACGGATTCGGTTGAGCTGGCCCAAAAGGCGCTGGTTTCCAATTCAGCCGAGCACATCGAAGAGCTTTGCTATAATATGATCAAGGAAATCGCTCCTGAGGTGCTTGAGCTTTCGGAATAGCTTTTTCCGGTCAAATATAAAGAACGCTACGTTCGGTTTTCCACCCACGCCCGTATCCATGTCCATCCCGCCACAAGCTGCGCATACGCGCATTGATAGGCCGAAGTGTTTTCCCGTGCGAGCAGGTTGCCCAGATCAGCAAATTTTGGACTTCCCACAAAAACCATCCAAGCCCCGATTAAAAGCACATTCATCATGCAGATAATGGTGTATGAAAAAATCCGGCCATGTTCTTGGATATCCGGCTGTCGCTGCGAGAGCATATCGATCGTGAACGTGATGTGGAACGACCAGGTGGCTCCGAGCGCTCCGAGCCACCAGATACGGCAGGGCGCCATGTCCACCCAGATTGCCGAAAGATAATACGCGGCAATCACGAGAAAGGTGTAGAACGGGAAAAAATAGGGAGCGAGGGTAATCACAAAATTGGTTTTGGAGAGTTCGACATGCCCTCCGGATTTTCCGACTTTCAGTTTTCCGATGCGTGCCCCCATCATCAAGGCCCACATGGCATGGGTCAGTTCGTGGCCAAGCACATAGGTGCGCACGGGGCGGGGCAGCAGAAAGAAAATCAGCACCCAGATCAAGAAGCCCGCTGGCAGAGCCCAAACCTCATGCCCGACCGCCCACGTGGATTCGTTGGAGATTTGATAGAGTTGATAGACTGCCAGCGATACCCCCCAGCAGGCAGGTAGCAGGATAATCCCGATCAGCATTTTGAAAAATTTCCACATCGCCTTTCATTATCAATTTTTTCAGGGAGACGCAATTTTTCCAGTCCATGGACTGGGTACCGATGCGGCAAAGTTTGTTCCGGCTTGGCATTGCGACTTTCCTCCCGAAGATTTTTTTTGTCTAATGCAAGGCTACTGATTAAGGAGCAGGTATGAGTGGTCGATATGGTAGAGTAGCGGTTTTAAAGGGTGGCGTTTCATCGGAGCGGGAAATATCGCTTCGCTCCGGCGCGGCCATTGCAAAGGGGCTGCACGACGGCGGGTATGAAGTGGATGAGATTGATGTTGTCTCGCGCGATCCATTCATTCCATCTGCGGTGGAAGCGGTTTTTGTTGCGCTTCATGGACAGTTCGGAGAGGACGGTGGAATTCAAAATTTTCTAGCCGAGAAAAAAATTCCGTTCACTGGGTCCGGAGCAGAATCAAGTCGGATTTCTTTCGACAAAGTGCTCACCCGCGAACGGCTGATCGCCCATGGCATTCCGGTTCCGAAGGGCGAGGTGTTGACGGTGGCCGATAACCGCACCCTGCCCGTGCCGCTCGTCGTAAAGCCGCCGCGCGAAGGATCCAGTGTGGGGTGCCACCTTGTTTTTGAAGATTCACACTGGGATACGGCATTTGCCGATGCGGTGCAGTATTCCGGTGACACGTTGGTTGAGGAATATATTCCCGGACGCGAGCTGACGGTCGGTATTGTTGATGAGTACGTACTTCCTGTGGTTGAAATCAAGACGGCTTCGGAGTGGTATGACTATGAAGCCAAGTATGTTACCGGAGATACGAACTATGTGGTGCCGGCCGAGCTGGATCCTTCTATGGCAGCCGAGCTTCAGAATATTGCGCTGGCCACGTTCATGAGTTTGGATGCAGAAGGCTTTGGTCGCGTAGATTTTCGTCTTTCCCCCGAAAACAAGCCATATGTGCTCGAACTCAACAGCATTCCCGGTTTTACGGCCACCAGCCTGCTGCCGAAGGCCGCTCAGGCCGCTGGAATCGGATTTTCAGAGCTTTGTTGCCGAATTATGGCACTGGCAACGGTGCATTGATCTTTCAATCCGGGGGGCCATGGGGCAGTGGACTCGCTGACAAGAGTAGTGTTTCTGGCATTTTATTTCCACGGATTTTCCGCAGTACAAAGGGGGCCGGTTGCGAGTTCCTTTGCGGGTCAGTCGGTAATTTTGATCCAGTCGAGGTTTGCGCCTTCGTCCGGATCGGCAATCACGCGTAAAGATGCGCTGTCGCCGGCTTCAAAATTGACGGGAATTTCGACCGTCTTCCAGCTGTTCATTCCTCCAGTCGCCGGGAAAACCTGTCCGGTAATCGTTTGAACCGTTGTGCCGGAGTCATTTCGGCTCGCCAGACGTAGCGTCCGTGCGGTATTGGAGGCATAATGGATCTGTACAGAAAAGGTGTCGGTTTTCGGAATATAGATTCCGTCGATTTGTGCATATACGCCAATCCCTGTGCTGGCAGGGAAGGCGCGATAGCCGGTTCCGGTGTAGCCGGCATAAGCGGTTTGGGTCGTCACCCCTCCGCCAATGGATCCATCCTCGACTTCGTAGCGGCCAATGAGTGCTTCGACGGGATCGGCATCGAATATGCGGGTGGATGGGTTGTTTTTCTCGGTGTTCGTCCAGGGCCCCATGCCTTTCGCGGTGGGGGTATTTTGATACATGTTCCAGTGTGCCCACGACATACCGCAGGCTTCGGCCTGCAGGCGGATCCAGCTGAGCCATTTCTTGCGATCGTTACCGTGCAGGTCGGCTTCGTTGTCGACGCCGAATTCACCGAGATAGAGGGGGAGCGGTTCGGTGCTGTTGCGTACGGCCCAGTTGGTGTTGGCGGTCAATACTGCATCAAAGTCGGTAATCACTTGGGCAAATTCGGCGGAAGAGCCCCAGACGGGGTTGTAACTTGCATGAGTCGACTTGGTGAACGTCTTCGGGTCGTAGTAGTGGAAAGTGCCAATCAGATAGTCATCGGTGGGAGGGATCTCATCGTTGTCGAATGCATCGATGAGTGCCTGCCGGGTGGAAAACCCATCGCCCGACACGATCACTGCGCGGGTTTCGTTCCCGGCCACGCCACGGATGGCGGTGAGCCCGGTATCGATGATCTCTGCAACCATGCTGCCCCCGTGGGGTTCGTTCATGATCTCGAAGGCGACGTTTTCCAGATCGTAGTCGGCAAAGTGCGTGGCGACTTGCATCCATATGTTACTCAGCTTTGGCAGGTCGGCAGGGTAGCTGAATCCCGGACCGTTCGCCCAGTTATGAACGGGATCCACTACAGCAATTAGACCTTGTGAAAGACACCAGTCGACCATTTTCTGCAATACGGCCAGATCGCTGGGTGGAAGGGTGTAACTCGGGGAGCTGCCGGCGACCTCATCCATTTTGTAGCCGATGCGGCAGTGGTGGAAGTTGTTTTTGTTGAGCAGGATGTAGTCTTCCAGTGCCCCTTGATCGTTCATGGCCTTCGATGCCATGAAGTTGTTGCCTTTTCCCATGCGGCGATTGATCTCGTATGCCACGGTGCGGCTACCGGGGGTGTTGGTCGGTGCAGGCCGCGCAATCGTATAGAATCGTGCATTGTGGCCCATTTCTTCCCACCAGGTATTGAGTGGCGGTGTGGCCTGTACGGTGGCGAATTCGCTGTATCCTTCCGTCAGGTTGGTGGAGAGCATGATGGTATATTCATGGTTTACCTGACTCGGCCATGTGAGATCAAACCGGGTGTTGTTCACCCTGCCGGTTATTGATTCCATGGCCCAGACTGATGAGCCTAATCCCGTGGCGAGCATAAGTGCTCCGACCATTCCTTTGTTCATGCGTTCCCTCTCTTTTGTTTCTCATTGCCGCTTTTTAAAGTCAGTCCCAATCCGGCTTGCCAGCTCATCGGCCAGCATTGCCGCACCCTCTGTTCCGAGATGAACGGGATCGGAAGGATTATCCGTTCGTAGGTTTTTTTCGGAGGTGATGTGGTTGCCCTCGATCAGGTGCAGGTTTTTGTCCGCCGAACCTTTTTTCTTGATCAGCCGGATCAAGGTTTCCCGGAACTCCTGAATCGAGTGTCCGGTTTTATTGGAGACGGGGTTTTTCGTATAAAGGGGGGTAATGCAGTAGATCTTTGTTTCTGGGTGGTTTTCCCGGATGACATCAAGCAGTTCGTTATATTTTTCACCGTATTCCTCGGGGCTCTTTCCATCGAAATGCAGATCGTTATAACCGATTAAAATAGTGATCAGATCGATTTTTCCCCAATCTGCGAGCATGGCTGCGACCGGAATCGATATTTTTCCTCCGCCCACCGCCAAATTGTAGAGTTCGGCATCAAGTTTCCGGGAAAGTAGAAACGGCCACGTTTTGTGGGTAGCCGAACCTTGCCCGACTCCGTGGGAGATGGAGTCGCCGAGGGCAACATAGACCTTCTTCTCCGCGACCGGAAGTCGATCCAGATGCGCGTTGTCGTCGATGTTCATCGACAGGAACTCCGCGTTGGCCCAACTCGGCAGGGCAATCTCAAAAAACGACGAACCTGCGTCTTTGGATTGAATTTCGAGTTTTACGGGCTTTTCCGTTTTTGGAAATTTGAATTCCCGGATGAGCGCTTCATTTTCAAAAACACCGAATTCCGAGCCTCGATTTTCGCCCGGAAGTGCGCGAAATGTGATGCCGATCTTATGGCTGTCGGTCTGGAAACTAAGAATCACGCCGGTCGTGGTGCGCGCCTTTTGAGGGTTCAGTCCCAGCTCTTTGGGGTTTTTGCTCAAGACATCTTCGCGAATGCGGTTAACGCTCAGCCCGCTTTCTGTTCGCGAGACATATTTTGCGCCATGAACTTGAATGCGTTCATCGGTGGCGGCGATTTGCCTGGCCATGGCGTTGAACGACAATAAAAAAACCAGAACACTGATCGAAAGAGATCTGCTCATACTCATATTCTTACCGTTCCTCTTTGTAGATTCGTTTGATGCGGGCGTCGGTCATTGCGCGCATTTCCTCGTGGCTCATGGTGTCACCATAATACGCCTGCTGTTTCTTCAACTCGGCTTTCATCTTTTGGACAATATCCGCATATTCGGGTTCATTGATCAGATTCTTTAATTCAGTGGAATCTTTCTTGAGATCGTAAAGCTCCCACTCATCCATGGAGTAGTAGAAGTGGATCAGCTTGTAGCGATCGGTGCGCACGCCGTAGTGGGGTTGGACATGGTGCCAGAAGGGGAATTCGTAATAATGATAATAAACCGAAGTGCGTTTTGGTGATCGCTTGGCGAAACTCTTGCCCTGGATATCGTCTGGGATGGGAGCGCCGGCTGCTTCGAGCAGGGTGGGGGCAAAGTCGATGTTCATCAGCAAGTCGTTGTTAACGCTGCCGGGTTTGATTTTTCCGGGCCAGCGGATGACGAAGGGCATACGGAAGGATTCTTCATACATGAACCGTTTGTCGAACCAGCCGTGTTCGCCGAGATAAAACCCCTGGTCGGAGGTGTAGATCACGATGGTGTTTTCGGCCAGGCCGGCTTGATCAAGATACTTGAGCATGCGGCCCACAGCATCGTCGACCCCGCGCACACAGCGCAGATAATCTTTTATATAGTGCTGATATTTCCATTTTTTCAGTGCCTGCCCTTTGAGTTCCGGGTCGGGGGTCCAGAACTCGTTCTTGTTGCCTTGATGCAGCCATGCTCGAAGTTCCTCGCCTTGCAGTCCCTCCGGCGGCGTTTGTTTGAGGTCGAGCGGGTTGAGATTGTGCTCGACCGACTGCCATTGGTCGGCGGCGGCTTTTCGCCCTTCATAGAGGTCGTTAAAGGTTTCCGGTTCCGGAATATCCATATCTGCAAACAAATTCTTGTAGGCCGGATCGGGGTCCCAGTTCCGGTGGGGAGCCTTGAATTGGTACATCAACATGAACGGCCTGGTTTTGTCGCGTCCGTTTTTCAACCAGTCCAATGCGTCGTTGGCAATCTGCCGGGTGGAGTGGAATTGGGTCTCCTTGACCTTTTTTTTGCCGTTAACCAGAAATTCAGGGTTCCAGTAGGTGCCTTGGCCGTTGCCGTTAATGAGCACTTTGGAATAGTCAAAGCCAGTCGGCGCGGTGCCCAGATGCCATTTTCCTATGACGGCCGTTTGATAGCCGGCTTTCTGCAGCAGTTTGGGGAAGGTTTGTTGCGATCCGTCGAAATCGCCGCCGCCTTCGTTCTTATAAAATCCGTTAATGTGACTGAACTTGCCGGTAAGGATTGCCGCACGACTGGGGCCGCAAATGGCATTGGTGCAGAAAACATGATCGAAGCGAGCTCCCTCACGGGCAATCCGGTCGATATTAGGGGTGGGTGCAATCTTAGCAAGCCAGCTTCCGTAGCAGCTAACGGCCTGCGCTGCATGGTCGTCCGCCATGATAAAAACGATGTTAGGTTTTTTGGTTTGGTTTGCCGATAAGGCAATGGATGTAGTCGTAAAAACTGTACCGCATATGAAGTTTCTGCGTCTCATAAATATATTCCCGTTTATAAAAGATAGAATACTGATATATGTAAAACTCGTAAAAATCAAGCTTTTAAGTTGGATTGATGATTAAAATATAGCATTTGAGTTGACATAGTTCTATTAGTGATATATCAATATGGCGTTTAAAACAAGGAGTGCCGACGAGATGAAGTTTGGTTATTTTGATGATGAAGCCCGGGAATATGTGATTACGGATCCGAAAACACCGTATCCGTGGATCAATTATTTGGGCAATGAGGATTTTTTCGGTTTGATCTCCAATACAGGGGGGGGATACAGCTTTTATAAGGATGCCAAATTCAGGCGCCTCACACGCTATCGCTACAACAATGTGCCGGTCGACACCGGCGGACGCTATTACTATATCAAGGATGGCGACACCGTTTGGAACCCGGGATGGAAGCCGACCCAAACGAAACTTGATTCCTACGAGTGCCGTCATGGTTTGAGTTATTCCAAGTTTTCAGGTGAAAAAAAGGGGGTAAAATCCGAGCTCACTTGCTTTATCCCTCTTGGAGTAAACGCTGAGATCCACAAGCTGTCTCTGGAAAACAACTCGGATAAGGCGAAGTCGCTGAAGCTGTTTTCACTGGCCGAGTGGTGTTTGTGGAATGCGCAAACCGATATGGAAAACTTTCAGCGCAACCTGTCTACCGGCGAGGTGGAAATTGATGGGTCGGTGCTGTACCACAAAACCGAGTATAAAGAGCGGCGCAACCATTATGCGTTCTTTTCCGTAAACGCACCGATTCAAGGATTTGATACCGACCGCGAATCATTTGTCGGGCTCTATAACGGGTTTGATCATCCGCAGGTGGTGGCAGAAGGCGCTCCGCGCAACACCGAAGCGCACGGTTGGTCGCCGATTGCCTCGCATTATCTGGAAGTCGACCTTCAGCCGGGCGAAAAGCGCGAGCTGGTTTTTGTTTTAGGCTATGTTGAAAATGCCGAGGACGAAAAATGGGAATCCAAGGGGGTGATCAACAAAACCAATGCCAGAGCGCTGATCAAACGATTTGATACGGTTGAAAAAGTGGATCTCGCACTGACCATACTGGCCGACTATTGGAATAATCTACTCCATGTCTATCAGGTGGAAAGCGGTGACGAAAAACTCGACCGCATGGTCAATATCTGGAACCAGTACCAGTGCATGGTGACCTTTAATATGTCGCGCAGCGCCTCTTTCTTTGAATCGGGCATCGGTCGCGGCATGGGCTTCCGCGATTCCAACCAGGACTTGCTTGGTTTTGTGCATCAGATTCCGGAACGCGCAAAGGAACGTATTCTTGATATTGCTGCTACGCAGTTTGAAGACGGCTCGGCGTATCATCAGTACCAGCCGCTCACGAAGCGCGGCAATGGTGAGATTGGCAGCAACTTTAATGACGATCCGCTTTGGCTGATCCTATCCGTTACCGCCTACATCAAGGAAACCGGCGACTGGAGCATTCTTGATGAGTCGGTTCCGTATGACAACGATGAGAGCAAAGCTACCGACCTGTTCGAGCATTTGACCCGCTCGTTCAACTTTACGGTGAACAACCTCGGACCGCACGGCCTTCCACTCATCGGACGCGCCGACTGGAACGACTGCCTCAACCTGAACTGTTTTTCGAAGGATCCAAACGAATCGTTCCAGACCACTGAAAACCAGTCGGGTGGATCGGCCGAGTCGTTGATGATTGCCGGACAGTTTGTGCTCTATGGTCGCGAATATGTCCGTCTCTGTATCCTGCGCGGGCAAGCGGAGGCGGCGCAGGAGGCGATCGTGCATGTCGAGGCAATGGTCGAGTCAGTCAAGCAGCACGGCTGGGATGGCGAATGGTTCCTGCGCGCCTATGACTTTTTCGGAAAAAAGGTGGGCAGCCACGAAAACGAGGAGGCCCAGATCTTCATCGAGTCGCAAGGCTTCTGCACCATGGCCGAGATCGGAAAGAATGAAGGCCTGTGCGACAAGGCGCTGGACTCTGTCAAGGAGCGGCTCGACTGCGAGCACGGCATTGTGCTGAACAATCCGGCCTTTACGAAATATGTTGTTGAATACGGTGAAATTTCGACCTACCCGGCGGGATACAAGGAAAACGCAGGGATCTTCTGTCATAACAACCCGTGGATCATTATCGGCGAAACGATGGTTGGAAATGGAGACCGTGCATTTGAGTACTACAGTAAGATTGCCCCGGCCTACCGCGAGGATATTTCCGAGCTGCACAAGATGGAGCCCTATGTCTATTCGCAGATGATTGCCGGTAAGGATGCCTTCAAACCGGGCGAAGCCAAGAACTCCTGGCTGACAGGAACCGCGGCTTGGAATTGGGCGACCATCTCGCACTATATCCTCGGCATCCAGCCCGACTATGACGGCCTCGTGGTCAACCCGTGCATTCCCAGAGCATGGGAGGAATACACGGTCACCCGCCGCTTTCGTGGTGCAGAATACTGCATTTCTGTCAAAAATCCCGCCGGAGTAAACCAGGGCATCCAGATGCTGCTGGTTGATGGTGAATTGGTAAAAGGAAATAAAATCCCCGTGTTTGAAAGCAACACGAAACACAATATCGAAGTAATTCTCGGAGAACAGGTGATGACCGCCAAGACACGAATAACCGAAGACTTGGTTTCTTAGTGTCTGGGATGTCGGAATAAAAATGAACAAGACGATTACATTTGGTGAACGATTTGGTTATGGCCTGGGCGACCTCGCATCCAACCTGTTTTGGATGCAGTTCGTCTGGTTCCTGAACTATTTCTACACCGATGTCTTCGGGCTCGCGCCAGCGGTGCTGGCAACGATGATTCTTGCCGTGCGCATTTGGGACAGCATCAACGATCCGATTGTGGGGATTTTGGCCGATCGTACGAATTCGCGCTGGGGCAAATTCCGTCCCTATCTGTTGTGGGGTGCACTGCCGTTTGCGGTGGTGGGTTCGCTGACCTTTACAACGCCGAACCTTTCGCCGGGCGGGAAGCTGCTTTATGCCTATCTGACCTATGGCCTGATGGTGCTGATCTACACCGTGGTCAACATTCCCTATTCCTCGCTGATGGGCGTGGTTTCGCCTGATCCGTCAATGCGCACCCGGTTTTCGCAGATGCGCTTTATCATGGCCTTTATCGGTGGATTGATCGTGCAGGCCGCAACGCTGCCGATGGTTGCACATTTTGGTTCGGCGTCGCAGGGGGTCGTTGCGGCGGAAGTTCGAGGACAAGAAATCGTGGTTTCTGAGTTGGGTAATGGCTTGTCGAGGCTTGAGGTTGCATCGCTCGGGCCTGAATTCAAAGAGCCCGGTTTTGTTCGGAATCTCGGGATTCAATTTGGTCTTGTGGATGAGGCCGAGCTGGGCAAGGTAACGAAAAAGAAAACGCTCTATGTCAATACGCCCGAGTATTATGAAAAGGCGAACCTGCCATACAAGGAATCCGCTGAGGGCTTTGAGTCGATCCGCTATTTGACCAGCGGTTTTGGATCCTTGGAAATTCCTTTGGCTGATATCTTCCCCCAGGCGGAAGGTCGGATCGAAGTCAATGTGATCAACGAACAAAAAGGGTTCAGCGCAACGATGACCATTTTCGGCGTTGTTGCTGCCATCCTGTTTGTGATTACGTTTGCAACCACCCGAGAGCGCGTACAACCTTCAGCAAAACAAAAAACCTCCTTGGGACGCGATCTTCTCGACCTGATCACCAACAAACCCTGGCTGATTCTTTTCGCACTCGGCATCATCACGCTATTCCACGTATGTTTACGCAACGGTGCCATCATCTATTGGTGCAAATACAACCTCGGCAATGAAAAGCTTGGCCCCTTGTTCATGCTGGCCGGAACACTGGCCAACCTCGTTTCTATTTTCCTCGTTGGCGCTTTGGAAAAACTGTGCGGCAAGAAGGTCGGCTATGCGCTGTGTATGCTCGGAACGTTGATCCTTTCCGCTGGATTTTATTTTATTCCCGAAGGCCAAATCGGGCTTTTGCTCACCGTGCACATCCTGATCAATTTTGCCTTCGGCCCCACTGCCGCACTCGTTTGGGCCATGTATACCGACGCCGCCGACTATGGCGAATGGAAGAACGGACGCAGGGCGACCGGATTGGTGATGTCGGCCTGTACCATGGCGCAAAAATTTGGTTACACCTTTGGTGGTGCGCTTGGAATGGCCATACTTTCATATGTCGGCTATCTGGCCAATGCTGAGCAGACCCCGCAGGCCCTCGCCGGAATCAAGGGCATGGTCAGCTGGCTTGCCGCGCTGCCGTGTGCGGTTGGCTTTGTTCTAATTTTGTTTTATCCTCTAAGTGCACAACAGCTTAAGCTCATCGAGGCCGAGTTAACTTCCCGAAGAACAACTGGAGTAGAGAATGTCTAAATCTATAGAACAACCTATTGTTGCCCCCGAAGATCGTGTGCCAATGGGCACCAAGCTGGCCTATGCACTCGGAGGACCGGTCGATATTCTCAGTGTGTGGGTGTTGGTTAGCATTGCCTATCCCTTCTTCAATATGGAGTTGCATATGCGACCGCTGTATGTGGGGATTATTCTGATGGCCTTGCGTTTGTGGGACGGAATCATTGATCCGATCATGGGATGCATTTCCGACAATGCGCGCACCCGGTGGGGACGGCGGCGGCCCTTTATTCTGGTGGGATCGATCCTGGCGGGGTTGACCTATCCGCTGATCTGGTGGTTCCCGATGGATCTGAGTCAGGAAATGATCATGCTGTGGGTGATCGGTTTCGGGATTCTCTTCTATACCTGCTTTACGGTCTGGGCGATGCCGTACCAAAGTTTAATCATGGAGATGACGCCCGACTATAACGAGCGCACCCGTGTTACAGAAATCCGCGGCTACTTCCAAACTCTGGCTGGCTTTGTGAATGGCTGGATGTGGTGGCTTTCCCTGTTGCCGGTTTTCTTTCTTCCTTCAACCGGAGAGGCCAGTACTGTGAACGGCATGCGCTACCTCAGTTTGGTTATCGGGGTCGTCATCATGGTGCTTGGCGTCCTGCCTGCTGTTTTTGTAAAGGAACGCTACTACGAAAGTGTCAGCAAAAACCAGGAGAAGGTAAACCTGTTCAAGAGTCTTGGCGAAACGCTGCGGAATGTTCCTTTCCGGATATTGTGTCTTTTCACTGTGTTCTTTCTGCTGGGCACGGCAATTTTCGATAGTTATGGACGTTATGTCGGAACCTACTATGTGCTGAATGCCGACTGGACGGTTGCCGCAAAATTTGCCGGATACGGAACGGTTGTATATACCGTTTTCAGTCTGCTCTTTCTTCCTGTTTTCCGTTGGCTGTCCGAGCGCATCGGCAAACCCAAATGCCTGGCCATTTCCGTGAGTCTGGTTCTATTTTCCTCAGCAACGACCTGGTGGACATTCAATCCGGCCTATCCCTACCTAATGCTGGTCAATACGGTCTTTATCGGTGCCGGTTATGCCGGGCTTTGGCTGATGCTTGCCTCGATGCAGGCAGACGTGGTGGACTTCGACGAACTGAATACGGGCGAACGGCGAGAGGGCAGTTTTGCCTCGATCTTTTCCTGGGTCCTGAAGTTTGCCTTCTGCATCGGCTTCCTCATTTCCGGACCGTTGCTTGAGTTCACCGGGTTTGATGCCGCTCTGGAAGGTGCTCAGCCCGAAGCCGTGCTGCGCAACATGCGCATCGGCTATATCGCCATTCCGGTGGTGGCGCTGATCTTTGCGTTGGCGTTATTGAAGTTTTTCCCGATCACGCCTGCGAAGGCGGCGGAAATCCGCGCGCAGCTCGAAGCGCGTCGCGGCAAGGTTTAGAAAAATGAAACGTGACGTTTGAGGCGTGCAAAAATCACGATTCACGGCTCACTCATCACATAGGAGGAACGACTATGAAATACGGATATTTTGACGACGAGAAAAGAGAATACATCATCACCAATCCCAAGACCCCGGTGAAGTGGACCAACTATGTCGGCACGCTGGCATTCGGCGGCATTGTGGACCACACGGGTGGCTCGCTCATCTGCAAGGGCGACCCGGCACTCAACCGTATTGTGAAATATATTCCGCAGCTGCCGAGTTCGGATTTCAAGGGCGAGACGCTCTACATCCGCATCAAACAGGACGACGGCTATAAGGTCTTCTCGCCGTTCTTCGTGCCGACGCTCGATGCGTACGATAAATACGAGTGCCACGTTGGTCTTGGCTACCAGCGCATTGTTTCCGAGTTCTACGGCGTCCGCACCGACGTCACCATCTTCGTGCCCAACGGTTCGAACGTAGTCGTGCGCGACATCAAGGTGACCAACCTGTCCGATGAGGCGCGTGAGATCGATGTTGTGCCCGTCGTCGAATTCACCCACTTCGACGCCCTCAAGCAATACACCAATGCCGACTGGTGCCCGCAGACCATGACGGTCGATGCCGAGCAAAACGCCGACGGAACTGTGCTGCTGCGCCAGTATGCTTTCATGAAGAAGCAGTATGAAAACAACTTCTTCACTTCCAATATGCCGGTGGATTCTTTCCAGACCGACCGCAAGCTGTTCCTCGGCGATAACGAATATGGAACCTGGAAGAATCCACTCGAACTACAGAACGACAGCCTGTCCAATCATGAAACGCGGCGCGGCGACAATATTGCCGCCCTGTTGCACAAGTTGGGTGAATGGGCTCCCAACGAAACCAAGCGGGTCATAACCCAGCTGGGGCAGGACGCGCCGACCAAAGTGATGGAAAGTTCCAGGAAATTTCAATCCGAGGAAAACGTCGATGCCGCGTTTAAGGCATTGGGAGCATTCTGGGATGACTACCTCTCTGCCGCTGCATTTGAAACGCCGGATGCGGCCTTTAACTCGATGGTCAATATCCATAACCCTCGGCAGTGTCATACCACGCTGAACTGGTCGCGCTACCTTTCGCTCTACCAGCTCGGCCTCGGTGCGCGCGGCCTCGGCTTCCGCGACAGTTCGCAGGATGTGATGGGCGTACTGGCCAGTGCTCCGGAGGAAGGCAAGGCGCTAATGAAAAAACTGTTGAGTGTGCAGTTGCCGAGCGGTTCGGCCATGCACCAGTTTTTCCCGCTGACGATGGAAGCCAACGAAGGCGACTCACGGGAAGAGGGCGACAAACAGTGGTATGGCGACGACCAGCTTTGGATCATCCAGGCGGTGTCTGCATACGTGAAAGAAACGGGCGACTATGATTTCCTGAACGAGGAAATCACCTTCTACAGCAAAGAAGTTCTGCTCGAACAACGCGAGAAAGGTACCGTACTCGACCACCTGCAACGCGCGCTTGAATTTACCAAAATACACACCGGGCCGCATGGGCTGCCGCTGCTTGGTTTTGCTGACTGGAACGACACCGTCAATCTGCCCGGCGCCGCGGAAAGTGTCATGATTGCCGACCTTTACGGTCGGGCATTGCTGGAGATGATTGATCTCCTGGAATATCTCGATGAAACCACGATGGCTGAACAGTACCGGGCTGACCATGCTCATATGCAGGCTGTCGTTAATAAGCACTGCTGGGATGGCGAGTGGTATATGCGCTACTTTCAAGAAGACGGCGAGGCGATTGGTTCGCAGAAAAACAGTGAAGGGCAGATCTATACCAACGCGCAGTCGTGGACGGTCTTTTCCGGCTTTGCGACGCCGGAACGTGCCCGGCAGGCATTGCAATCGGTTAACGATAAACTGAATACTAAATACGGAATCAAGCTCAGTTGGCCGGGGTATAATGGATTTGATCCGGCCAAGGGCGGGGTGACCACTTATCCGCCGGGCGCCAAGGAAAACGGCGGCATCTTTCTGCACTCCAATCCGTGGGTGATGATTGCCGAAACCATGGTGGGCAACGGCGATCGCGCATTTCAGTACTACAACCAAATCAATCCGGCGGCGCAGAACAACGGCATCGATAACTTTGAGTGCGAGCCTTACTGCTATCCGCAGAATATTCTCGGTGACGAGCATCCGCAGTTCGGGCTGGCCCGCAACAGCTGGCTGTCGGGCACCTCGTCTTGGACCTATCAAGCCGCGACGAAGTATATCCTTGGCATTATGCCGCAGCACAAGGGACTCGAAATCAACCCGTGCATCCCGAAGGCATGGGATGGTTTCAGCGCCGTTCGCAAGTATCGGGGATCGACCTACAATATCACCGTTCAGAATCCTCAACATGTATCAAAAGGCATCGCAAGTGTCGAAGTCGATGGTCAACCACTCAAAGGAAATGTTGTTCCGATCTTCAGGGATGGCGGCCTCCATGATGTTCATGTTGTGATGGGCGTTTCCTCTTCCACGAAAGCTTCCGTGAAGGCCGATGTCTCGATGGTGGCTGCAAAATAGGAGCACAATTCAGATGAGACTCTTTTCCATAGTTCCAGCCCTGTTTCTTGTGGCATGGAGTGCCTCTGGCCAGATGGACTCCAAGGTCTGGACCGCCGGGCAGGGGTGGGAGCATGTGAGCCAGGATGGTACCCTGATGCCTGCTTCGGCGGGGCAGACGTTGCGCATTGCACCTCGGTCATCCGGGTTTCGTGCACTTGAACCGCGTATGCAGATCGCGGTTTCCAAACCGTTTAATGATGAAGATGTCTATAGGGTGCAATTGAGTGCACGTGCAGTTGATGCGACTCTCGAGCACAGTACGGCACTCAAGGTGTTGTTATGTAAAACATCGAAACAAGGTCGGCCGGGGCCTGTATTCAGCTGCGGGCCGGTGTTGAGTTCCGATTGGGAAACCTACTCGGCTCCGTTCAGGGTGCCGGGCGATATTGATCCAAATGAGGTGTCGTTGTTTCTCCTTCATGGGTGGGGTGGGGAAACGATTGAAGTGCGCGATGTGTGCATTGAAAACCTTGGATCGGAACTTCCGCTGAAGGCCTATGCACGCAGTGGCCGCTGGTATGCAGGACAGGAGTTGGATGCCCCTTGGCGAGAACAAGCCGAGGCGATGATCGAAAAAAACCGGAAAGGTGATTTTCATCTGACGGTGATTGATGCACAGGGCGAGCCGGTGAAGGGGGCACGGATTATTGCTGAACAGCAGCGGCATGCCTATCGCTTCGGTACGGCGGTGAACAGTTTGCTCTACCGATGGATCGCACCGGGCGCCGAATCGGATCCCATGCTCCAGGCTGAATTCGAGGCCTACCGGAAAGAATCCGGTCGGCAGGACTTGTCCTTCAGTCAGCGAAAGGCTGAAGTTCAGAAATATTTTACTGTGCTGAAGGCCGACTTTAATTATGCCGTGTTGGAGAATGCGCTTAAGTGGCAGGCGTGGTCCGGCGAATGGGGAGGATTCCGGAAGGGGGATACGCTGGACCTGATTCATTGGCTGAACGCCAACGACATTGCCGTGAAGGCTCACACGTTTGTTTGGCCGGGGTGGCAAAATGTGCCTTCCTATCTGAAAAACATGGCCGATCGCCCGCAGGCTTTGTCTCGTACCATCAATGCCCATATCACCGATATCGGTAGTGCGTTGAATGGAAAAGTAGTGGCGGCGGATGTGCTCAATGAAGTCTTCAACAATCACGACATCGTTGATGTCCTCGGTGACGAAGTAATGGCGGAATGGTTTAAACAGGCGCGTGAAGTTATGCCGGACACTCAGTTGAACATTAACGATTTTCAGTTGATGGCCAATGGCGGACGTTGGCGCGAAAAACTGGATTTTTATGACAACCTTGCCGGACGGTTACTCCGTGATGGAGCGCCTTTGGGCGGACTCGGATTTCAAAGTCATTTTCGCCACTCCTATTTAACGGAACCGCAACGGATCTGGGAACTGTGCGATCGCTTTGGTCGTCATGGTGTGCCGCTGATCTGCAGCGAGTTCGACGTCGATCTGGCCGATCAAACATTGCAGGCGAATTATACGCACGATTTTCTGACGGCCTGGTTTGCTCATCCGGCCACGACTACATTTCTTTTCTGGGGGTTTTGGCAGGACTCGCATTGGTTGCCGTATGGCGCGCTGTACGATCGCGATTGGCAGATGAAGCCCATAGCACAAACCTATCGCGATCTGGTCTATGGACAATGGTGGAGCGGGTGGGAAGAAACGCAAACCGATGAAGACGGCGCGGCACGGGTGCGCGGTTTTCTTGGAGACTACCGCATTACCGCCTATGCCAATGATCGCGAGGTTGTGCTGGAAAACATTACGCTTAAAAAGAGCGGCACCGTATTGAACATCCGGCTCTAGCCGGCTAGTTTTTTAAAATCAGTTTACGAATTATAAATCATGAGGATTGTTTCATGCCGCAATTATACAAGATGGTTATCATGACCGGAGCCATGCTTGGAGCCGTTGTCGGCGAGGCCGCTACGTTGCGCATCGATACGGAACACATCGTGCACGAAACCAATCACCGGAATCTGACCGGATCCAATATTGCGCTGTGGAACCAGCCGTGGGAGCTCGGTGACAGCTTGCTTCAGGACTATGTCCGTGAATTGAAGCCCGCCTTTGTTCGCATCCCCGGCGGATCGTGGGCGAACCACTACTATTGGAATGGAAACGGGGTTCGGACGGGTGAGTCGGATATGGATCTGTCTAAACTCAAGGACGGCGTCTGGGAAGTCGATTATTCGGGGTTTGCCCCGGGTTTCAATGTCGAGGGCAATGAGCAGCTTCCGATTTCCGATGGGTTTCATGGGGTGTGGGATGTCAAGCAACTCCACGACTTTGTCGAAAGCTTTGGGGCCAAGGCCATCGTTACGGTTAACGTCGGTAGCGGAACTCCGCAGATGGCTGCCGAATGGGTGCGCTGGGCCAACCTGAAAAACAACTACAATGTGCGTTACTGGGAATTGGGGAATGAACTTGAAGGGAGCTGGGAGCTGGGCCACATCCTGCCCGATGGATCCCCGATGAACGGGGAGGTCTATGCCCAGCGTTTTTTGGCATTTGCCAAGGCCATGAAGGCGGTTGATCCAACGATCAAAACCGGCGGCCCCGCCAGCTCGAATTCGCGGGGGGCCTTCATCAAGGAACTGCTGCGCGATGCCGGCGACGAGGTCGATTTTATCTCGTTCCATACCTACCCCGTCGAAAACCGCATCCAGAAGGAAGAGGACTTCTATACCGAGATTTTCAAGCTGGAAGATGCAACCTCCAAATTCCGCGGGTGGATCAACCAGTACCAACCCGACCGCAAAGATGAAATCGAACTGGCGATTACGGAATGGAACTCGAAGGTGGTGGAGGATCGCATTACCGCCGACCTGATGAACGGACTTTGGTGTTCCATTTGGGTCGGCGAAATGTTCCGCGATGGAATCTCGTTCGCCAACCAATGGGATATGATGACCGCCACGGCCACCGGTGGGCACGGCCTTTTCTATTTTGACCAATTCGACTTTGAACAGCCCGGTGTTCCTCAGGACGAAATGGATCGACAGTTTGAAAGTTTTGATCCGCCCTGCATTCCCAAAGGCCAATACTGGGCTCTCTACCTATGGAGCCGCTACATGGGTGACCGCATGGTCCGCTCATCGCTGGATGACGCAAAGCAACTCTACTCGGCTGTGACCCGCTCCGACGACGCGCTTCAGATTATGTTTGTGAACCAGTCTCGCGATGTCGCCCAGACGGTTCGGCTTGATTCCACTCAAACGCTGGGGTCCGAAGCGGTGGCGGTACAGCTCTCTCACCATGAATATTTCTGGAACCCTTACACCCGTTCCCCGCAGTGGAGCCGCCGCCCGGAACCCGTAAAGATTTCGCTGGAAGCCGGTTCTGTGGTGGTGCCGCCGTTCAGTGTGCTGGTGGTGCAGGTTCCATTTGCCGGTGCTTCGCTCAAGGCCGCGGCCAAACCTGTGCCGACCCGTAAGGCAAAGCCGCAGATTGAGCTGCTACTGCCCACCGATACGCCCGAGGATGTTCCGGTGGAGGCCTGGGTGCTGATGCCGGATTCCGCTGCATATACCCCCAACGAAAAACCTTTGCTGGCCTCGCTGTCCATTGAGGGACCCGCTACGCTCGATCGTACATCAGTACGCCTGAACGAAGGGGCCGGACGTTTCTTTGTTCGCCCCACCGGAACCGGCGAGATTAAAGTGTTGGCGACCTGCGGGACAAAAACCGCAACGACAACATTGACGGCGCGGGCGGTGCAAGCGCGGACCGAAATCCTCTGGCAGTTCGAAGGGGCGGATGGACTGGATGGTATGCAGTCCGACTACAAGCTGGCGCTCAGTGATACGGCCAAGCCCAATCAGCAGACGGCTGAGATCTGTCTGGAAAACGCCCTTCCCGTCGAGGGAAAAGGGGCCTTGATTTCCTTTGAATCCTTTCCTGATGATTTGCCTAGGAAGCGCATCGGCGGCGTGGTTTTTGATGTGCGCACCTCGCAAGAGTTTGCCAGCGAGGATGCGAATGCCCGGATTGAGGTGGTGCTGCAGAGTGCCGCCGATCATTGGATCCCGATCGGTTCGTTTCCGCTGGCGAGCCTAAAGAACGGCTGGAAAACCATGGAGTTTTCCATTTCGAACCACGAACACTTTTCTTCCATGAAATGGCTGTACAAAATTCGGCTGCAGTTGGCCGCAACCCGCCCCGTATCCGGGGAAATTTATATTGATGATGCAGGTGTGATCCTGCGCTAATGAAAAGGAATACCCTATGAAATCGAACGTCCTGTTACTTGCCGCCGTCCTTCCGGCTCTGATCTTGAATGCTCCCGTTTCTGCGGCGACCCGTGCGAACGTGAAACCTGATCGCCGACCCAACGTGATCTTTTTTATCACCGACGATATGCTGCCTCACCATTTTAATTTTCTTTCCGGCACCGAACGGAGAATCCTGACCCCCAATATCGAGCGTTTGGCCAAGGGTGGCACGGTGATGCTGAACCAGTACACGGTCTCGCCGCTCTGCACACCCAGCCGCTACAGCTGCCTGACGGGGCGGTATCCAAGCCGTGCCGATAATCCCTATTTTCTGCAAACTACCGAGAAGAATGAGGGGCAGACCTATGTTGAATTCAATACCCATATTACTACGCACGACCAGAATATTGCGCGGACCTTGAAGGATGCTGGCTATGTAACCGGCTTTGTCGGGAAAAACCATGTGGTCGAAGTAAATGGGCTCAAGCGGGCGAAAGACTACGATAGCAGCGCCAAACTCCCGGAAAACATAGCCTTTCTGAAGGCGAACCACGATCACGTTTGCCAGGGCATTCGCGAGGTGGGTTTCGACTATGTCGACCGTATCTATCATAACAACCCCGACTTTCTCGGGCTGTATGAAGTGGCCGTGCACAACATGGATTGGATTACCGAAGGAGGCGTTAATTTTATCGATCAATACCATGATCGCGATAAACCCATGTTCCTCTATTTTGCCACCACGTTGCCGCATGGCCCGACGGAGGCCGAACGGGCGTGGAATGCCAATCCGCTCATTTCGGCGGTTGGCTATCTCGATAAACCCATCACGGTCCAGCCGGCTCGTGAAACGATTCCCGAACGCATTAAAGCCGCGGGCCTGAAGGTGACGGACGATGCTTGCAATATGCTTTGGGTGGATGATGCCCTGGGTGCATTGATGGATAAGCTGGAGGCGGTGGGCGAGCTGGACAATACCGTAATCTTTTTCTTTAACGACCAGTGGATGGAATCGAAGGGTACGGTTTATCAGGGCGGAACGCATACGCCTGGCATTGTATGGCGCAAGGGTGGGTTCCCCGTTGGCCCGACCAGCGATGCCTTGGTCAGCAGTATCGATTTTGCCCCAACGATATTGGATTTTGCGCAGATCCCGTATACGTCTTCCGATTTCGACGGTGAAAGCTTTCTGCCGTACCTCAACGGCAAGCAGCAGGATCCAGGACGCATCCTCTATTTCGAGTTGGGCTATGGACGGGGCGTGATTAAAGGAAGCTGGAAATATATGGAGATTCGCTATCCCGAGGAGGTAGCGAATATGACCATGGCGGAACGCAAAAAACTGCTCCATGATTGGAATGCAAACCGGATCCGCAAGCATATGGAGATCGTGACCGAAGATCCCTCCGCCGGCTTCAGCCACCTTACGGCCATTCCCGGCGGCGGTCATGCGGAAGCACATTCAACGGGCACCAGCCACTATCCCGGCTACTACGATCCCGATCAGCTCTACGATCTCTCGAAAGATCCGGGGGAGCAAAAGAATCTGGCCACTGACCCGGAATATAAACAAAAGCTCGAGGAGATGCAGAAGGAACTCCGGAAGGAGCTCGCTGCGCTTCCCGGAGATTTCCCGTTATAGCGTTGTGAAGGGCTTTGTTTCGGCGTTGGGATAAAAGATGAACACGAATAAATGCGGAATTTGGGAGAGATTCTTGGCGGTAGGCGTACTTATGGGATGGGTTGCGGTGGCGCAGCCGGTTCCGGTTGGTCCGCAGAACGAGGCGATCCGCTATGTCGGGCGTTTTACGGACGACTATCGATTCGGCTGGACGGGCTGCAGGATTGAGGTCGATTTCCAGGGTTCGGAACTTTCCGCCGAGCTGGAGGTGGTCGATGGTCCGGCGGCAGGGTTGACGGTCGTGGTGGATGGTAAGGCGCGGTTTCTGAAAATTTCCAGGGGACGGAAAACCTATCCCCTTTTCCAGGGGATGGAAGGCTCGGGAAAACACCGCATCGCATTATTTAAACGCAGCGAAGGAGCGCTGGGTACGGTGCAGTTTCATGGCTTCCAGACGTCGGAAGGTGCGATTCTTTCCCGTCCGCCGGAACGCGCCCGGAAGATGTGGGTGATCGGCGATTCCATTACCTGTGGCTATGGCAATGAGGCTGCAACGATCGAAGAGGGAAATACCCTTGAAAATGAAAACGGCTATATGTCGTATGCCCCGATCGCAGCACGTGCGCTGAATGCCGACCTGATGATGTTTTGCTGGTCGGGACGAGGGCTGTGCCGCAACCGTCAGCTCAGCAACGACCGCGATAAAACCATTCCTAAAATATTCGACCAGACCCTGCCCATGACCGATTCCATTAAATGGGATCATGCACGGTTTGTGCCCGGAGTCGTGGTGATCAACCTGGGGACCAACGATATGGCCGAGCACGACGGCATCAAGGTTCCACTTTCAAAGGATGAATACGTAGATGCCTATAAACGGTTTGTTAAACGAATTCGTTCCTGTGCGCCGGAATCAAAGATCATTCTCAGCATCGGACCGATGACCTGCGCGCCAGTCGGCGAATGGCTTTCGGAGATCGCCCGTGCGTTCGATGGCGTTTCCGTACTGATCTATTCGCCGGCACAGGGTACGGAAGATCTGGGGGGTGATTACCATCCCCGTGTGAAGAAGGATCGTGAGATGGCAGCGGAGCTGATACGCGTTATTCATCGAGTAACGGGATGGGAGTTTAAGGGTCTATTATGAAAAAGGAACTGTATATAGGTTTGTCACTGTTGTGTGCTTGCGGCGTGAACGCCCGGGAACTCAGGGTAACGGTTCATGCGGACGAGGTCATAGCCAAGGCTGAGCGGGCCAAGCTGCTGGGGATCAATGTCGCCGTCTATAATTCGTCGGACGAGTTCGTGAACGCTATGGAAGGGCCGATCGGGGACTTGGCAACCGGTTTGATCCGTATGCCTGGCGGATCCGTCTCCGATAAGTATTATTGGAACGGAAACGGCGTTGTGAATGACGGGAGAGTGGATCAATCCAAATTTAAGGACGGCTATTGGCAGATTGACTTTTCCGGCTATCAACCCGGCTTCGTGGTGGACCATTCCGACCGGAGCAAAGCGGACCCGGGTTTCGTTCGAATGGATGCCAAAACCATGCATGACATTACTCGAAAGCATCCGACTGCCCGCAACCTCGTAACGATTAATATGGGAACGGGAACGGCGGAGCTGGCCGCCAAATGGGTGCGCTGGGCCAATATTGAGAACGATTACGGTGTTCAGTATTGGGAAATGGGTAATGAGTTGAACGGTGAGTGGGAGGCCGGTCATACCCTGCTCGACGGGTCCAAGATGACCGCCGATAAATATGTGGCGCGTTACGTTGAATTTGCCAAGGCGATGAAGGCCGTGGATCCCACCATCAAGATTGGTGGACCTTCCTGCGATGTAGAACATCACGACGACTATTTTGAGCCGCTGCTTCGCGATGCCGGAGAATATGTTGATTTTATTACACTCCATTACTATTCGTTACGCAGTAGCCTGGCCCCGGAAAACGAGCTGTTCAATGGCTTGGGAAACCTGTCTCCAATCATGGGTCGAGTGAATGAACTGCTGGAAAAATACCAACCCGGCCGGAAGGACGAAATAGAAGTCAGCATTACGGAGTGGAACTCCAAGTTGCCCAAGGATCAGGATGCCTACCGCCTGTTCAATGGCCTTTGGTTTTCGGCCTGGATCGGTGAAATGCTCAAGGAGGGGGTCGATTCCGCAACCGTGTGGGATATGTTTAGCGGAAACGACAACGGCCATGGTCTGCTGGTTCGACAGGGCGATCATTATGAGCCGACAGGCCGCTACTGGGCGTTTTGGCTATGGTCGCACTACATGGCGGATACACTGGTGAAAACGGCGGTGGACGACAATGATGATTTGCATGTTTATGCCACGCTTAATGATGAGCATCTATATGTCATGCTGATGAATGAATCCCGTATAGAGACCTATCCGGTGTCGCTCAAACTGGATGGTTTTAAACCGGTGGGTTTGGGCAAGGAGGTCACGCTCTCATCCCGTGAATATTTCTGGAACCCCTATGAAGGCAAGGCCGATTGGAACGTCGGACCTTCGGTTGTTTCCTGTGCCGTATCCGATGGCATGAAGGCCGCGATCCCTCCGTATTGCGTGAAAATCTTCCAGTTCAATGCCGAAAAGACCTCTGCAGTGCTTTCTGGGAAGAAGGTTGCCGAAGCACCTGCGTTGCGCCTGCTGCTTCCGGGTTGTGAATTTAGTGATATGCCGGTCGAGGGGTGGGTGCGCGCATTTGAGCTGGGAACCGGGCAACCCTATGCGAAGGATCTCGGTCAGGTCCGCCTGTCGGTGGAGGGGCCCGCAGTCATTGAGCCGCGCAAGGCGGTGCTTGCGGGCGCGGCTTCCCGTTTTGTCCTCAAGCCGACCGGGTCCGGAACGATTACGGTTAAGGCCGAATGCGATGGGTTGACTGTCCGACAACCCATTGATTTCAAACCGGTTGATTTTAAAGAGCAGATCGTCTGGGATTTTGAAACAGGGACGGTTAAGGAGCCGACAGAGTCGGCATTCGGCTATTCTATAGTCCAATTCCCAGATACAGGAAATCAAGCAGTGGGTATTGAGTTTCCCGACGTTGCTGTAAATCCGCCGAAAAATCATATCTTTGGTATTAAAGCCTATCCTCGTGATATTCCGAAAGAGCGGATTGGCGGCGTAATATTTGATATCCTTCTTCCCGAGGAGCTGGAACTGAATGACCCGGCAGCCAACCTGCAGGTGGTACTACAAAGTCACGGTGCCTACTGGATTCCATGCGGTCAGATTCAGTTCTCCGAAGCGCGTGGAAAATGGCGCACGGTTCGGTTGGAGATTCCTGATAAGCAGGTGCTCAAGGTGATGGATCAGGCGTTCGCGATTCTCTTTGTGATGTCCACCGAAGCGCCCGTTTCCGGTCCCATCTATCTGGACAACATTGGCTTCATGCTTCGTCCGGAATAGTTGCTCCGATGGTCGGCGTCGGGTAAGCCGATTTACATATCATCGCTGGTATCACGATAATAACCGACGAATTGCGCCTTAAACGATCGCTCGCCTTCGTTTGAAAAGTTCGGTAATAATACAGGCGAAAGGTGTGGGCATACTTTATGAGCAACGACGTCTATAATGCAGAATTCCTCCTCAAACGACTCATGGAGAAAATGACGGATAGCATCTACTTCAAGGATTTGCAATCCCGGTTCGTCATGGTGAATAAAACCTTGGCCAACGCATGGGGTTTTTCCTCTCCGGAGGAGCTGATTGGAAAGAGCGACTTCGATAGCTTCCGTGCCGCCGATGCCCGCCAGATGTTCGAGGATGAGCAGGCCATTATCAAGAGTGGTGAGCCGATGGAGGGGGTTGAAGAGGAAACGACCTGGAAGGATGGCCATGTGGCGTGGTCTTCAACCTCGAAGATGCCTCTGGTTGACGATGATGGAAACACCGTTGGAACATTCGGTATCTCGCGGAATATTACCGAGCACAAGATGGCCGAACTGAATGCAGCACGTTATGCAGAGGAGATCCGCCGGATCAAGGAAGAGATGGAGGATGATCTCTGTATGGCCGCAGAGTTGCAGAAAGCATTTTTCCCCCATTCCTATCCGGTGTTCCCAGAGGGGGTTCCTCTGGAAGAAAGTGCCGTTCAGTTCCTGCATCACTACCATGCCAGTGGCACGGTCAGCGGCGACATCTGCGCCATTCGCCGTCTGTCGGCTACGGAGAGCGGCGTTTTGCTGTGTGATGTGATGGGGCATGGCGTTCGTGCGGCACTGGGAACGGCCCTCATCTTTGCCACGCTTGAGGAACTGGCGCAGCAAGAGCGCGACCCTGGAAAATTTCTCGTACGGATGAACGAACGGTTGCTTCCGATTCTTCGGCAGGAAGACGTCTTTCTGTATGCCACGGCCTGCTATGCTGTTTATGATACGTCTTCCGGACGGCTGCGGGTGGCTAATGCCGGGCATCCGGTGCCGCTCCTCTTTCACGGAGAGGATAACTCCGTCGGCTGGTTAATGAATGACGAGTCAATGCGTGGTCCTGGGCTGGCAATTTGCGAAGATGCAGATTTCCAGACGCTGGAAAAACAGCTGCAGCCCGGCGATTCCGTGGTCATGTATACCGACGGCCTCTATGAAACGGAAGGTCCGGGTGGAGAGGAATTTGGTGAGGAACGCCTGTTGCAGGCCGCGAGGCAATACCGCGGACTTTCGCTCGAGGAGCTTTTTCCTTCCCTCATCAACGCGGCTCGGAATTTTGCGGAAGATGGCGAGTTTGATGACGACATCTGCATGGTGGGTTTTCAATGCCGGTCGTTGATTTCCCCGGTTGAATGATGATGATTGGCTGTTTGTCAGGGGCTCGGATTGGAAACGGCTATTAGTTCCGAAAGCGTCATGAAGGTGTAGCCAGCTTCTTTTAGTTTGCCGAGCACTTCGTCGAGATAGTGCAGGGTGATTTCCCTTTCGTGCATCAGAATGATGGTTCCGCTTTTAACCTTGGCCACGATGGCATCGGCATGGGAGGTGGACACTGAAGGATCGTTGAGGTCGCCGTTGCCCTTGTAGTCGGCATACACGCTGGCGTTGAAGGCGGGCAGGTCTAGTTCGTCGAGCACCGTCCAGACTCGGTCGTCAAACTTTAGAAAGGGGGCTCGAAAAACCTTGGGCTCAACGCCGCTGGTGGATTTCGTCACAGTTTGGAATCCTCGGATTTCGGTATCGATTTCCTGCTGCGTCGTTAGTTCCGGTAGCCGTGGATGGGTCATGGAATGGTTGCCGATCTCATGGCCTTTTTTAATGACCAGCCGTGATAGTTCCGGATGGGCCTTCATGTTTTTCCCAATCTGGAAAAAGGTGGCTCTCACCTGATGGCGCTCCAGGATATCCAGAATGGGTTGGGTGAACGCTGCGTTCGGTCCGTCATCAAAGGTAAGCGCGATCGCTTTTCTGTCGGCTGGGATTTGGCTGATGGCTTTGCGTTCGTCCGCGGAGGCAGCAAGGGATAGCAGCAGGGCGACCACGATGAAAGATGTCTTTCGGTAATTCATAATCAATCTCTTTTCGTTAATACGTTATGGAAGAATTTGCCCTGGCCGGGTGTGGGATTGTAATCGCCATCGATCAGGCTGGGGGTCCAGTCGGGATAAAAACACCAGGCCGTCCATGAAATCCCTTTCGTATTGAAGTAGTCGATGATGCGTTCGCCAAAGCGGGCGTCATCGGTGGTAATACAGGGGATGTGCGCACCTTTATCATTTTCATTCATGTAACCAAATTCGAGGGCAATCATGGGGTAGGTGTCGGCGATGAAGCCCCATGTCTGCTCCCAGCTTTCCTCCCACGGTTCCTTTGATTTCATGGGATAGGGGTGGATGGAATAGGCTATGCCGTCTATGTCGAATGGTTTTTCTCGCGCCTCGGTCAGGTCATAGCCCCATTTCAGGCCGGCAATCGCTGGAATGGTCTCTGTATCGTGTTTGCGGATTTCCTCGACGATTGCTGTGGTCATCCTGCGCCAATCATCCCAGGACAGTTCGCCGAGCTTGCCGAAAAAATCGGTGGGTTCGTTGAAGATTTCGTAAATGGCGACGGTGCTGTTGCCGGAATAATGTGTGGAAATGGTTCTCCAAAAATCGAGCGTTTCATCGTAGGTGGTCGTGCCGCTGGGGCGCTGGAATTTTTCATCCTTCAGGTTCCCGATGGAGTGCCAGTCAATTACTACATAGAGGTCATGTTGTTCGGCCCAGTGAACTCCCTTATCAAGTATTTTGAGATATTTCGTTTTTCCCAGTTCTCGCCACTTGCTTGGAGAAACAGGGATTCGAACAATATTGGCGTTCCATTTTGCTGCCTGCGCAAAATATTCCTTGTTCCACATGCCGCTGTGCGTGAGCAGGGCGGGCTCCGCCAGTGCCAGCCCTTTGAAAATGATGCTGTTTCCGTTGGGTAGCACAAAACAATTTCCGTTTACGGAAACAGTGTCCAAGGGGGCGCTTATCATGGGCGCTTTTATGAAGGCTATGGCGGCAATCCCAGCGGCGATAAGGGCCGAATATCGAAGTCGTTTCATTTTGCTCTCCCCGGATTGATCTATAGAACGTGTTTAATTTGAGAGGAAGCTATAACAAAGATATAACGAAAAATCAAGCGGTAGTTTGGTTTCGGGGTCGGGCTGGTGCGCATCGTTGAAGAGAAACGTTAATAAGTAAGGGTAAATTGTGTAATTGCTTGCAAGCGTGAATCTATAAGGTTGGGGTGGTTTCAAGGTGTTGGTTGGTTGATGTTTGATGAATGATGAAAATACGGTTGACAATGATATAGTAACGTTATATATGTATATCAACCTAAAGGAGTAGGTGTATGTGGTCGTGTATGGAGGAAGGTGTCTTCAGCGGCGAGAGGAAAAACTGATGAGGAGGTCATGAAATGAAAAAATGGATAGCAATGCTTATGGTTCTAGCCTTTGCGAGTATATCGCAAGCTCAGGTGATGTATGCCTGGCACTATGATGGTGTGGCGGATGGAACTGCGTTGAATGGCGCGGGCAATACGGGAAGTACGGGTTCGCTCGCAAGTGTTAAGTGGAATAATAAAGCCACTGCAGTCGTTTCAAACGAGATGCAGCGCTGGGAAGCAAATGGCTCGTTGGCCAGTTCATTTGTGACCAAGCCCCTGGGTGGCGCAGCAACGGGAAAGTATGAGCTTTCGTATGATGTACCTTCGGTCGATTTTGCCAACACTGCGGCGATCGATGGAACCGCGAATGCGGGCTACGGTATCCGCGGAGCGGGGTCGGGTAACAGCGCCGACCATGGCATGCGTATTCGCTATGAAGGCGGATTGAATGTGACGAACTACAACATTGTTGCGGGAGTCACCAATGCCGTTAATATCTATGCCGATGCCGATCAGGTTCAGATCCAGGTGAAATCCGAGGATTTGGGCGCATCGTTTGGGGCCAATCAATGGCAGACCGTTACCAATATTCTTGGAAGTTCTGCGGCAAATATCAATTTGCGCTGTGAGTATGATGCAGATACCCGAGGCACCATTGGTTCTTTCAAGGCCTACTATACCATAGGTGCGGGCCCCGAAGTTCTTGCCCACACGGGAGCAATTGATGCGGGTTGGGTTAACTCCACGATTCGTCAGCAAATCCAGCACACCAACGGTGGAACCTCCTGGCAGATTGGCGACGTCATTACCTTCGATAACATTAAGGTTACCCAGCTGGCGGCAGCAGAGCCATTTCCTGCGGTCGCGTTGGTTGACCTTTGGGATTATGACAGCAATACGAACGGCGCTTCAATGTCGGAAGGCGTGAGTACCGGCTATGTGGGTGGCGCGGCTTTCTCGGACAGCAACCTGGCTGCGATTTCGAACAACATGTTGCGTTTTGCGTATGATGGTGTTGAGCAGAGTATCTTCAGGGTTACCCCCGTCAGCGGTGCCAGCGGAATGTCTACCGGTAAATTTGAATTGGCCTGGGACTATGTTTCCATCGACTTTGCAAATACTGAAGCGGCTGTAAGCAACGCCAATGTCGGCATTAATATTCGTGATACTGTGTTGGCAGCCAAGCCTTCTGTTGGTTTCCGTGTTCAGTATAATGGAACGGCCAATGAGATGAACTTGCAGCTGACGGACGGCGCTGGAGCCAACCAAACCTTGGCGTCCCTCCCGGGTTCCAGCTTGAGCAACCTCCATGTGCGTCTGCAAATGGATCTGGACAACTCCGGTTCGGCGGGTTCCGTAAACATGTTTTACACGCTGGATGGCGAACCTGAAGTTCCCTTGACCTACGGCGGTGCGGTGCCCGCAGGATTCCAGCTCAGTGAATATCGTTTGGTTGTTCAGACCATCAATGGTGGAAACGGATGGCAGTTGGGTGACGCGGTTTATACCGACAATCTCAGGTTTGACAAGATTGCGGCTATTGATGTCGCTCCGGTGTACCTTGAGAAGGTTGTATACCAGATGAATGATGTTGCGGGAACGTTGCTGAATGCATTGGCCCAGACGGGTACGGATGGTGGCCAGATCCAGGGTACCGATCCTCTTATTGCGACCGATGGCCTTGGAAGTCTCGTCTCAATGGGTGATGGCACCAATGATGTGACTCGCAAGCACTTTCTGGACATCATATACGCCCAAGGACTGCACCGGCTCGAGTTTGCATTCGACGATTTTAATCTCGATGCATCGGAAAACTCCAGCTCGCTCAAGTTTGGTTTGGTGGATGACTCCGGTACCAACCTTGTAAACTTTGGTATTGATGTAAACACCAACAATGCAGCCGCTCGGTTCCGTGCTTCAGCGAACAATGGCGGTGGTGCTGGGCAGGACTTCTATGACTATGGCTACGTTGCATCCACAGGTGTTGTGTTGCGTATCGATGTCAACCTGGATATCGGCACCTATAGTGCATCGTGGCGTTTTGATAACGGCACCGAGTTCACGAGTGTTGCCAGTGGGGAAAGTCTTGGTCAACTGGCTAACATTGCCGAAATTCGGTTGAGCGTGAATGCGGGTGATACTACCGGATTCGATGCTGCGGACTACATCAATGTGGACTATCTGACATATTCGACTACATCGACTGAGCTTCCGCCTACGGCGACAGAGCTGTGGAATGCGTGGTTAGGTCTGTATCCGGGGCTGGGAACCTCCACCAACTTCAGCGATGACTTTGATGGGGATACTCTCGATAACGTCCGCGAATATGCACACGGCGGAAGTCCGGTTGATGGTGGCGATGTCGGCAATGCTCCGGCGCTTGGCGCAACCTCGAATGTGGGTGGAACTAACTACATCGACTATGTCTTCATCCGTCGTCAGGATATGGCGGCTCGAGGCCTGTCCTACACGGTCAAGGTTAACGATGATCTGGTCTTTGGCTCGTGGACCAACGATAGCAGTCTGATCTCGTTCAAGGGGGCTGTTAATATTGACGACACCTGGCGTGCGGTGACCAATAGTATCAACAGCGACGCTGCCGAGCGGTTTATCAAGACGGATGTGAAGCTTACACTGTAAATCGTCGTCCTGATAGAACCTAAGATTAGCCCCGGTTTACGCCGGGGCTTTTTGGGTGAAGGGATGTCCGAAAAGGGCTCTTCAGAAGTAGTGGGCAAAAAAAAAGGGATGATTCATTATGACGACAGTGCACCGTGTTGTTAAACCGTTCGGCTATGCCGTTTTTTCATTAATCCTGGCTTTCGTGGCCAATTCCGCTCAAGGGGGCAGTTTGACTGCCGCGGAAATCGCACAGATTGAATCGGATCTGGGGATTACGCTCTCGGCACAGGATATCACGGATCTGGGTGCCATTGCCAAGCCGGGGAGCAGTCCCTCATGGCGTACTGCCGCAGAAGCCCGTATTGAATCTTACCGCAAGGCCGACCTCAGTGTGCACGTGGTGGATTCGGTTGGTACGCCGGTTCCCGGCGCGCAGGTGGCGGTAAAGATGAACAAAAATGATTTTAAGTTTGGCGGCGTGGTTACCGTAATGGATCTGACGGATGCCAGTGGTAATTTGTCCGCCGAAGGATCGACCACCGCCGATTGGAAACGGATTACGACGGGGCTGTTTAATGCGGTTGGATTGAATAACGGATTCAAGCCGAAGCTCACGGGGCAGCATCAATACATTCCTGGTTTTCTTACGTGGGCCGCGGGCAGCAACCTTGATGTGCGAGGCCACCTGCTGATGTGGCCCGGCGGAACCCATCTATCGACCGGCAGCACGTCCGCCTATGCCACGCACAATGTTCAAGGCGCGCTCGATACCTATAATGCTAGTGCGAAAACACAGACGGACAAGGATGCGCTGAAGGCGGAAGTGGATGCGGAAATCCGTGAATGGGTCAGTCAATGGGATGTCTATGAGTGGGACGTCATTAATGAAACGATAGGAAATCACGTCCTTCAGGATATTCTCGGCTACGATCAGATGGCGGAGTGGTTCAAGATTGCCGAAACGAATAAGGTGAGCGCCGGTGCCGGCCTATACATCAATGAGTTTAAGATTATATCGGCAGATCACACCGACGGCGGCTCGCAATATGCCGGCCGTAAAAGCACGTACACCAGCCGCATCAATGATGTGATTAACAGCAGTGGTCCAATCACGGGTGTCGGCTTCCAGAGCCGTTTCAAATACGGGCACATTGATCCTTCCATGGTCTATAATCGACTCGACGAGTTTGCGACCCTCTATCCGAACCTTACTCTTGCGGGTACTGAGTTCGAGGTGAAGGACGGTCAGAACGTGGGTGGATCACCCAATGTGTATACTGAATATACCCGCGCGCAGATGACGGAGGAAATCATGACGACCTATTTCAGTCATGATCAGGTCATCGGGTTGAATGCCTGGGATTTCATGAGTGCCACGACGGATGTCTCGGAAGAAAAAACGGCCGCGTTGGCATGGTATGACGGCACGGTTAAGCTGAATGGGCTGGTTTGGTATTACCTTCACCGCATTCGCTACACCACCGACGAGTCGCTCGCATCGGATGTTTCAGGCAATGCTGCTGTTCGTGCATTCAAGGGCGATTATGATATTACGGTCTCCTACGGCGGAAGCGACTATCCCGCCACGCTAACTCTCTCCAGCAATCAGACCGCCGTCGTGGTTCTTAACGACGTCACGGTGGATCCGGGCCCCGTTCCGACTCCCATATGGGTGGCCTTGGAGGAGTGGGGGTATGCGGGAGTTGCGGATGGTTCGGCTCTGAACGCGGGTTCGGGCACCGGGAGTTCGACAACGGGCTCTTCCTGGGCTGATAAGTCGCCCTTTGGCGTGGTTTCCAATCAAATGCAGCGATGGGCAGCCACGGGAGCGGCCAATGAGTCCGGTTTTAATGACATTGGAAATGCCCCTTATGCGGGTACGGCAACGGGGAAATACCAGATCAGCTATGACGTGGTCTCGGCTGATTTTTCCAATACGGAGGCTTTCGGAGGGAAAGCGCAGTTTGGATATGGTATCCGCGACGCTACGCTGACAGGCGGCGATAGGAATGGCGTGGTTCTGGTGCGCTATGATGACACCGCCGGCCAAAATAAATTCCGACTGAGTGTGAGTGCCGGCTCTGCCATTCAGCAGGACATTGCCTCGGGAAGTTCGATATCCAATCTGCATATCCGTGCGGTGTATGATCTCGACAGCGCCGGTTCTGCCGGATCGTTTATCGGATACTTCAGCGTAGGTGGCGGGCCTGAGACCGCAGTAACCAATTCGCTGGCTGCTGGGTTCACTCTTGAAACGGTGAGAATGCACGTGCAGGCGCTTAATGGCGGAAACTCCTGGCAGCCCGGAGATGTCGTAACGATTGATAATATCGTGCTGTCCGAGCAGCAACTGGCGCTTACGCCGGAATCGTACTATGCCTATTGGCTAACGGGCTATCCTGGAATTGGGGCAACCAACTTGTTGGATAATGCGGACAGCGATCCATACAACAATCTCTGGGAGTATGCCTTTGGGGGTGATCCGACGGATGGTTTGAGTGTGGGGAATGAGCCGACAGCTACTCTAATGGAAGGCGGGGGAACCAACTATATTGATTATGTTTATCTGCGCCGTGCAGATGCCGCTCAGCGGGGGCTGAATTATTTCATTCAGCTCAATACTAATCTGGTGACTGGAGTGTGGACGAACGACTTTAGTCTCTACGCGACCAATGGTGTTGCGGTGGATGCCGATTGGTATTCCGTAACCAATCGCATCCCTGTCGTCGAGGACGCCGGTTTTATCCGAGTTAATGTGGAATATATTCCTTAATCCGGCGTGGATCGGGTGGGTTTTTTAGTTTTAATCTCCGTAGTCGTTAGTATAACGAATATATATCAAAAGTGATTATTACTGATCATTATATATCAATAAATCCCATATTGGCGTAGTATTTCGTTGGAATACCGGTTGACATTGTTCTAGTTACGTTATATACATATTAATGTTTTCAGCGCGTCTATGGGTAGCAAGTGTGTTGTCTGTGGGTGCTGGAAAAACAAAAACAGGAGAAAAAAATGAAAAAAATAATGAGTACGGTAATCGTTCTTGCATGGGTTGCAGGAAGTGCCGTGGCAAGTATGACGACCGACTATAGCTTGCTAGGGAATTTTTCTGGAACTGTGGGGGCCTTGACGAATTCCCTGACCGTTGCGGCTGGCGATGTGGTCGTGGCGGTTACGGCTTCGAATAAGAAAAAGAGTGTCAATGCTGTTACATATAGTTCTGCAGCGGGCGCGTTTACCGATCTGGATGCGGCCACCCAGCTTGGTGTTGATGCGAATCCCAATTCCTATCTTAGCTATTTGACGGTTTCCACTGCCGGCACATACGATTTTATAGGAACCACTTCTGCGTTGGGTTTGACTGCAACTACCGGGTTTTATACGCTTTCGGCAACCAGCGGAACCATTGAGCTGGCCGGAAACAATGCTAAAAAGTGGGCGGGATTGGCTCCTGGTGCTTCACTGTCCGTTACCAACTTCATGGCCTGGGGATCCAATCCCAACGCCGGGGATTATGGCGACATCGCCACCATCGGTGTTGGTTCCTCTATGAAGGGAACTATATCGACCGCGTCATTGACGCTTGATATTGATAAATCAGGCAAGCGTTTGGCTGGTACGTTGGATCGCACCGGTTTTGTTAATGGTAAGCAGATTTGGGACATTACGAATGCCGATGCCACCAAAAATGAGCAGGGAAGTGTCACCGGAGCAGCTTTTGCGGAAGTAATCCCTGAACCGGCTACGATTGGTTTGTTTGGTCTTTTGGGCAGCGCGATCTTATTCGTTCGCCGCCGTATACTTGATTAAGTGTTGCTTAATGGATTGGATCCGAAAGGGTGCTGGATGGTGAAAACCACTCAGCACCTTTTTTTTTGAGGAGGAATATCCTAGTCGATAAGTTCCAGGAGAGGAATCTATCGATCATTTCCATTGGTAGA
>CAZWZW010000005.1:0-37477 GCA_964639125.1 uncultured Verrucomicrobiota bacterium
CGGCCAGAAAAGCGATTACCGATGCCGGAATTTCTCCCGACGAAATTGATCTGCGTATTGTTGCGACGCTCTCTCCTGATATGTTTTTCCCCAGTACCGCCTGCTTTGTACAGGAGAAGATCGGTGCGAAGAATGCATTCTGCTACGACCTCGGTGCCGCCTGTTCGGGATTTCTCTATGCAATGGACACCGCCCGTGCTCAGATTATCAGCGGAGCCGTAAAAACCGCGCTCGTGATCGGTTCCGAAAAAATGAGCACGTTCATTGATTGGGAAGACCGCGGAACGTGTATCCTTTTTGGCGATGGTGCGGGTGCTGCTGTTCTGCGAGCTGGCGGCGAAGGCCGCGGTGTAATGCCATCGGTGATGGGCTCCGATGGCGCGCTGGCCGATTTGCTCTGGACGCCGGGCGGCGGAAGCCGCAATCCGATGTCGCACGAGATACTCGACCAGCGGATGCACTATCTAAAGATGGAGGGCCGCGAAGTTTTCAAGCACGCCGTGGTCCGGATGGGTGAAGCCCTTATGGGTGCCCTCGAAAAGAACAACCTCTCTGTGGATGACATTAAATGCTTTATACCGCACCAGGCGAATATCCGGATTATTGATGCCATTGCCAAGCGGCTGGGCGTAGCGGAGCGGATGTATACCAACGTGGAAAAATATGCAAACACCTCGTCTGCCGCCCTGGCCATTGCGTTGGATGAAGCGGCGAAGGATGGAACCATTCAAAAAGGCGACCTTGTTGCGCTGACCGTTTTTGGCGGCGGCTTTACCTGGGGTGCCAACGTATTGGAGTGGAGTAAATAATGAAACGTGCAATGGTTTTCCCGGGGCAGGGTTCCCAAGGGGTTGGAATGGGGAAGGATCTCGCCGATGCGATTCCAGGGTGCAAAGCCCTTTTTAACCAAGCGAATGAAATTCTCGGTTATGACCTCGAAAAAATCTGTTTTGAAGGTCCGCAGGAAGAGTTGAATAAATCCAACCATGCCCAACTTGGCATCTTTGTGGCCAGTGCTGCTGCTTTCAAGGCGTTGGAGCTGAAACAACCGGGCCTGGAGTTCGATATGCTGGCGGGACACAGTCTTGGTGAATGGACTGCACTGTATGTGGCTGGAGTCGTCAGCTTCGAGGATACCATCAAAGTGCTGAAAGCGCGCGGTGAATTCATGCAGGCCGCCTGCGAGGAAAATCCGGGAGCCATGCTCGCAGTCATGAACCTCGACGGCAAAGAGCTGGTCAAGATTTCCAAAGAATCCGGATGCTATGTGGCCAACTTTAATTCGCTGGCGCAAACGGTACTTTCCGGAACGGCCGAGTCCATCGACAAGGCGGAGATTCTCGTGAAGGACGCCGGTGCAAAGCGCGCAATTCGCCTGCCGGTTGCCGGAGCCTTTCATTCGCCGCTGATGCAGCCCGCCGCGGATAAAATGGATACGTTTCTTTCCAGTATTGCATTGGCCGAACCCAGATTCCCCGTGCTCTCCAATGTGACCGCTGATGTGCATGAAACCGATTTGATCCGCGAAAATATGGTCAAACAGATCACTTCGTCGGTGCAGTGGGTGGCTTCTGTACAGGCCCTTGTCGCCGGCGGCGTTGAAGAAATTATAGAATGCGGCCCAGGCAAGGTGCTTTCGGGCCTTATAAAGCGTATTGACAAGACGTGTGTGGTCCGTAACATCGGCCAACTCACAGATCTGGAAAGCGAGTAAGGAATATTTATGTTTGAACTGAATGAAAAGGTAGCTCTGGTAACTGGCTCAGCCCGCGGGTTGGGACAGGCAATTGCGGTAAAACTGGCAGAATCCGGTGCAGATATTGCACTTTGCGATCTCAACGCCGAATGGTTGGAAGAAACTGCTTCGAAGGTTAAAGCTCTTGGGCGCCGGGCCGAATGTTACGGTGTGAACGTGGCCGAAGGTGAAAGCGTTGCTGTGGGTGTAAAGGCCATCGAAAAAGATTTTGGCAAGGTTGATATCCTCGTAAACAACGCCGGCATCACCAAGGATGGATTGCTGATGCGCATGAGCGAGGATGACTGGGATGCCGTGCTGAACGTGAACCTGAAAGGTACATTCCTTTGCACTAAGGCGGTTATGCGTGGCATGATGAAACAGCGCTCCGGTGCAATTGTTAACATTGCGTCGGTGATCGGCCTGATGGGCAACGCCGGGCAGGCCAACTATGCGGCCTCCAAGGGTGGTGTGATTTCATTCAGCAAGACCGTTGCAAAAGAGTTGTCCTCCCGCAACGTCCGTTGCAATGCGGTTGCACCAGGCTTCATTCGCACTGCAATGACCGATGCTTTGGAAGAAGATGTTCAGAATAAAATGAAAGAACTCATCCCGCTCAGTCGTTTCGGCGAGCCGGAAGATGTGGCTAATGTTGTACTGTTTTTGGCAAGTGATGCCTCGGCGTATGTTACGGGTCAAGTGATCTCGACATGCGGCGGAATGGTAATGTAACGTTTGTAAGTGTAAACCTAGTAAAAGGAGAATAAATCATGGCACTTGAAGATAAAATAAAAGATATCATTGTTGAGCAGCTCGGAGTTAATGCCGACCAGGTTGTTGAAGGCGCATCTTTCATCGAAGATCTAGGCGCAGATTCCCTCGACACCGTCGAGCTGGTTATGGCTTTTGAAGAAGAGTTTGGTGCTGAAATTCCGGACGAAGATGCTGAAAAACTGACTTCCGTTGGCGGCGTTATCAGCTACCTGAAAGAAAAGGGTTTCGAGTAAATCTTCTGAAGGATTTTGTCAATGGCCGGAACTGCCCAATGAGGGCGTTCTGGCCATTTGAGCTTTAAATTAAGCGAGGAATGGAAAATGAGTCGGCGTGAAGTAGTTGTAACTGGTTTGGGGATCGTTTCGCCCATTGCAAGTGAACTCGACAAGTTTTGGGAAGGGATCAAGAATGGGGAATCCGGCATCGACCACGTCAAGAACGTCGCGGATATCGATCAGTATCCCGTTACCATCGCTGGTGAGGTCCGCGATCTTGAGATAGATAAATTTCTCGATAAAAAAGAAGCTCGAAAGATGGATCCCTTTGCGATCTGGGGTGTTGCTGCCTCCATGATGGCCATCGAAGATGCTGGGCTTGTTCCCGAAGAACTCGATCTGCAGCGTGTTGGCGTAATCGCCAGCTCAGGAATCGGCGGCATGCAGATGATGCAGAAGGAATGTCTCAAGGCCTACGAAAAGGGGCCTCGCCGCATTTCGCCACAACTCATCCCCCAGATGATTACCAATATCCTGTCCGGATATGTTTCCATTAAATATGGTTTCAAAGGACCCAATTTCTGCGTTACCAGTGCCTGCGCATCCGGTACGCACTCCATCGGCGAATCCCTGCGCATCATTCAGTATGGCGATGCCGATGTTATGATTGCCGGCGGCGCCGAAGCCTCCGTTGCCATGCTCGGTATTGGCGGGTTTTCAGCCCTGCGCGCCACCAGTCGGCGCAACGATGATCCGAAAGGCGCGTCCCGTCCATTCGATAAAGATCGCGATGGATTCGTTATGTCTGAAGGCGCGGGCATCCTCGTGCTGGAGGAAAAAGAACATGCACTCAAACGGGGAGCAACGATTTACTGCGATGCCTCCGGTTATGGGCGCACCTGCGACGCATACCATATCACCTCTCCGGATACCCGGGCCGTTGAGGCTGCGCGCGGAATCCAGCTTGCATTTGAAGATGCGGGACTGACCGCGGCGGATGTCGACTATATCAATGCGCATGGAACGAGCACGCCGCTCAACGATAAGGGCGAAACGCAGGCCATTAAGACGGCTCTTGGCGAAGAATTCGCCCGCAAGGTGGCCATTAGCTCGACCAAATCGATGACTGGCCATATGCTTGGCGCGGCCGGTGGCGTTGAAGCGGCCATCTGTGCGCTCGCGATCCGCGATGGTATCGCACCGCCGACCATCAACTACACTACGCCCGACCCGGATTGCGATCTGGACTATGTTCCGAACGAGGCCCGGAAAATGGAAATCAATGCGGCGCTGAGCAACTCGCTGGGCTTTGGTGGCCATAATGCCACCCTCTGCTTCACAAAAACGAAGTAGCTCTCCGTTGCTTGAAATACAAAAGGCGCGAAGGTTGTTGAACCTCGCGCCTTTTCTTTTTGGGGATTACCGAAGTACGTTGCGGATGGCCGCGAGGTCGATTCGAATCTGAGCCTTAAGCGCTTCCGCATCCTCGAAAACCTGGTCGCCCCGGATGTATTTGAGATAGCTCACTTCGACCTGCTGGCCGTAAAGGTCGACATTCTGCTCATTGAGCAGGTGAACCTCAAGCACTTGCGGTTCGTTTTCGTGGAAGGTTCCGCGGTGCCCGATGTAGGCCGCGGCGTTATACATCAGTTGCCCAACGCGTAATTGCGCTGCATAGATTCCGCGTGGTGGAAGCAAATCGTTGTCGGGCTCTATGTTGGCGGTTGGATAGCCGAGGCTTCGGCCAATTTGCTCTCCATGAACCACCGTTCCAATCGTGCTGACGGCTTGGCCGAGCATGCCTTGGACATCGTCGAAGTGGCCGAGCCTGACGGCCTCTCGAATACGGGTGCTTGAAACACGTTCCTCCTTCCAGCAGACGGCTGGATGGGCGGAAAAGAAAATGTTCTGCTGTCTGCAGAGTTGGGTGAGCAGTTCGGGATTGCCGGATCGGTTTTTTCCGAACGACCAATCCTCTCCCACGGAAATTCCGGCGAGTTCGGGGATATAGGTGCACAGGTTGTCGAAAAAGAGGGTCGGCTCCTGTTTCATGAACTCAACCGTAAAGGGCTGGAGTATGCAGCCGTCTACACCCATTTGCTGCATGTGCCGAAGTTGTTGTTCCGTGGTGAAGATGAGCGGCGGTGCATGGTCGGGGCTGAGTACCTTGGCCGGGTGGGGGTCGAAGGTGAAAATCCATGCTTCTCCGCCACAGGCGCGCGCGCGGTCGATGGCCACTTGGATCACGGCGCGGTGGCCGATATGCAGCCCGTCAAAGCACCCCGCCGCGAGAAATACGGGCGTAGTGCTGTCGGAAAATTCAGTTAATGCGTGGATAATTTTCATGCCATCATGTCACTGAGGAGAATCATCTTTTTATCGATGGTTTCACGGTCGCACTTGAGGATTTCTTCCATCGTATGCGCCTGTTCACTATTGAGCGGTCCGGATTCGCTGCGCGGCAGATCATACAGGCTCGCGCCCACGCCGAGGTCCTGTCCGATGTCGTGCGCCAGAGTGCGCACATAGGTGCCCTTGGTGCTTTTGACATGGAACTTGATAAACGGGGTGTCGAACTCGGTGATCTCGAAGCTGAATACGTGGATCTTACGCGGTTCTCGTTCGATCTCCTGCCCCTTGCGTGCCATTTTGTAGAGCGGCACGCCGTCCTTCTTGATGGCGGAAACCATGGGCGGAATCTGTTCAATATCGCCAAGGTAGTTCTGTATTACGGCTTCAACCTGTTCACGGGTGATATGTGCGGCATCTTTTTCTTCGAGAATTTCGCCGTCGCGATCCTGCGAGTGGGTCGTTACGCCGAGGTGGATGGTCCCTTCATAGACCTTGTCTCCGCCCATGATGCGGTCGGAAAGCTTGGTTCCTTTCCCAATCAGTAAAACGAGCAATCCAGTGGCCAGTGGATCGAGTGTTCCTCCGTGGCCCACTTTGTTTAGTTTGAAGTGGTTGCGGATTTTTGCCACCACATCGTGGGAGGTCCATTCGGTCGGTTTGTCGACCAGTAAAATACCATCAAAGGGATCGGGTTCACGCCGCCGTCTTCTACGATTGTTCATCGGTATCTTCGTCGTCCTTGAAAGCATTGGGGTTCTCGCGCTCCATCTCGGCAAGGATCGACAAAATGTTGTCGCCGCCCTCAATGGATTCATCGAGCAGGAAGTGCAGGCGCGGGGTATATTTCAGCTTTACGCGTTTGACCATGAGTCGAACAATTTCCTGCCGATGCCGGTTCAGGTAACCGATCATTTTTTCGCGCTCATCCTCGTGTCCGAAAATCGAAACGAAGACATTGGCATCGCGTAAATCCGAGGTGCATTCAACACGGGTAACCGTAAGTGCTCCCGAATCAAAATCGGACATCGAATAATTGCGTTGAATATCCTCAGCAATCTCGCGCTTCAGCAATTCATTTACTCTAACTAAACGGGGTGTTCCCATAATCATTCCTCAAAAACGGGCTACTATAGGCCGCCCGCCGGTAAAATCTGTAAAAAAACACAACGAATTTGGTCGGTGTATGGTTTTCATCGTGGGGCAGGACCTCCGGTTTATATGCGGTTTTGAGGATGCAACGGGGGCGATTCTCGGGGAAATCCTTAATGAAGAGTACGTATAATGAGGTGGATTTATACGATTAAGCGGGTTGCTTTTAAAGTCAGGTTGCGGTTGCATTGGAGAGTCTGAAGAACGAAGAAAGACTCCGGTGAATATGGATGAAAGAGGAGACGCGATGAAAGTGGCCATAATGCAGCCTTATTTTTTTCCGTATGTAGGCTATTTTTCCTTGCTTCACCGGGCCGATCACTTTGTTGTTTTTGATACGCCCCAGTATGACCGCAAAGGCTGGATGCACCGAAACCGTGTGTTGAAAGAAGGCGGTGGCTGGAAATATGTTAGCGCCAAGGTGAAAAAACCCCCATTCAAGGCTTCGATCAAAGAAGTCATGCTGAATGCCGATTCGGGCATTGGCCAACTGATGAGCCAGCTGGGGCACTACAAGGCAGCACCATGTTACGCCGAGATGATGGCCTTTTTGGGCGAGATTGAAAAAGAATCCGCGTCGTGCACAACATTGGTGGAGCTCAATGTGCTTTGCTTATTGAAATTGCGGGAATTTATAGGTTTCGACTGCGAGATCAGTGTTTTTTCTGAAATGGAATTGGATGTGGCAGAAGTCATGCACTCCGGCGGGTGGGCGCTGGAGATCTCCCGGGCAATGGGAGCCTCGGAATATGTCAACCCGGTGGGTGGGCGGGAGCTTTTTGTTTTTGAAGAGTTCGAAGCCGCGGGTATTGACCTTCGGTTTGTGAAGCACCGGCTTGCCGAGTATCCGCAGCTCGGGGATGAATTTGAGAGTGGCCTGTCGGTGATTGACCTGCTGATGTTTAACGCTCCCGAACAAATTCAGAACCATCTGTGCGACTATCAGCTGATTTGAATTTTATGCACGCTTGCTCATCGCGTGGGCCATTTGGCGAAGTACAGCTCCGCACAATGTTAAATTCCAGTGTCAAGGCGCACCGATCTCTACATACAGCTCTGACTGGCCGTATCTTACCGATGTGAAGATGTGCTGGGAAAAACTGTCGAAATAATTTTGCTGTATCCCTCAAAACCGTTATGTTGACCGGCTTATTTAAGGAGTTTATGCAATGGATTTGAATACAATCAACGAAGAGTGGTTTCAAGGGCAGCTCAACGCGGCCGATATTGATGCGACCGAACTGGTCCATATTTTCACGAAATTGAGCGAGGCCGAACGCGGAACCGAAGCCAACAACTGGGCGCAGTTGCTTTTCCAGACGCTGACTGATAAGGACGACATTGATCAGGCTTTGCGGGTCCTTGAGTGGATGAGCGCCAAACGTGGATTACTTGACGATGTAACCGGGGCCGTTGAAAAGCTGCTGGCGAAGGACCGGAATGCACTCAAGATGATCGAGCCCTCTGGCTTCGGTGGAAACGTGCCGGTTTCGGAATGCTTTAAGCGCCTGAACCACCTGCGTTCGCTCAAGCCTGGCATGCTTTGCTACAATGCGACCTGGGGCTTTGGTATTATTGGTGATATCGACTATTTCTACCAGGAACTGGAAATCGATTTTGAACGCAAGGGCGATCACGAGATGGCCTTTAACTATGCCGCAGAAGCACTGGAAGTGCTGACGGATGACCATGTTCTGGCCATTAAGCATAATAATCCTGCCGAGCTTGAACGGATGATCAAGGAAGAGCCGGCCGAAGTCGTGCGCGCCGTCCTGCGCAGCTACGGCAATATGCCCGTCGCCCGCTTGCAGAGCACCCTTACACCTTCCATCTTTCCTGAAGCGGGCTGGAAAAAGTTCTGGGAAGTTGCCCGGCGCGAACTGAAGAACGATGCTACTGTGGAAATTCCAAAGAAACGGTCCGATAATATTGTGCTTCATAAAAAAGCCATGGCCTACGATGACGAGTGGTTTGGAATGATTGACGACCTGCGCGACATCGAAGAGCTGTTTGGTCGCTTTGGCGAAATTACCGAAAAGAAAATCGATACCTCATCCGATGTCGCCAAGGAGGTTTTGGCCAACCGTTTGGCTTTCATCATTAAGGGAGCGCCGTCCGGTCGTTCGGAATGGAAAGCCCAAGGATTTATTTATGCCCACATCTTTGAAATCGAGCCGGCCGGAGTCGATACGGCCAAGCTGATCGGCGACCTGATCGAAGGCGACCTCGTCACTACGTTGGATCGATTGCCGTCCCGCCAGCTCCAGACCTTGCTCACGATCATGATCGAAAACGACAAGGAAGCGGTGGTGGCCACGTTAAGTGAAGTGATCCCCGTTGTCAGCCACCCGGTACTGAACGAAGTGATGTCGGCCTTGATTGCCTGCGGTGCTGAAGAAGAGATCCGTCAGATCATGGCTGCTGCGGTGGCCAAGCGCACAGCCAGTGCGCCGATGTTGCTGTGGGTGCAACGCTCCACGGAGATCATCGAAAGATGGAAGCTTATTTCCAAAGGCGACCTCGCCTTTCGTGTTCAGGAAGTGCTCGAAGTCAACAGCATGGGGGCCATGCTTCGCGCACAGAATCAGCTTCGCGAGCGTTTCCAGCAGGAAGCGTGGTTGCATGATGTCATGGGGGCCATGACCGAGCAGCAGCGCCGCGACTTCCTGCGCCGTATTCACGAAGGGCACGGCTGGGATATGCTCGACCGAAAATCAGTCATCGCCAAGGTGCTCCGCAAGTTCCCCGAATTACAGGACATCATCCTGCCGTCGAAGAGTGCCGTAACGGTGAAAAAGGAGATTCCGTTCACTTCCAGCCGAAGTTATGCTGAAAAGCAGAAGCAGCTCGAACGGATCATGACGGTCGAAATTCCGGAAAACTCCAAAGAGATCGAGGTCGCACGAAGCTATGGCGACCTGCGCGAGAATGCCGAATTTAAATATGCCAAAGAGCGCCAGGGGTTGCTCATGGCTCAAGGTGCACAATTGGCCGAAGATCTCGAAAAAATCAAGCCGACCGATTTTGCTGAGAGCACGACCGACGAAGTATCAATGGGTACCGGTGTCGAGCTGGTCTATCCGGGCGGTGCCTCCGAAACCTTCTACATTCTCGGGGCATGGGATCAGGATGAGGTGCTTTCCATAATCTCCAGCGAAACAGCTCTCGCCAAGGCACTCATGGGCCACAAGGCTGGAGACCATGTGGAGATTCCTGCCGGTCAGTGCGAGCTCAAGGCGATCTTGCCTGTTTCCGACGAGATTAGAGCCTGGATTAAAGGGTAAACACGATAATGAGGGGCAGACCTTACAGTCGGCCCATGTCCATGCGGCGGATCGGGAGCGCAGGCAGGAAAGCCTGTATCACATTCATTCTTTGACGACTTCGATCACCTCGACCTTTTCTTCGGTCTGTCTCCAGCGTACTTCGAGATCGAATACGCGGGTGCCGAAAATACGATCGGGATCGATGGCCTGATAAGCCGGCCGCGGGTTGTAGGCCAGCATGTCGCTAATGAGCTGCCGGAGGGCCGGACGCTGCTCTGTTCCAAAAAGGGCGGCGGCTTTTTCAGCTTCGGGTGCGAATTCCACGCGATTCATCGGAGGGGGGGCCTTGTCGGCAAATGCTCCCTTTGCATCGGGTACGCTGTCGGCATAGGGAATGTAGGGCTTCATGTCGAGGACGGGGGTGCCGTCGAGGAAATCGCCACCCCCAAGTGTTAGCGTGGTTTGTTCCACCTTTTGAAGTTCGACGACCGAGAGGCCGATCGGGTTCGGTCGGAAGTTGGATCGCGAAGCAAACACGCCCACGCGTTCATTGCCGCCCAGTCGGGGTGGGCGAACGGTGGCTTTCCATTGCTCCCGTACCGACGCATGGAAAAGAAAAATGATCCATAGGTGGGAAAAATCATTCAGTCCACGCAGGGCTTCGGCTTTGTTGTATGGCGGCAGCAGCTCAAGTGTGGCAGTGGCGCTGTTGACCAGTCCCGGCTGGCGCGGAATGCCGAATTTATCGCTGTAGCATGAGTGGATCGTTCCGATCGGTTGGAAAGTGATGGATTTCATGAGAGCGAATGGGCCGCAAGAAACTCACAAACACGCTCTTTGGGATTAAACATGAGGATGTCGATGATGGACAGGTTGGGAATAAACGTTTTTGTAAACTGTTTGTACTCGATCGGTTTACTCTTCACAAAGGACAGCTCTATTCCCTGACGGTTGAAGTATTCCTTCGTATAAAGTTCCTTCCCGCCAGGAGCATTGATGTAGGCGTTGCGGCCCAGCTCCTTTGTGATGCGGATCAGTCGATCCGCTTTATCCATTCCGCGCGATTCGGCAAAAGCCGAAGAGGACACAAGATAATCGAACGGGAGGTCAAGATAATCGTATACGCATGCGATCGATGCAATGGCCAGTTCCGCAATGGTTTCGTGCGGCCCCTTCATGACAGAGGAGACCATCTCCAGGATGTCGCCAAAATACGGCGATTTCTTATACGCATGTGAGAGTTGGGTATAGAACGTAGTGGTCCACTTTTCATCCTTGGCCAGCAGGGTTTCATTGATCAGCTTGGATTGGCTTGGTTTTGAAATGGGTACGCTGAACCGGTACTCGTCATCGCCCAGCAGGATACGGTTTCGGTTAATCCATCCGCGTTTGATGTAGTGTACGTCATCGCAAAATACAAAAACGCTGCTGGCATCGATCAAATGGAAGTAACCGATGTACGGAAATAGATAGGGTTGCATCACGGCAACACAACCTGGTTTCATTGCCCACTCTCCCGTAACTCAACGTTAATCTCCGTTTCCATGTAAGCAAAGTTAGGCAAAGTGGGCAACGAATGCAATCGGCAACGAAGCATAATGGGAGGAACGTGGGGTTTTGTTACCCGTCTTTGGGGAAAATATCACCGAGTCTGGGTTCTTTTCCGGGCGGGGTATTTTTGCGGCGGGGACGCTTTGCGTCGGTATTGCACTGCGCGATGAAGTCCGGTGATGACATCGTCTGCGCGCCGGCACTCGATACGGTATCGCACTCCGCGCGATCGGAGGTAACGACGAGAATTTTTTCGGGGTTCGGAAACTTGCAGACGAGGCGCTCAATGACCGAGTCGGCCGAGAGATTCGACGGCGAAAAATAGACTTCAAGGTGTTTAGTGCTCAACGCATCGTCGGTACCCGCTTCCCGCCCGTCGAAAACAATGGTGGTTTGCGCCGCCATTTTATGGGCTGTATTTTCAATCATGCGCACGAGCCGGTGTCGGGCCTGCTGGATATCGGTGCGCAGAAGATCTGCCAGTTCGTCGACTTGATGGAGCAGGTTGTATCCGTCGATGATGAGCCAGTCTGGATTCATTGTTTTCCCCGCAGGGCGGATTTAATTTCCTTCAGCTCGGGAGCCTTCAGGATCATGGCCAGGAGGAAATAGGTAAGAGCACCGAACCCGATGGCAATGGCCACGCTTGCCATCTCCGCAATCTTGGCTGGAACCAGATCGATATAGAGATCGCTTGAAAAGCGCACCATATACCCTGCCACGACGGCCATGATGGCGGCACAACCGATGGACCGGATAAAGCTGCGGAAGATGCTGTGCCATTGGATGTTTTTAAGCCGCCGACTTAACAGGACGCCGAGCGTGGTCATTCCGGCGATTTCAGCCAATACCGTGGCGAGGGCCATTCCTGCATGCTTCCAATAGGTTGGGAAGGTGAGGATGAAGGTAAGGTTGAGGGTAAGATTGAGCAGTACCGTGTAGATGCCGATCTTAACCGGGGTGCGGGTGTCCTGCAGGGAATAGAAGGCGGGAACGAATACCTTGGCTACGCTGAATACGACAAGGCCCGGTGCATAGAAGCGTAGGGCACGGGCACTGAGTATGGTGGATTCCGTGTTGAAGCTGCCCTTCCATTCAAAAATAGCTCCTAGAATCTGTGGGGCGAGGACCAGCAGGCCGAGTGCGGCCGGAGCCATGATGAACACCAGATGCCGAAGCGAATGGTTGATGGTGTCGCGAATGGAGTCAAAATCCTTGTCGGCTGCGTGTGCGGAAAAGGTGGGGAGCAATACGGTACCCATGGCCGTGGCAATGATGCCGAGCGGGAAATAGATCATTCGTTCGCTGTAGAACAAGGCGGCGGGAGCCCATTCACCAATCCACATGGCCAGCAGGCGGTCAATCAACACGTTGAACTGCGTGACAGCCATTCCCAGGGCGGCGGGCCCCATCAGCAGCAGCATTTGTTTGACCCGCGGATCGCTCCATTGGCTGGAAAACCGGAATGGGCAGCCAAAGCGCTTCAAGGCCGGAAGCTGGATGGCCAGTTGCGCGGTGCCAGCCAGCAAGATCGCCCACGCCAGTGCATGGGCCCGGGTGAACGGCTCGCTGCAGATCGAGGGGAAAACGGCCAGCATGGTGACGATCAGGATAAGGTTGAGCAGGCACGGGGCAAAGGCGGAGGTGGCAAAGTGCTTGTAGGAATTGAGTACGGCCATGGAGAGGGCGGCAAGGCAGATAAACAGCACATAGGGAAACATGATCCTTGAGAGCGCAAATGTGGTCATCCATTTTTCAGAGATCCCCGGGATTTGAAGGCCAACGGAAAAGACGAGCACGCCGATGAGCGCGATTGCGGTCAGCAATGCCGACGTCATGGTGACCACTTTCGCTGCCAGATCCCATGCGGCGCGGTCCCCTTGTTTGGTCCGGGTTTCAATCAACACCGGGATGAAGGCCGCAGAAAGAGCCCCTTCGCCGAAAAGCCGCCGGAAGAGGTTGGGGATCGTGAAGGCCACAAAAAAGGCGGAGGCAATCAGTGAGGTGCCGAAAAAGTAGGCGATAATGATATCGCGCACCATTCCCAGCCCACGGCTGAGCAGTGTAAAACTTCCGACCACCCCGGCCGAACGGATAATTTTACCGTTCTTCAAATCAGTGTCCCCTTGGTTTTGTTTGCCTTGATGCAGCGAAAAAACTAAATGTAGGGCATTCAAAACAGCAGATCAAAGCAGAACGGATGTATTTTATGACTGATCCAGGATTCATTTTGATGGGTGACGACGAGGCAATCAAAGCCTCGTATGCGCAAATGAACGCCCAGCCGTTAGACTGGGACCTGAGCGGCAAAGAAGTTGAGCCGCTGCGCCAATACCAGACGACACTCGCGGATTCGGTGTCGATCTCCGGCCCCGGAACCTTTATGGGGAAAGCCACCCGCACCATTACGCTGGAGCCGACGAGTCTGGAGGGTTGGTGGCTTGACCGCACAGATCTGCCGGGTACATTGCCGATTCGCGTTGGCATTGCCAACGTATGGACAACCGGGCAGATTGTGAGCAACATTGTGCTGCGCAGCGGAAATCCGCACAACTATGTTCGCATGGTGGAGCATATTATTTCGCTCCGCATGGGTATGGGGGTCGATAACCTGCTCATCAAAACCGACTCCGGTGATCCGCCGTTGTTCGAGCAGGGGAGTCTGGATCTGGTGGAGGCACTGGATCAATGCGGCAAGATGACGAGCGATAAGCCGGTTCAATATGTGACGGTCAAAGAGCCGGTGACGGTGGGTGGATCCTTCGGCGATTTTGTTACGCTGGCACCGCCCGATGATCCAGACAACCCCCAGCTTACCGTGGACTGTGCCGTTGATTTTAATACCGCCATCGGACAGCAGCGTATTGTTTTTCCGGTGTGCGAAGAGCTGACACGTATGGCTTCGGTTGCCCGCACAAATACCTCGCTGGGGAAAGTGCTCTACTGTGCCACCATTGGCCGTATTTTTGCCGATGTCCGTAATCTGGGCTATAACAAGAAAAATGTGTCTATTGCTGGAAAGAGCCGCTATATCAACGAACCGCGCCTGCCGCACGAAGGTAAACCGCTGGAGGCGGTGTGGCACCGGGCTGTGTTGGATTTATTGGCGGCTATTGCTCTGATTCCGAACGGGCAGTTTGTCGGGAAGATTAAATCCTACAAGGCGGGACATCGCCTCGACTGCGATCTGATCCGCCAGCTCTATCTCAATCAGGTTTTGGTTCCGCTGGCAGATGATAAAGGGAAGTAAGCATGAAATCATATCGCAAAGAACTTTGGTTCGAGGCGTCACAGCGTCGGCAGATCATTCACATTACCCCGCAGATCGAGGACTGTCTGCGTGAGTCGGGTATTCAGGAGGGGCTCTGTTTGGTCAACGCCATGCACATTACGGCCTCGGTGTTTATTAACGATAATGAAGGCGGCCTGCACTCCGACTATGAAAAGTGGCTCGAAAAGCTGGCCCCGGAAAAGCCCTATTCCCAATATGCCCACAACGGCTATGAAGACAATGCAGATGCCCATCTCAAGCGCACGATCATGGGGCGTGAGGTCGTCGTGGCCATAACCAATGGCAAGCTCGACTTTGGCCCGTGGGAATCCATCTTCTACTATGAACTCGATGGCCTGCGTAAAAAGCGCGCGCTTGTAAAAATGATCGGCGAATAGATTTCGCGGATTGAGTCAGCCTAGGCGCTGAAATTTGAGCTATCCCTTACTGTCCATCGCGAGTTCACCCAGAATTCGGGAGGAGGAAAAGGTGACTTCATCGGTGAAGATCATTTGTCCTCCGATTTTTTCGAGTGCGGAAACTTCCTGTTGGAAGCGGGCGTCCTGATGGGCGGTTCCATCGCGGTACTCGCCCCCCTTGACAAACTTGTCGGGTTTGATGGTGCCGATGGTTTCCGTTGCCGTCGGCCAGGGGTTGACGCAGACATAGTCAATCAGGTTTAGAGCGGCTAGGAATTCGGTGCGTTCCTCCAGGGTGTAGAAGGGGCGGCCGGGGCCTTTGTTTACATAGGAGTCTGGCGTAACGGTCACCACCAGAATATCGCCCTCTTTCCGGGCCGCTTTAAAATGGAGCAAATGGCCAAAATGGAGAAAATCGAAACATCCATGGCATAAAACGATTTGTTTTCCTTCTTTCTGGTGGTGGGTGCAAATTTCGGTGAGTTCATTGATTTCGACAATTTTTTGGCTAGTCATATTTACTCTCATCGTTGCTCTAATGAACGGATCATTCCGTCATGTTTAGTAAAGCAGTTCAGGTGCCGCAGCGACGGTTCTTCGGCCATGGGAACCTGAACAAAACTCACAGTGATTGCCTTCGCGAGGTTTTCCAAGGCTTTTTATAGGTAAAGATACGAGAAAGGCGAGCAGCAGGATTGAGCAGAGTATGGCCTGGGTATGAGATTCCCTTTGGAGTTGTTCGCGGCATTCAGCCTGCTAGCATGGGCGTGTTCATGAACTGGTTTGAAGAGAATCTAAGCGTTCTAAGAGATCGTTTTCCAAAGTTGGCCGAGCGTGCGTTGCAGCCCGGTCTTAGCGAACAGGTCTGTGTCCAGTCGGCACAGGACGGTATGCCTGCCTATGGAATTCGTCAAAGCGGGCAACTCCAACCGCTCACCAACCCGGTTAATCCGATGGAGAAAATCAACCAGGAACTGGGAAAATGGCATGAAAAGACCCATGATTTCAGTCGCCCGATCCTGGTTGTGGGTCTCAATCCCGGTGCGGAAGTACTCCATTTGTTCGAGCAGCGCGAAAAGGCGACCGGGAGCGAGTGTGCCCAACCCCTATGGATCTGTGTTGACTCTGCCCTGACGCTGTGCGGCTTTCTGCAGGCTTATGATGCGCGTGCGCTGCTGGCCTCGGAACGGGTTTGGTTGTTCTGGCACGAAGAGGTTTCGGCTCAGGTTCAGTGGCTCGAAGAGCATCCTGAGTTTCCATATATATTTTCAATGATTTCATTGGCGTCGCAGGAAACTCAGCTGAAGGTCTTTTCATCATTTCTTCAGCTGGCCAAAAAGCGCGATCAACAAATGGCCGATTATCAAAAGGTCAACAATGCTTATTACGATGCCATTGATGATGTGGAACTCGCTCGCACACTTTCCGGGCAGGCAGGCCGTCGGCCTCGGTTGCTGGTGCCGAGCTGCCCGTGGTCGACCGTCATTCAATACAGCATTCGCGATACCTGCCGTGCCTTTGAGAAAGCGGGATGGGAAACCGAAATTCTCGATAGTCCGGCCGTCATTCCATCGCACTATGTGATGGAGTCGATCAACCGCTTTAAGCCGGACGTTTTTTTATATGTCAGCCATCTGCGCACCGAAGCCCCCGGTGTGATTCCAGACAACCTGATGATGGTCTCATGGGTGCAGGATCCCGTCCCGACCATTAATTCCTCTGAGGCGGCTCGGCAATGGAATGAGCATGCTACGCTACGTAAGCGCGATCTGCTGACGGGCTATGTCGACCAGCTCCGCCCGTTCGGTTATTTCGAGGAGCGGATGGTTCCCCTGAACATGATTGTCGATACAGATCGTTTCCGCCCAAGGGAGCTGTCTGCCGAGCAAAACGAAAAGTATGCCTGCGATATCTGCTTTGCATCCAATGCCGGTTTGCCGACCGATCGTGTGGTACGCGAGAAACTGGTTTCGCTGTTAAAGCCATATGGGTGCACCGAGCCGTTGCTGATGAAGATTCACGACCGGCTTTGGACACACTATCGCGCTGGAAATACCATCACCCATTATGACCAGCTGAAAGCATTTGTATTCCGCATTCCTGAATGTGAGCTTGTTTTAAATGGGTTGGACCATGTGCAGCAGGATGCCTTGGTGGAGCTGCTGTTCTGGCGTCTGAACGATTTAATCTACCGCCATACCGTTTTGGAATGGCTCGATGAATATGCAACCGAAAACCCCGGTTTCAGGCTGAACTTGTATGGCAACGACTGGGACCAGCACCCCCGCTTTTCAAACTATGCCCGCGGTGCTATTGTGCACGGCGAAGAGCTGTCAGCCGCATTCCAGAGTGCGCGGTTTTGCCTTCACCTCAACGGGGCGGAAGGACCGCACCAACGGCTTTATGAAATTCTGGCCAGTGGCGGAGTTCCGCTCCTACGCCATTCTGATGACGCCTCTATTCTTTCGCCGGAGCTGGCCGCTGCATTTCGAATGTTGTTTGCCGGCGAGCAAACGGGTGGAAATATGAAGCTTCCGGAGAAGGAGCAGCGAGCGTGGAATACATTTCTTTTCAATGTCGCAGATCGAGAACTCTACGCCCATCCGGATTGGACGCATACTGATCTCTGTCAACGAGTCCAACGTGAAATCAGTCAGCGGTTGCGTATTTATCCGGATTGGATGCTGTCGGATTGGAGAACACAAACGTTCAGCGAGTCTACGGGGCTGCACGCCGTGTTGAAAAGGAGGGGGCATCCGATGGACAAGGAGGCTTGGTCGATATTTCCCCGGCTGGAGCGGGCTTCCCATGCGGAATACCTGTGTGCTGAGATGCTCAAGATGCTTGGAGCGGATTGCGATTTCCCGGATGATTGTCAGTTGCCCAATTTCACGCCTATTCTTCAACACGTTGTCGGGCTTCAGAAAACGGCGAAAGAAGCCGATTGGCCTGTTTCTGTTGAACGGGTTTATGAGGACTGCCCGAGTCTGACCCATGTCTATGCTAAAACCGCTTGGAAATACTTTGTTGAAGCTGACCTTGCCTATGACAAGGCCTTGCCGTTTTTTGAGCGAGATATGGAGATGGGACGGCTCGATGGTGAATGGCTATTGCATTATGCCCACACGCTGGCCGCTTGTGGTAAAGCATCGGATGCCGTGGTGGAGTCTGCCTACCTGTCCGACCCAAATCTGGCCAATGGGTATGCCCGTTGTTCATGGATGGCTTTCTTTACGTTGGACTATCAGCCAGAAAAGGCGTTGCGTGGTTTTGAAAAGGACCTTCGTCTGGGTCGTTTGTCCGGGCAATACCAGCTGTATTACGCAATGTTGCTGGCCAGTGTCGGAAAAATGAGCGCCGCCGAACAACGGGTGGAGGAAACCTATCGCTCCGGCCGATCCGGGGATGGGGGATATGCCTTGCTGGCATGGCATGCCTGCGTTATTCGCGGCGGACAGACCGATGCGGTATTGGAGTGCTTTGCGCGCGATCAACAACTGGGCCGAACCGCCACGTGGGCACTCATCACAGAGGCGGGCGTACGTCTCCGGTTGGGGCAACGGAACGAAGCGGAAGCGTGCGTGTATCGGGCCTATGGTGATTCCGCGCCTAGCTTCGGTGGATACACGACGCTGGCGGCGATTGATTTTCTCATAAACAACGATCTGGGCTATGCATTGAAAATGCTGGAACAGGATGCTCAGCTGGAGCGGCAACTGCCATTTCATAAGCTCATTCATGCCGCCTTTTTGTATCAAGCAGGGGACTTTGAAGAGGCTTCCCGGTTGTGCCGTACGGCGTCGGAAGGCTCGGTTCTGGCTTGGCGTATTGCAGCTTCGTGGTTGCAACGAAGTGGCTATGATGCGGTGCTGGTGAGCGAATTGCTAACCTCGGAACTCCATTCGAATTTTGATTCAGCGGCAGGGGAATTGCTCTCCAGATGAAGTGGATAGGATTTTGTTAATACGATGGCGAACCCTTCGAACAATCCGGCTTTGACAGATGCGGAACAGCCTTTCACGCTGATGATATTGGTGGATGCTCTGCGGCCAGACTATGTCCGTCCGGAATTTATGCCCTATTTAAGTGCGATGGCGGAGCAGAGTGCAACGGGAGCTTTGCGTGAGTGCTTTGGTTTTGTGGTGGCGCGCGCAGCCTACTTTGCCGGGCTGAGTACGGAACAGTATGGCTTTACCAACATGTATTGTTTTGATCCCGACCAAACACCGTTTGGCATTGCGCGCACCCTTCCTGACGGCGAAAAGGACCACAAGACCTCCATCAGTATGCGGGAGTTTGTCGATCGGTCGGCACGGGAGCGGATGTCACCGTTTGCCCAAGCTTATGCAAACAGCGCCGAAATACCGCTTTCCTATCTATCCTCTTTTGATCTGGTTGAAAAACATGCCCCGTGGGATGCCGGCTTCGAGCATCGTTCGCTTTTCACCGTGCTGGATGAGGCGGGCGTTTCATGGCACCAGAGCTCGTGGCCGGAAACCAATAAACTACAGGACTCCAGCGATGCCGGCATTGTCAGCCACGTGCTGGGCAGCCTGAAATCGGAACAGTGTTTTGCATATGTACACTTGCAGGAGCTTGATGCCGTGGGGCATCAACATGGGCCCAATTCGTATGAACTGCAATCGATCATGGCCGCCACGGATCGCGCCTGCCGGGATTTAATCGAAGCCGCCCGGGCGCGGTATGGAAACGTCAACGTGGTTTTGTTTGGTGATCATGGCATGGTCAATGTCACCCGCACATTGGATATGACCGAAGTTCTCGAGAAGACCGGACTTCGGTTTGGAGTCGACTATGCGTTCTTCCTCGATTCAACCATGGTTCGGTTTTGGTTCTTTCACCGGTCCGCTCGGGAAAGGGTTGAAGATGCCCTGAGCCATGTCGAAGGCGGACGGTTGTTGGACGATCAGGCGCTGGAGCAGTATGACCTTTCAAAGTGCGATCCACGCAATGCAGAACTCATTTTTTTGGCTGATCCCGGAGTATTGATTTTTCCGAACTTTTTTCAGGGCCATGGTGAGCCTATTAAAGGGATGCATGGCTACGATCCGGATTGTGCCGATAATCTGGGATTCTTCATGGTGCATGACGCCGCCAGTCCTCGGTCCGGCGTGCTGGGGAAAATTGATCCCCAGGCGATTTACCCTTTGTTGTTGGAACTGATGGGACTTTCTGCCGACGAGTATTCCGATGGACCTTTGCCTGAAATTAAGAAACCGCTTCTTCTGAATCTGTATACCCGTCACAGCAATCCCAGCGCAGATGCCGCGGTTAAGGATCAGTTGAAATATATTCTCGATGCGTTAACAGCGCGTGTGGGGCCGGTGGAGGCGGTGGTGTTAACCGGAAGTTTTGGGCGTGGCGAAGGTGGGGTCTACCAAGATTCGGCGGGGCGGTATTGTCCGGTGAACGACTATGATTTAATCGTGGTCGATCCGCGTGACCTGACTGTGGAACTGGCCGGCCTGGGAGACCAACTTGCCCGCGAGCTTGAGATTGATTTTGTGGATCTTGCCTATAGCAACGGATGCTGGGAAAACCTGCCGCCGACGATTTTTAATTATGACCTGAAATACGGCAGCCGTGTGATGGCCGGGAATCCATCGGTTCTGGACCCCATCCCTGTATATGCCGCCAGCGAATTTACAGCCGACGATACGGTCAGGCTATTGTTGAACCGAACGGCTGGACTACTTTCTGGAATCAACGGAAAATTTCTGGGGGACGATCCGGGGTCCGCAGATGAACAGCGCTATCGCACCAATCAAATGGTGAAGGCGTGGATTGCGGTGGGCGATGCCTATCTGATTCAATGGAACGGATACGACAGTTCCTACATGCGGCGCAAAGAGCGCTTTGTTTCGTTGGCGTCCGGTGCCGGGTTGGAGTCGAAATTAATCGATTGTGTTGCATCCTCATACGATTTTAAGTGTCTTCCCGACTATGCAGCCTTTACATGCGGGCTGCAGGAAATGGTGGAATTATTTTATACGTTGGAAAAGATGATAACGGTTTGGATCGTCCGCATGACGGGGGAAGCATTTACTGATCTTGCAGGGGCGATGTCCAGCTATCTAAAGCATTACAGGCAAGAAAGAGACAAGGTGTCTTTCAAACACCAGGTCTATGCCGCTCTTCCGCTTCTTCTTTCAGGGGTGGTTGAGGCGCGGGCGGCCTCTGCGTACCAGCAGGTTCGGAAGCAACTAAAAGAGGAATTTAACAGCCCGGATGAAGAACCCTATACGAATGACGGGTGGGAAAGGTTGAGGGCGGATGTGGTTGCCGCATGGTTTGCGGTCTGCCATTAATCAAAGGAAGATTATGTCGAAAGTAAGTGTCATTATACCGGCCTATAATCAGGCGCAATATTTGCAGGATGCCATCGACAGTGCGTTGGGGCAGACGCATCCGGATGTTGAGGTGATTGTGGTCGATGACGGCTCGACCGACAGCACGCCGGATATCATCGCCCGGTATTCCGAAGTTGATAATTTTAAGTTGATTCGTCAAGCCAATACCGGTCTTTCGGGAGCGCGAAACCGCGGGTTCGAGGAAGCGACGGGAGACTATGTTTGCTTCCTTGATTCCGATGACTATTTCACGAATGACAAAGTGGAAAAACAGGCGGCGGTGCTGGATGAAAACCCGGATTTGGGATTGGTCTATTGCGATATTATAACGGTTGATCCTGGTGGAAACCCGGTCGCTGAGCAGTGCAGTGTGGAACGGTCTGACCGAGCCTTGAGCGGGAATATTTTTCAATCGCTTCTTTTAGGAGGCTATTTCCCCCCGCATACCGTGATGGTACGCCGGTCCATTGTTGATGAACTCGGCGGCTTCGATTTGGAGTGTGGCGGCCATGCTGATTATGAATTTTGGCTCCGTATTTCTGCTGCAGGCCACTCCGCCTGTTTTCAAAGTGCGCCTCTCGCCTATTACCGGACACATCCTGACAGCATGAGCAAGGATGGACTCCACATGAATGAAACCCGAATCATTACGTTTAGTAAAATCGCGAAGAAGTATCCCGATGTGCTGGCTCGCGGTTTGAACGCTGTGCAGCAAATGAATGAGGACCTGTACAAGGCCAATGAATGGATGCAGAGTGCGCATCAACTGCTGCAGCGTGAGCTCTTTATCGTGCGCAACTGCGGTGGAGTCTTGGGTGATACCAATTCCGGATATTCCGTGCTGGAAGATTTTGATGCGATAAAGACATTGGAAGGTCGGCCGGATCAAGTGGCGGTTTGGAATGCCAACATTGGCGGGCGGCTTGATCGCGCGCTTTTCCTGCAGTCTCCGGCAACAATCGAGGTACCTGTTCCTTCAGCATCCCGCGGCTATTTTATGACCGCCATCGGCATCCATCCCGATGCCTGGGATCAGCTCGATGCGGGGGGGTGCACGTTCCGGGTTCTGGTGGATGAAAAAATAACCTGTTCCGTGACGATAGACCCTGTCCACTGCGAGGCTGATCGCCACTGGCACGAGATCAACCTGGATATCCCGGCAATCGCGGCGGGACAGCACCGTATTGTTTTGGAAACAGAAAGCGTCGACGGCAATAATGATTTTCGCTGGGCACTCTGGCGTGATCCCGTTTTTGTGAATGAAGAAAATATCTTAAATGAACCCACCGCAGAGGCGGTTGAAACAACTGTGAGTATTGGGTAGAGGGGCACCTATGGAGCAAAAGGATGATTTTCCGCGCATAACTTCTTTCCTGGAAGGTAACCCGGCGAAGTTGCAGCAGGCCGATGGCGTGCACATATGTATCGTTACACCGGATCTTGCGGGATTGGTAAAAAACGGGGGCATTGGTGCCGCGTGTCACCACACGGCGGTTCAAATGGCACGCACCGGCTTGGATGTTACCATTCTTTTTACCGCACCGGCTCAGTTTATTGATGCCGACGAAGTGGCGGCGGCAAAAGCGTTGTACCGCGAAGAGCAGGTCCGACTGGTGATTCTTGCCGACGAGTTTTCCGAGGACGCCAATGTCCCAACCTTTCCCTCCGACACGTTTGTACGTTTATCGTACTACACGTACGAATGGCTGAAGAACGAGACCTTCGATGAGGTCATGTTCACGGATTGGCATACGACGGGTTACTATTGTATGCTTGCGAAAAAGCAGGGACTTGCATTCCGCAATACGTATCTCAGCGTACAGATCCATTCGCCAAGTACGTGGGGGTTATATTTCAATAAATCACTCTCTTCTTCCGTGGCGGATGTTCGTTCATTCCATATGGAACGGGAAACGATCAAGCATGCGGACTTTGTGACCTGCCCGACGCAGTATCTGCTCAAGTGGGTTCGCGACCACGGCTTTGATTTGCCCAAGCAGTCCTATATTCAGCCCTACCTGCTGTCGTGGCCGGAGGTTGACGATATCCAGAATTATTCGGCCGGGGAGATTAGGGAAATTGTATTTTTTGGTCGTTTGGAGGAACGGAAGGGTATCCACATCTTTTGCAATGCTCTGGATGTGCTGGCGGAAAAGGGCGGGATACCGGACTCTATTCAAATCACCTTCCTCGGGAATCCCGTGCAGATTTCCGGTGAGAACAGCGTCGACTATATTGCTCGCCGGAAAAAGAACTGGCCATGGAAAGTCGAGGTGGTTGCAGGACTCGGATCCAACGAGGCGATCGACTACCTCAAGGCGGAAAAGCGTATGGCGGTAATCTGTCCAACGGAAGACAATTCGCCGTTGGTCGTGCACGAATGCATGTATAACCAAATTCCATTTATTGCTTCCGTGGCGGGCGGTATTCCTGAAATCGTCAGTCCACAGGAAGACGGTCGCTCTATTCTTTTCGATCCGGATCGCTTTTCGTTGGCGGCCAAGCTGCAGGAGATTGCGCGCGAGGGAATCTCCACGGTATTGCCTGCAACATGCCAGTTACAGAACACCAAGGAATGGCGTGATGCCTTTATGGTCAAGGCCCACCATTGCAGGGCGGTGGAAGCTCCCATACCAGTTGCAGTGGACGCTCCTCCCTCAATATCGGTTTGCCTCACGCATTACAACCGACCGGAAATGTTGATGCAGGCGCTTGAAAGCCTACGGGCGCAAACCTTCCAAAATTTTGAAGTGGTGCTGGTCGATGATGGAAGTACAAATCCTGCCGCAATCGAATATTTGCGCTCGCTGGAGGAAGAATTCAGCCAGCGCGGTTGGCAGATCATCATACAGGAAAACCAGTATCCCTCGGCGGCCAGAAACAATGCGGCGCAACAGGCCCGGGGGCACTATCTCCTGTTCATGGATGATGATAACTATGCAAAACCATATGAACTGCAGGTGTTTTTCGATGCGATGAATTTCAGCAACGCCGATGTGCTGACCTGCTTTGCTGATCTCTTCCAATCTGAAGCGAGCCCAGATGAGAACACGCCCATTGTGACTCGCTGCCTGCCGCTCGGGAATGCACTCAACCTGGCGTTTTTTGAGAATGCCTTCGGGGATACAAACTTTATGATCAAACGTGAAAAGTTCATGGAGTCCGGCGGGTTCACGGTCGAATACGGAATTGGCTACGAAGATTTCGAGATTTTGTGTCACATGGTTGCAAAAGGGTTCGATGTGCGAGTGCTGCCCGAATCGCTTTTTTGGTATCGGCGCTCCGAAGGTTCAATCAATGCCAGCACCTCGCTGGAACAAAACATGTACCGGGTATTTCGTCCAATCTTTGAGAGCATGCAGGACAATCCCCTGCGGGATTCCCTGCTATACCTATTCGGTCATTCGCTAACACTGGCGAACAATTGTGCGTCCATCAGCAGCGCCGACTATGCGGTCAATCTTACGGAATCGCTCTTGAACAAGCTCCATCATTCCGGGGTGGAAAAAATCATGGTTTATGGAGCGGGAATCCATACTACGAAGATATCGGCCGCGCTGAAAAAAGCGCCGGTGAAGCTGACTGGAATCATTGACGACAACCCTCAACTCCATGGTGGAAAAATGCTGGATGTTCCAATTTTCTCGCTGGCCGATGCCAAGGCCGGCGAGCCCGGTGCCGTGCTGATTTCATCGGATACCATCGAGGATGTGCTTTATCAAAAAGCCACCCGATTTTTTGCGGACACCTCGATTCCCGTTCTGCGGCTGTATCATTGCGGCTCAACCCAAGGAATAAAATGAACGCAACCGAAAAATGCTGGGAAGAAGCCATTTCTCTGAACCCGATGCACGTTCCGGAATTTTCCGTACTTGAGCCTGCGGCCCACTATCGATCGGATGAAGCGCTGAGGGTGGATGGGGAACCTTATGATTTTTCATTCGATACGACTCAGGCACTTGCGGCCGATCATTATCCCTTGCCGGTCACCGATGATCGGGAGGGGTACCACGGCTCACGTCATTACAGCTATTGGATCAATGGTCTGCGTGATTTTGATTTATTGCTCCAGTGCTGCGACCGGCTCGGCGTGGAAATGGATACCTATTTGGATCTGGGCTGTGCCAGCGGACGTGTCATCCGGCATGCAGCTGTTCAACGTCCGGATCTTCAGGTCTACGGATGTGACATTAATCGGCGGCATGTTGAATGGGTTGCTCGCTACTTACCTGAAAGTATTCGCGTGTTTCAAAACACGTCGGTGCCTCACCTCCCGCTTGAGGACAACAGTATCGACGTTATTACCGCGTATTCTGTGTTTACCCATATCGAAGCCTTTGAGTCGGCTTGGTTGATGGAGTTGCGGAGAATCCTTAAGCCGGGCGGGATTGTTTGGGCCACCCTGCACACGGAAAATACTTGGCGAAAAATGAAGGCGGGTTGGCCTTTATACGATGCGCTTGTTCACCACAACGATTTCCAGAAGGCCTATGTTTCCGGACAGGACTTTCATGGAGAGAAAGCGGTGTTCCGCTGGCTGGCGGATCAATCCTACTCCAGCAATATTTTCTACACCACTGACTACATCCAGCGTATGTGGGGACGGATTCTTGATGTGGTCGAAATTCATCGCCAGCTACCGAGTTATCAGGATGTTGTAATCCTCAGGAAGTAGGCAATCAGGATCGGTGCGATAGAAGTTCGCTTAAGTGTATTGTCTGTCGGTTAATGTCGGCGATTTCAACGAAATGCCTCCGACCTTCGTTGCCCATTTGTTGCGTTTCGGAGGGGTCAAGCATCAGACGCCGCATGGCGTCTGCCAGGGCTCGGGGCTCGGTGGCCGGAACCAGCAGGCCGGTTTCATTGTGCATGACTTGTTCGCTCAATCCGCCGCAATCGGTGGCGATAATCGCCAATCCGTGGGCCATACCTTCGAGCGTGACGGTAGGGTAGGGGTCGGGTTCGCTCGATGGAACAATCAGGATGTCGGCGTTGCGATAACGGGATGTTGGATCAGGGCAGTCGCCGGTAAAATAGACGGATTTGTGCGACAAGGATCGGATTTCTTTTTCGTATTCCGGGCTGTAGGCATCAAGCGGTCCGACCACCACAAGGTCATATTTGAAATTCTCGCTGCGCAGCAGCTGGTCGGCGTTCAGGAGCGTTTCGAGTCCTTTTTGCGGACCCCATGTGCCGACTGCCAGAAACCGAATCTTATCCAAAGCGGAACGAGGTTCCTCTGTTCCATAATCAGAAGGCAGGCCGGCATGAATGACGGTCACGTTTTGGATGCCTGAACGTAACAGAGGTTGTTCGACCGCGTGCGAGGCCGCAATGATGCAGTCGGCATAATCGGCAACACGACGCACCGGGACAGTTACAGAATGCTTCGGCATATCCTTGTACATCAGTTGATGATGTACGAAGAGGGGAATGCTATGTTTTTTCAGAATCGGCAGTGCCAGCATGGCAACGGGAAACATGCAGGCGATAATCCGCTCGGGCTGGAACGCGGAGACGATTTGGTCGAGTGCGTCCCGGCCGGGCTGACTGGCCTGATTGGGTTCATCGATGAAGTGAGAGGCGCGCAGCAGCGTATCGCCGGGTGCGGATTCATTTTCCCATTCGTGGATTTTCAGTCCGAAGGATACTGCTCTTTCGCTGATCGTCGGATGAGCGGCCACCTCAACGTTCCAGTCCGAGGGGAGGGCCGCCGCAAAGCGCAAGGTGGTGATTTCCGCGCCGGAAAAAACCTGTCCGCCGAGCAGGATCAGGAGACGCATGCGTCGACCCTTGTTTTTTGAGCGGCGTATCCGTGCGGATTGGCTTTGTGCCAGTTCCAGGCGTCACGGATAATATTTTCGAGATCCGAGTGGACGGGGTTCCAGCCGAGTTCACATTGGGCCTTTTCCGCCGAGGCGACCAGGGCCGCGGGATCGCCGGGGCGCCGTTCGCACTCGCGGGTGCGGATGTTCAGCCCGGTTACACGCTGGGCCGCTTCGACAATCTCGAGTACGGAATATCCATGTCCGGTGCCAAGATTAAAGGCTCCCGTCTTTTCTGATTCAAGGGCCAGCAGATGCGCCTGTGCCAGATCTTTCACGTGAATATAATCCCGAACGCAGGTGCCGTCCGGGGTCGGGAAATCGGTGCCGAGAATATCCAGTTGTTTTTTGAGCCCGAGTGCGGTGTTCAGCACGTTGGGAATCAGATGCGTTTCTACCGTATGATCTTCGCCCAGTGGGTCCGAGGCACCGCATGCATTGAAATATCGGAGACAAACGGTTTGAAGGTTTTGTTTCTGCTGAGTCCAGTTGAGAATTCTTTCCAGCATCAATTTGGATTCGCCGTAGGGATTTTCCGGATGTTGCGGGGTTTCTTCTGTGATCGGCAACTGCTGAGGGGTTCCGTAGGTGGCACAGCTGGATGAAAAGATAAATCGACCGACATGGTAGCGTACCGCGGCGTTGATCAGATGAATACCGCCGCTGACATTGTTTTCCCAATAGCGATCCGGATGTTCCATCGATTCGCCCACAAGCGCGTAGGCCGCAAAGTGGATGATGGCCTCCGGGCGCGTCTGCCGCAGGGCGGAATCCACATCGCCGGGATTGCGCAGGTCGCCTTCAATAAAACGACACCGTGGATCGATGGCTTGCAGATGCCCGGTTTCCAGATTGTCAAACACGGTCACGGAATGTCCGTGGTCGAGCAGTCGCCTGGATGTGATACTTCCAATATATCCCGCTCCGCCAGTAATCAGTACGTTCATGATGCACCTCCATTCCATACCCGCACTTGAGGGTTCCGGTTGCACAATGTGCAACCTGCGCTTTCCAAGGTCTTTTCCCAAAATGTGTTGGCTGGTGCGGATGAGATCCCGCTGATCAGTGCGGTGTCGGAGTCGATTATCTCCGAAAGTGCTTTCGGAGGAAGGATGCGGACGCCGCGCAGCCGGTGACCATGGAAGGCAGGGTTTTGTTCAAGGATTGCGATGATCTCAAGCCCTTGTTTTTTTAGAATTTTCAGCCAGCCTGATGGAAATTTTCCGAGTCCACATAGAACGACCTTGTTGATTCCCTGCACTTTGATGGTTTGGGCGGCTTCGGTAACGGCGGTGTTGAGCGAGATTTCGCCGTAGTTTTTTTTGTCGAGTGCGTGGCGACTGAAGAGTCCTCGGATCAGCGCCGTCGGCATGGCGGCAAGCCCGCGCAGATAGCCTTTACGGCTTTTTTCCTTAATGGATACATAGTGATAACGGTGAACGGTATCATAGATGGCGCCCGGCATATGACGGAACGGCAGCGAGCGCGCCCAGCAGCAGGTGTTGTTGCGGACCAGCCGGTAAAGTATATGGCCGGTGTTCCGGCCAATGGGATCGCGAACATGGATGGCTTCGGGCAGGCCGGGTTCGGCCTGCAGCATCAGATAGCCTGCCGAGGCCAACCGGAAGCTGACTTCGTATTCTTCTCCATAATAGAGATAGTCGGTGGGGTAGCCGCCCGCCGCCTCGATGGCAGCGGTTGAAAAAAGTACGGCACAGCCATGGAAGATGGTTGGAAGCAGGCAGCTTTCATTTTTGACCGGCAGGATGATGCCGCCCGCCTGGGGGTTTTGCTTTAGCTGTTTAAAGGCGCTGGCGATGGTTTCCTTCTGAATGTAGGCATCGTCGTCAATCATCAGGATGCAGGAGCCGGCCGCTTTTCCGAGTGCCGCGTTGCGCGCGGCGGTACCGCCGTTGTGCGGCATTTGGATCAGTCGGGTCGGTGCGGGTGCGTCGGGTGGAAGTTCCACGGTTTCCTGCCCATTGTTCACAATCCACCATTCCGTACTGAACTCCGCCAATTCGGCTTGGTTCTTTTGCAGGCTGTCCCGACAACGCTCGATACGGTTGCAGGTCAGTATAATGACACTAATATCAGTATGATTCATAAAAAGACAATGATGTTAAAGCAGGGTGGAAGCCATGGCAAGTATTGTTGGAAATGGGTTCAACAAATAATCAGAAATATGAAAAGGACCGGCCTTCGTCCTATTTCCCTGCGGGAAATGAGGTTTCGCGATATTACTTCGTTATGCAAGCCTCATAGGCTGCAATCTACAATAAAAAACCTGCTGCGTAGTTGCCTTAGAAGCTGAAGGTGGTTTTAACGGCAAACATGTACCAGTCGTCATTCTCTGTGTCTGAGAATGAATTCAGGCCATTACTGGTTGGATACGCGTATTCGGTTCCGCCTTTAAGTGCATGAGCCTCTGCTTTGACCAGCCAGTTTTCGGTTAGATCAAAACGTGCGCTTAATGCAAGGTCCTGAGTTTCCAAGTGGTCTTCCAGATTTTTCAAAAGTGAATAATAGGTGCCCAGCTCGATAAGATCATTAACCCGATAAAATGCGCCTATATATCCACCGCTTTGTTCGAAACCAAGTGTTGTTTTGCTGGTTCCGCCTCCAAGGGCGGCCGGTAGCTCTACGGAAGCATCAATTTCCGTATGAGCATAAAGATATTCTGCATTAAAGACCCAGTTATCAATCAGGTATTCAGCAGATGCCGTGAAAACATGGATTTCATCTGCGGAAAATTCGGCCGGTTGGGTTGCTCCGGGAAAACCGATTCCCGGTACCGGTGCGATATCCGCTGTGCCTTTGGCAATGAATCCAAACTCCTGGGCCGTGCAGCCTAAACGCAGTCCGCCGACCGGGGTCAACCAGATCAGTGCTGCAGTGTAGGAGTCGCCGGAGTCAATTGAGTCAATCGTGCGGCCGGGATCGGCTTCAACCCGAGCTTTGAGTCCGCTATGTTCCTCTTCCGTTTCAGAGTAACCCGCCTGTAGTTTGTATTGAAGGCTTCCCGCATCGTCGAGCGAAAGCAAGCCATAGATTTCTGCGCCATTAATTGCGGACTGGAAATCGCGGAAGGTTTCATTATACACACTCTGTGGAAGCAGAATGCTGGTGCGTACCAGGTCCACATCGCGGGTTTCGTTGTAGAACCCCAAAGGGCTTTTCACTCGTCCCGCTCGAATGCCGACCATTTCATTAATCGAATAATCGCCATAGGCCCAGTCAACCACAATCTGATTGTCTCCGATTGTACCGTAGTCGCGCGAAAAAATCTGAATACCAGCGCGCAGGTCATCTGATATATCCGAGCTGAAGTTGATTCCCATTTCGTTGAACTGCTGCGAGCCATGTTTGGATTCGAGCGATTGGAAATTGTATTGGGTACTCATCATGAATCCCTGCGAAATGAATCCGTGAACATCAATTTCATCAAGTTGAGCTGAAGCCGAAAGGCTGCTCAGACCAATCAGGATACTTATAGAGGGGGCCGTATACTTTGTATTCATAATATTCTCCTGCAAAATTTATTTTATAACGATGGTTTTGGATGAGGATAGATCAGCCGCTGCGCTGACATAACCGATGGTGCCGGGGGTTGCTGCAATATAGCTCAATAGTTCGGTTTCAGATGTGAATTTTTTTGGCGGTTTGCCTTGTCCGGAAAATATGGCTTTCTTCCAATGACAGGAAAATTGGGATTCTGAACGTTTTACATAGGTCTTCAGGAATTCTGCACTGATTGCTCCTTTACCTAGCGTAACGGGAACCGCTTTGGTCCCATCCGGAAACTTTTTCTTCCGTCCGAGGAAAAGCGCCTCGATGTTTTTTGCATCCAGCGATTCAATGGATGAATCGTTGTTGACAACGATTTTTACTTCCGCATAGGCATGGCCCGTTAATCCACATGCCAGTATGATTACCATTAGCAGATTATGCATATACTCATCCTTTCTCTTCTATTAAGCGGGTAGAGCTTTGTCTGAAAGAGGCAAAACTTCGCAGTACTTTTCACGCAATGAGATTCTGCAACTATTAAGCACGTATACAGCATATTCCGTGCCACACAAAGGTCTCGGTGAGTGATTAACAATTGCTTAATGATTCTGGCATGGCAGATGCTATTTCTCGTTGGGCAGAAGTTTTTGGTTCCTCGTGAGGGCCGTGACTGAACCGGTCTTCAATTGCGCAAAGGATTGGGTTTAAAAATGCCTGATGGTCTGCAGCGGATACGGGACTTAACCAAGGAGGACATGATGAAAAACATTAAGATTGCGACTAAAATCTGGATCAGTATCGCACTCATTATTTGTGGATACATCAGTGCTGTATTTCTCACCGCGTTGCACAATAGCTATACCATGAAGCAGGTCCGGCATATTGATGTGGAAGCCCGGCCTTTTTCCGAGCAGTGTACACAGCTGTTTTACGAGTTCAATACGATGAACAATGCCTATGAAACGGCTGCGGTTATCGGAGATATGTCCTATTTGGATGTGGCCCAGGAATATGCGAAACGGTTTGTCGCCACCGAAAAGTCGTTGAGTGAGTACTCAGGCATTCCTGAAGATATTCAGAGTTTTATTCCGGCCTTGCAAAATGATCTCTATGAATTGTTGGTGCTGGAGGATAATACCTATGCTGACATGTTTGCCATGATGGGAGATCCGTCTGACGATCTATTGAAACGCTTGAAGGAACTTGCTGGGAAAAGAACCGCGTTGAAGGAGCAAATCGACGAACTGCGGGGGATTGCTGGTCGGCACTTGGGAGAAGAGGTTCAGGCTCTCCGCCTTTCCACAGCCCGGCAAAGCCGCGTTCAGATTATAGCATTTGTGCTTATAATGATGATGGCTGTTCCGCTGACTACGTTTGTCATCAATAAATATATTCTTCACCCATTGAGTCGTTTGATTGGTTATGTGCATGGTGAAAAAAAGCCGGAAGAGTCTTCGTTCAGCAGCGACGAAATCGGAGAACTGTTTGGGAGCTTTGTTAAGTTTAAAAAAGCGCAGCAGGAATATACCGATAATCTGGAATCAGAAATCCATGCCCGCAAGGAAGCGGAAAATCAGCTTCGATCTCATCAAGAGAATCTAGAAGAAATCATTAAGATTAGAACAAAGAGCATTAACGAAGCGAATTTAAAGTTGCAGAGTAGCGAAAAGCAACTGAAGTCGAGCGAGTCAAGGTTCCGGACGGTATTCCAATCCATGAATGAAGGCCTTTGTCTGAACGACATCATACTGGATGAAAACAATAAGCCGGTTGACTATCGTATCGTGATGGCGAATCCCTCCTATGAATCCATCTTTGGCATCTCCTGTAAAGACGCGGTCGGAGCAATGGCTTCCGAGCTTTATAATCAGGATGTGCCTCCCTTTCTGGATGTTTATACGAAACTGATGGAAAGTGGTCAGTCCATCGTTTTCGATCTCTATTTTGAGCCTGCCGCCAAGCACCTTAGCATTTCAGCGGCCCGTGCAGGTGAGAATCGATTCGCAATGATCTTTGCCGATGTTTCAACCCAGAAACAAGCTGAATTAGAACTACAGCAAACGCAAAAACTGGAATCGGTCGGACAGCTGGCAGCTGGCATTGCACACGAAATAAACACACCGATTCAGTTTATAGGAGATAATATTCGGTTCATTCGAGATGCTTTTGCCGATCTGATAAATTTGCAGGCCCAGCAGGATTGTTTTTTCCAAATGGCCGAAAAACTGGAAATCGAGTCGACTTTTCTGGATGCCGTTAAGGACGCGCGAAATGATGCGGACTTCGACTTTCTCTCGGAAGAAATTCCCAATGCGGCCGAGCAGTCGCTTGAGGGGGTCATGCGCGTGTCCAAAATCGTACAGGCCATGAAAGAGTTTGCACATCCCGCACTGAAGGAAATGCAATCCACGAATATTAACGAGGCCATTGGAACGACAGTAACGATCACATCCAGCGAATGGAAACACGTTGCGGATCTTGCAATGGATCTCGATGACACCCTCCCGGATGTTGAGTGTTTGCGAGATGAAATCAATCAAGTGATCCTTAATATGATTATGAATGCCCGTGATGCCATTGTGGATAAAGGCCTGAATGAAAAAGGAAAAATCATAATTTCCACATCCCATACGGACTCCGATGTAATCATCACCATTAATGATACCGGTTGCGGGATTCCTGAGAAGATTCGCAAGCGTATTTACGATCCGTTTTTTACGACCAAAGAGGTTGGGCGAGGATCCGGGCAAGGGCTGGCGATATCCCACAGCATCGTTACCAACAAGCATCATGGAAAACTCTCAGAAATGTCTGAAGTGGGTAAAGGAACCACGTTTACCATTATTCTTCCTATCCGATCTTCTTCGAACTCGGAACCTGTGGCCTTGATTGCCTAAGACGGTTCGCAAGCCTCCGGAATTCCATGGCATCCGACCTGCTTTAAGAGTCGCATGCTGAATATAAGAAAGTCCGATGTCGTTACCTCACTGGTTCTGTTGCTGGTGCTTGCGGTTATGTTTATCCCCATCCCTACGGTGATGCTGGATATGCTGCTGGTCATCAACATTGCCGTCAGTATTCTGATGATGGTCTATATTATCAGCATCAAAGATCCACTCGAGTTTTCGTCATTCCCGACCGTATTGCTGATGGTCACGCTGATGCGGCTTTCGGTTAATGTTTCGTCCACCCGCCAGATTTTGATCAACGCCTTTGCCGGTGATGTGATCGAGGCCTTTGGCGACTTTGTGGTGGGCGGCAACTATCTCGTGGGTCTGGTGATCTTTTCGATCATCGTGATTATTAATTTTAAGGTGATCACCAAAGGTTCCGGCCGTATTGCGGAAGTGGCTGCCCGCTTTACCCTCGACTCGCTGCCCGGCAAGCAGATGAGTATCGATGCCGACCTCAATCAGGGCATCATTACCGAGAAAGAAGCCGTTTTCCGCCGTGAAAAACTGGTTAAGGAATCCGATTTCTACGGGGCCATGGATGGGGCCAGTAAGTTTGTCAGCGGAGATGCCATCGCTGGCCTGATCATTATTGCCCTTAATATTTTAGCCGGGTTTGCCGTTGGGATGAGCCAGAAGGGCATGTCGGCCGGCGACGCGCTTTCGCGCTATACGATTTTGACGATCGGCGACGGACTGGTGTCGCAGATTCCCGCTCTAGTAATTTCTACTGCCGCCGGTGTGCTCGTGACACGTGCCACGAGCGATGGCGACCTTGGTTCCGAAGTGAAGGGACAGCTGTTTTGTCGTCCGCGTCCTTTGATGCTGACGGGCGGAATGCTGACCGCTGCCGGGTTTGTTCCCGGTTTGCCGTTTTTCCCGTTCGTACTGGTTGGTGGGGTATCCGCCGGTATGGGATACGCCCTGATAAAGAAAGAGGAACGAGTCAAGGCCAGCCCGCTTGCCGAGAGCAAGGCACCGGCAGGGCAGTTGGATGATGGAACCCCCCGGGGAGGTACAGAGGCCGCCCTGCAACCGATCGAGCCGACCGCCAAGGCTTTTAAAGAAATCCTGAGCGTTTCCCCCATGGAACTGAAGATTGGTTTTGGACTCGTCACGCTGGTGGATCGTTCTAAGGGCGGGCATTTGATCGACCGTATTGGTAATGTTCGGCAGCAGGTGGCGGAAGAGATGGGGGTCGTTATTCCGCCCGTCAATGTTCAGGACGACATGTCGTTGAGCAGCAATGCCTATCGTGTGCTGGTGCGCGGCCTGGAAGTCGCGCGCTATACCGTGCTTCCCGGTAGTCTGCTGGCCATCGATCCCGCTAATGAAGCGGACATGGAAGGGTTCCAGCAGACGCAGGACCCATCCTTTGGATTCAATGCGTACTGGGTTCCTGAAACACGCCGTAGCGTGGCTGAAGCCTACGGATTGACCCTGGTGGATCCGGCCAGTGTGATCACCACGCACCTGGCCACACTGGTTCGTGCTCATGCTTCCGATCTGCTGGGCCGACAGGATGTCAGTGAACTGATCGATCAGGTGAAGGACAGCCACAAGGCGGTGGTTGAAGAGCTGATCCCGAATAAACTGGAAATTGGTTCGGTTCATCGCGTTCTGCAAGAGTTGCTCAAGGAACAGGTTTCCATTCGCGACCTGCCCATTATTCTCGAAACGCTGGCCGACAACTCAACCCAAACCAAGGACATTGGTTTGCTTACCGAACTATGCCGAAATGCGCTCGGCGGAACCATTACGCAACCCTATCTCAATCCAGAGGGTTCTCTCAAGGCCATTGGGTTGCACCCGGATCTTGAACAACTTCTGAAAGAATCCGGTTCGTCGATCGGCTCGACTACCACACTACGGATGGATCCGGAGTTGGCTAGAAAAGTTCTCGATAACATGGTGCTTGCCGTTACTACGGCGCGCGAAGCCGGCGTGGAGCCGGTCATCATTGCCAGCCCGGCCGTGCGGCGTTTTGCCCGACAACTGGCCCAGTGTGAGATGAAAAACCTGCCGGTGTTGTCTTTGGGTGAAGTCCCGGAATGGGCGGATGTGGATATCATTAACATGATTCCGGCACCGCCTGTGGTTCATCAGGAAATGGTATCGGCATAGGATAGGGATTTTGGTACATGGTACAAATGATGGATAATAATAAAGAGGAACAACAAAAATCGGACACTGCGGTGCCGCGCCAACTACGATGCCTTGCCATTGGCAGCGGCAAGGGGGGTGTCGGGAAAACCGTCGTGTCCGTTGGGATCTCTATTGCGCTGGTCGAAATGGGGTTCCGTGTGCTGTTGTTTGATGCCGATCTGGGGTTGGCGAATGTTGATCTTCAGATGGGAGTGAATCCTGTATTTACACTCCAGGACGTGGTTTATGGGAATTGTGATCTTGGGCGAGCCATCGTGAGTGTGCCGAATGGGCCTGATATTTTGGCGGCGTCCTCCGGTGCGCGGGAAATGACCACCATCCAAGAGTCTCGCCGCGACATGCTGGTTGACGAGTTGATTCAGTTTTCTGCCGACTATGATTTTTTGATCGTCGATACCGAGGCGGGAATCGGACCCGGTGCCATCACGTTCCTCCAGGCCATGCCGCAGGTGAATGTGGTGGTCGCCAACGAGCCCACCTCCGTTATGGATGCTTATTCGCTCATTAAGATTTTGGCCAACGAACCGGTTCCGCCCGAAATCCGGCTGATTGTTAACAGCGTGAAAACGGAAGAAGAGGGGTTGCAGCTGGCCCGCCGGCTTAATATGACCGCTGAACGCTTTCTGGGACGCAATTTCGAGGTGGCTGGCGTGGTGCTGCATGACCTTGTTGTTGGCGATGCCATTCGTGCCCGACAGAGTGTTCTTCACTTTTCACCCGATTCCGCACCGGCCATCTGCATTCGAAACATCGCACGTTCCATTGTGGCTTCCAATAAGGCGCGAGAGCATGGCAAGCCTTTGAATCGCAATGCCTTTGGGAATATCGCCAGCGTTGGGCAGAAAAATGAAACGTCTCCGGAGGCATCGGCATGAGCGCTGTACTCGTAAATTTGGCGATGCTGCTTGGATTTTTCCTGTGCATTTTTTCGCTTTGTGTTGGGGTGATTCGCGAGGTGCCGTTTTGGACGGTTATGTTCCGCTCCGCCATTGTACTTTCGATCGGTACGGTAATTGTGATGGCCTTTTTCCGCTATTTCAACACCGTGCTTTACAAGTTCCTCGGCGAAAAGCTGAAGGAACACCGCAAGCAGATGGAGGAAGAGGAGCTCGCTGAAGAGGTGATTGAAGAATGAACAACTTTACTCCAGAGCAGAAGGCTTCTCCGGCGAAGATCCAGCACGAAGAGTATTGGCATGCCTTTTGGGAGCGCGGTGAGTGCGTTGATCAGCTGATTAATGCCTATCTGCCATTAACACACCGTGTTATGGAACGAATTTCCATTCGTTTGCCAGCGCATATTGCGGTGGAAGACCTTTCGCAGGCGGCACTGCTCGGCCTGTATAAGGCGATCATTGATTTTGATTTCAAACTGGGTGTCCCGTTCGAGGCCTATGCCTATCCGCGCATCCGTGGAGCCGTGCTCGACGAATTGCGCTCGAACGACTATTTGTCACGCAGCAAGCGTTCCCAGGTCGATCAGGTGGAAATCGTCATTGCCAACTGGATGAAGGAACACGACGAAATGCCGGCGGAAGAGGATATTGCCAAGGCCATGAACATGAGCGTGGAGGAATTAAACCAGCTCATGGAGCTGGCCCGTCCATGGTGCTCGTTGGATGCCGCGACTACCGACGAACGGTCTTTACAGGAGACTGTGGCCGATCCAACTGCCGACTCCGAAGCATCGGCACTTCGTGCCGACCTGCAGAAATTGTTGCGTACCGGGTTCAGAAAGCTCGACTCGCGTGAACAGAAAATTCTTTATCTTTACTATTTTGAAGAACTGCGTCTCAGCGAGATTGCGCAGCTGTTCAATCTATCGGAAGCACGGATTTCCCAGATCCATGCCCTGAGTGTTGTACGCCTTCGCGCAGCACTTTCCGACGGTTCTTTATCCGAGTTTGCTGCATAACCCTTTTT
>CAZWZW010000006.1:0-36898 GCA_964639125.1 uncultured Verrucomicrobiota bacterium
AACATTCCCCGCCCGCCATCTCCCACAGCGCTTCGCCGGCGTTTTTGCATTTAATGTCCCACAGGGCAATATCGATGGCCGAGATGGCGAACGCAGCGATGCCGCCGCGCCCGACATAATGGATGTGCCATTCCATGAAATCGTAGATGGCCTCGATGGCCGTTCCATCCCTGCCGATCAGCGCCGGGGCGAGGTCATGCTCGATCATCGCTTTGATCGCATGGCCGCCCTTGCCGCCAGTATAGGTATAGCCGGTGCCCTCGCTGCCGTCGTCGAGGAACACCGTCGCGGTCACGAGCTCAAAGTGCGTATGGTCGCCATGCTTCGCATCCGATAACACCTCGGGCAACGGAACCTCGAAGAGGCGGGTCTTTATGTTTAGAATCTTGCTCATAACTAGTTGTAGTTGACGTAGAAGGTTTTCTTTTCGAGATACTGTTCGAAGCCATACTTGCCGTCTTCACCGCCGGTACCGCTGAGCTTGTAGCCGTTATGGAAACCCTGATGCTGCTCGCCATGCCCACGGTTGATGTAAATCTCGCCGCACTCCAGCTCGTCGGTCAGACGCAGGATGTTTTTCATATCCTTGGTACAGACCATCGCCGCCAGACCATAGTCGGCGTCGTTGGCATATTCGATTCCCTGCTCCAGCGTACTGAACTTGATGACCGGCAGAATGGGGCCAAAGGATTCCTCATGGACGATGGTCATGTCCTGCGTGACATCGGTCAGGATCGTCGGCTCGAACCAGTTGCCGCCCTCAAAACCCGGCACCTCCGCAACCTTGCCGCCGTAGGCAACGGTGGCGCCTTCCTTGACGCTAACCTTTACCAGCTCCTTCATGTGCTCCAGCTCATTGGCGTTGACCTTCGGCCCCATGTCGGACGACTCGTCCATCGGATCGCCGACCTTGATCGCCGCGACCTTGGGCATGAAGATTTTCATGAATTCGTCATAGACCGATTCCTGTACATACATGCGCTCGTTGCAAGTACAGACCTGGCCGCAGTTGTCGAAGCGTGAATGCAGCGCAGCGGCAGCGGCCTGTTCGAGATCGGCATCTTCGAGCACAATAAACGGAGCCTTGCCGCCCAGTTCCAACTGACAATGCGCCATGTTACCGGCCGTGGCTTTGATAATTGCCTGACCCGCCGGGGTGCTGCCGGTCATAGTAACCATTTTGGTAATCGGATTGCGGCAGAGTGCTTCACCCATCGTGCGACCAGGGCCGGTTACAATGTTCAGTACGCCGTCCGGAATACCGGCCTTCTTGGCGAGATCTGCCAACTCCAGCGTGGCGAGCGGCGTTTCCGAGGTGGGCTTCAACACCATCGTATTGCCGGCCACCAGTGCGGGGCCGATTTTGCGGCCGGCGAGCGCCAGCGGAAAATTCCAGGCGGTAATAGCCACCACCACACCGCGCGGAATCTTATGAATCCAGATATGCTCGTTGGGGTTGTCGGACTGAACAATGTCGCCATCCATCTGCCGGGCCCAGTCGCAGGCATATTCGACAAACGAACAGAAGACGTCCACCTCAAAGCGGGCCACCGTGAGCAGCTTGCCCTGCTCACTGGTCAACAGGCGGGCCAGTGCCTCCCGGTTATTCTGAACTTCGGCGCAGAACGCGCGCAGCAGCTCGGCACGTTTGCGGGCGGGCATGTTCTTCCATTCAGGCTGCGCCTTTTCGGCCGCCTCCAAGGCGATTTGCGCATCGGCCTCGTTCCCATCCTGAATCCGGGCCACCGGCTCTCCGGTTGCCGGGCTCAAAACTTCAACGGTTTTTCCGGTTTGTGATTCAACCCACTCCCCATTGATAAACAACTCATATTCCTTCATGGCAACCTCTCCTTTAAATCTTCGCCCTACCGCTTGAAGCCTTTCTACGATACCGTTTTGCGCCCACGCGTGAAGACGTATTTTGCGCTCATTTAAGGATGTTTTGCGAGCCCGTTTTCCCGGATTTGCAGATAAAAGCCGTCGACAAGAGACGGCTTTTCAATTCCAAACAAAATAGCTTTTAGTGTCCTGTATCGGGAATAGGCTGGATTAATGCCGAAAGGACAGTGGAGCTCCCCTGGGGCAAGCCCCGGGGGACTCTGCAACAAGTTCGCTAGAGCATTTTCTGCTTAATGTGTCGTCGGGGATGGCAGGCGGGCCGCCTGCGATACGTATCGCCGCCGGCCCGGCGGCCCTGTCGTTGCGACAAATTGAAAGAGAGTTGCTCTAGAGCACGGTGCCGGATGGGATGACGGTATTCTTTGGAATAACCAATATGCCTTCGCACATCCAATAGAGATCGGTCTCCTCGTTCTGAGGTTTACCGGCGGGCGAAATAACAACCCCATCGCCAATTCGCACATTTTTATCGATGATGGCCTGTTTGATCACGCAATGCTTACCAATCCCGATGGGCACCCCTGACGGGTCATCCACACTGCCATGTTCGTAGTAATCGGCCCCCATAATGATGGAATCTTCGATGATACTGCCTTCACCCACCAGTGCGCGCAATCCTACCACAGCATGGTCGATGCGCTTGCCCGAAATGATACAACCATCGGACAGCAAGCAACGGGTAAGGTCGCACTGGTTGATTTTTGACGGAGGGAGGTAGCGCATGCGCGTGTATATGGGCGATTCCATTTCATAGAAGGAAAAGCTCGGAAGCGGATCGGTCAGCGCCAGGTTGGCCTCCCAAAAAGAGCGAATGGTTCCAATATCCTCCCAATAGTCCTCAAAGACATGACTGCACACCCGGTGGGATTCTATGGCCCCGGGAATAATATGCTTCCCAAAGTCGGACTCTTCATTGCTGCACAGAAGCTCTTTGAGCACCTCGGTATTAAAAACATAAATACCCATACTGGCCAGATAACGCTCCTCGTCATAGAGGGGAGCGCGCAGCTCATCGAGCTGCGGAGTATCGCCCGGTTTTTCTGCAAAATGAATAATTCGCCCCGAATCATCGACCTTCATTATGCCCAACGCACCGGCCTCTTCCCGCCGAACCGGCTTGGTGCTGATGGTTAAATCCGCCCGGGATATGATGTGCGATTCGATAACATCCTTAAGATCCATCCGGTAAAGTTGATCCCCGGACAAAATCACGACGAGATCGGGCTGGTCGTCCATAAAATAGCGCATGGAGCGGCGTACGGCATCGGCCGTGCCCTGGAACCAGCCCTCGGAATCCGACGTTTGTTCGGCTGCAAGAATGCGAACATGCCCCCCACTGAACTGATCAAAAAGATAGGTTGTGCCGATGTGATGATGAAGAGAAACGCTATTGAACTGAGTCAGCAGAAAAACATTGCGAATACCACTGTTGATACAGTTGCTGATCGGGATATCGACCAGCCTGTATTTCCCGGCAATCGGAACCGCTGGTTTTGAACGCTCCTGTGTTAAAGGCAACAGGCGCTTCCCTGCCCCACCCCCTAGAATCAGTCCAACAATATTCATGTGCTTCCCCCAACAACGCGACAGGTTTATGACATCGAGTCACATGATAGTGAATTGCCATACCTTGAGGAAATAAAAGAAAACAAATAATTAACACTTGCCTCGGTTCAAGTGATTATGTAGAACATGCGCTCCTTTGACGAAGAAGGTATTTTTACCCTTCGTCAAGAGCCCAATTTTGGGCCGGTAGCTCAGTTGGTAGAGCATTTGACTTTTAATCAAAGGGTCCCGGGTTCGAGCCCCGGCCGGCTCACCAAATTAACTCCGTCGCTTGCGGCGGAGTTTTTTTATTCCAGCGCGACCACTGGCTCTCGGCTCGACCTCCCCCAAAGCCGGTGGCTCCCCCTCAAGTATGGATACATTTATGTAATCATAAACTTATTTATTACAGTATTGGTCACCACTCTTACATTAAGACAATCACATCAATACGCGTTTCCTTTTTACTGTTAACAGGTTATCAATCATATCAACCTGCGAAAAACAATATGGCACACCCTGTGCTTACATCGCTATCATTATAATTTTACTAATGTATTTCCAGGGAGAATGAATGAGCTTTAAAAAGCATAGAGTGGTCGTTGTTGGGAACGGCATGGTTAGTGTCCGGTTTTGTGAAAAATTGCTGGAATACGATAAAATCGAGCGGTTTCAGATCACGGTACTGGGCGAAGAATGCCGTCCTGCGTACGACCGTGTCCAGCTCACCTCCTTTTTTGAAAAAGAATCAGCGGATGAACTGTTGCTGGAGCCCGCCGACTGGTACGAGAATAATGGCATTACGCTGACCCTCGGCGACCGGGTGGTCGAGATCGACAGGAAAAACAAGACCGTATCCACCGCGAGCGGCTGTCAGCACTCTTACGATCACCTGATTCTTGCCACCGGCTCCAGTCCGTTTGTCCCGCCCATCAAGGGTGCCGATCTCGAAGGTGTGTTTGTCTACCGCACCATCGAGGATCTGGAAGCCATCCGCGAATATAGTAAGACCGCCAGAACGGCATCGATCATCGGCGGCGGCCTGCTCGGGCTGGAAGCAGCCAAGGCCTGTCACGATCTCGGAATGGAAACGACCGTACTCGAGCGATCCTCGCGGCTGATGACCCGCCAGATTGACTCTGGCGGCGGAATTATTCTCCACCACCTGATCGAGAATCTCGGCGTGAAAGTACTCACCGACAAAATCAGCTGCGCCTTCACAGGCACGGAATCCGTCGATGGTATTCAGCTCGAAAACAACGAACATATTGCGACCGACATGGTACTCATTTCCGCCGGCATCCGACCGAACGACGAACTTGCCCGCGAGGCAAACCTTGTGGTTGGTGTTCGCGGCGGCGTTGAAGTGGACAACCAGATGCGCACTTCCGACCACCATATCTACGCCATTGGCGAAGTCGCCCTTTTCGAAGACATGATATACGGCCTTGTTGCCCCCGGCTACGATATGGCCGATGTGGCTGCCGCCCATTTATGCCACGAGAAAAAAAGTTTTGCGGGGGCCGACATGTCCACCAAGCTCAAGCTGATGGGCGTGGATGTTGCCAGCGTTGGCGAACCGCTGCTGCCCGAAGAACACAGCAAAGCCGTCGTCGTTTATGACAGCCATCGGGGTATCTATAAGAAGCTGGTGATGTCCAAGGACGGAACCACCCTGAAGGGTGCAATCCTGATCGGCGATGCCAGCGAATACGGCCTGCTGTTGCAAATGGCTAAAAAGGGCATTCCCCTTCCCGAACAGCCAGAAAGCCTATTGGTTCAAGCGGGGCACGTTGATGTAGCAATCGAAATCGATGACGAAGAAATTATCTGTTCCTGTAAAAACGTCACCAAGGGCGACATTTGCAAAGCGATCTCCGATCACGACCTGAAGTCGATGGACGAAGTAAAGAAGATCACCAGGGCCGGCACCGGATGCGGGGGCTGCCTATCGGTCGTGAAGGATATTTTCGAGGCCGAAATGGCCAAGAGCGGCGTCGAAATCGACACCTCGCTATGCGAACACTTTGCCTACTCCAGGCAGGAGTTGTTCAACATTATCAAGGTGACCAAGGCCACGTCATTCGATGAAATACTGGAAAGCCACGGGCACGGCACCGGCTGCGAAACCTGCAAACCCACGGTTGCCTCCATTCTGGCATCGATCAACAACGACCATGTGGTCAACCACGCCCAGATTCAGGATACAAACGATAAATACATGGGCAACATTCAGCGGAATGGAACCTACTCCGTCGTACCGCGCGCGCCCGGCGGCGAGCTCACTCCCGACCAGATCATTGCCATCGGGGAAGTGGCCAAGAAATTTGATCTCTACACCAAGATCACCGGCGGACAGCGTATCGACCTGTTTGGCGCACACCTTTCGCAACTACCACTGATATGGAAAGATCTCATCGATGCAGGCCTTGAAACCGGGCACGCCTACGGCAAGTCGCTGCGCACCGTTAAAAGTTGCGTTGGCAGCACTTGGTGCCGCTTTGGCCTGCAGGATTCCGTCGACATGGCCGTGGTGCTCGAAAACCGCTACAAAGGCCTGCGCTCGCCGCATAAACTCAAGATGGCGGTCTCCGGCTGCGTACGCGAATGCGCCGAAGCCCAGAGCAAAGACGTCGGTTTGATTGCCACCGAAGCCGGCTGGAATATTTTTGTCTGCGGAAATGGCGGCGTCACCCCGCGCCATGCCGATCTTCTGGCCGCTGATATCGACACCGAAACGGCCATTAAGTATATCGACCGCTTCCTGATGTATTATGTCCGGACGGCTGACAAACTGACCCGTACAGCACCGTGGCTCGAAAAGCTGGAGGGAGGGCTCAAGCACCTGCAGGATGTCGTCATCAACGACTCGCTTGGCATCAACGACCAGCTCGAGGCCGAAATGCAGCACGTGGTCGACACCTACAAGTGTGAATGGGCAGAAACCCTCAAGGATCCGGAAAAGCTCAAGATGTTCCACCACTACGAAAACTCCGAAGATACCGACGAGTTCGACTACATCGAAGTGCGCGGCCAGAAACGCCCGGCCCCATGGAAGGATTATGAACCGTTGCAGCCCGAAGCCTCCGGTGCGGCCGACAAACAGTGGGCCTGTTTTGGTGAAGCTTCTGCGATCCCCGCCGATGGCGGCGCAACGGTAAAATATGGCCGCCACCAGATTGCCGTCTTTAATTTTGTCAAAGCCGGCAAATGGTTTGCCTGCCAGAACCTCTGCCCGCACAAACGCGAGATGGTGCTGTCCCGCGGACTGCTGGGCGATGTCGAAGGATTGCCGAAGGTGGTCTGCCCTATGCACAAGAAATCGTTCTCGCTCGAAACCGGCGAAGGACTGGCCGATCCGGAATACAGCATCTCGACCTTCCCTGTGGAGATCCGCGAAGGACGCATCTACATCGAACTTCCGAGCGAGAGGGAACTGGACCATCTGCACATCTGCGATCCGAACAAGGTCTGCACTTGAGATTGACCGACACAAACGCGTAGAATGCGCGGCATGAGACGGATACCAAATATGCTGATGGCCGGCGCTGCCGGACGAAATCTGGGAAAGACGGAATTCCTTTGCCGCGCCATTCGTGCGCAGTACAAACATGTTCCCGTGGTCGGAATCAAGATCACCGCCTTCGATGACGACGCCGGCGAGGTTTTGGTCGAGCAGATGAAGAGCAAGACCTACCGATCCATCGAGGGTGACCATCTGGTTACGCGCGAGGAACCCGGCGACGACAACAAAGACACCCACCGGATGCACCGCGCCGGGGCGGACAAGGTTTACTGGCTCCGCACCAAACGCAGTTTTCTTTCCGAAGGTCTGGATGAGCTCTTCCAAACCCTGGAAGCCGACGGCATCGACCTGGAAACCGCCTGCCTGGTTGTCGAATCCGGTGGTTCGCGAAACTTTATAGAACCCGGACTTTTCTTCATTATCCAGGAACACGACGACGAACTGAAACCCTCGTGCCACGAAGTCGCGCATCTGGCCGACCGGCTGGTGAATGTGAGCGGCAACGGCTGGGATGTTCTACCCGAAGCCCTCGTCTTCGAAAACGGGCGCTGGGGCCTGAAGGAGCAGGCCACGGCTATTGTCCTCAGTGGCGGGGAGAGCCGCCGCATGGGAACGGACAAAAGCATCATGCCCGTGCATGGGCAACCGTTGGTGGCCACCGTTAGCAGTCAACTCACGCCGCACTTTGAACAGGTGATCGTGAGCGGACTGAAAGAAAAATATGCGTTTACGGGCTGTCATGTGGTGGAAGACCTCGAGTCTGCCCGAGGCCCGCTGATGGGACTGATGAGTACGCTTGTGGAGTCGGACCATGAACTAAATTTTGTGACGGCTTGCGACGTACCGGAAATCCATCTCCCGTTCGTGCGCCGCATGCTGCGAGAAATCGGCGATCACGACGCCGTCATACCCGTGGTACAGGAGGCCCAAAAGCAACCGCTGTTCGCGATATATCGCAAGCGCGTCCATTCAGCTATTGCGGACCTGCTGGGCGAAGGCAAGCAAGCCGTACATGCCCTGCTCGACCGCATCGACGTGCACTATGTAGAGCTCGAAGGCACGTGGTACCACAACCTCAATACACCCGCTGATATCGACCGCTACATGGGTAGTTAAATCTGCAGAGTCGACAGCCTCCCCGACCATACGCATGAACAGCTCTGTTGCTCCGCTCTGCTGAAGGGCGGCGAGGCCGCCGCCCCTCCAAAACCTAGAGCATTCGGTTACCGCCGACGAGGGAGTAAACCTTGTTGTAGCCGACGCTGCGCAGGGCACCGGCCGCATACCTGGTTCGGACGCCTGCGGCACAGACAAGCAGATGGGTTTGATCCTTTTGCAACAGCGTTGGCTGATTCAACAATTGATCCATCGGAATATGGACATGCTTGCACGACAATGGTTCGGCGACCACCTCTTCCTGACTTCGAATATCAATGATCTGCACATCGCCCAACCGGTCGATTTCACGGGCCAGAATTTCAATATTTTCCGGCAGTTCGGCATCAGGTTGATGTGCAAGGCAGGCTTTGTTGCGAGGAAGAGCAAGTTTGCGCATACCGTAGTCGGACAGATTCACAAGCAGCAGTTCGTTCTCCAACCGGCCCTCAAGCCCGAGCAGTTGCTTAATGGTTTCCAGAGCCTGGATGGATCCAAGTACGCCGGGCACCGGGCCGAGCACGCCGGCAACGACACAGCTGGGGACGTCTTTCGGCGCGCCGCCTTCATAGAGGCATTCAAGACAGGATGAACCGGACGTAACCACCTGCACCTGTCCTTCAAACTGGTAGATGCTGGCAAAGACCACCGGGACCTTGGCCTTGAGCGCCGCTCGATTCACGAGCCGCTTGCTGTCCATGCAGTCCGTGCACTCCACAATGATGTCGTAGCCCGATAACTGTCCGACATCCAAATTCTGAAAACGCGTGGCATGACTCTCGATGGAGAGTTCCGGGTTGAATTGTTTCAGCCATTCGGAAGCCAGTGCCGCCTTTGGCTCGCCGCTCCGATCCGGCGAATATAAAAACTGCCGGTGCAGGTTGCTCGCCTCCAGTTGATCGTGTTCAACAATGCCGATATGACCGACGCCCGCTCCGGCAAGGTAGGCCAGCACGGGACAACCCAGCCCGCCGGCACCCACCACCAGCACTCGGCTTTCCGCGAGCTTGCGCTGCCCCGCCTCACCCATTTCCTTCAGTACGGTTTGGCGGCTGTAGTCCATTTTGGGTTGATGGCCGTGCCGGGCGCATTCCTCGCAGTTGACCCAGCCGGAATCCCCGTTGTCATAGTGCTCCTTTTTCCAAATCGGAACGCGCACCTTGACTTCGTCGATGATGAAACGGCACGCCCTGAATGCGGCGGCCCGGTGCGGCGTGGCGACGCCCACCCACACGGCAACCTCACCAATAGCCAGATGCCCCGTACGGTGAATACAGATCGCCTGCTTCAGTCCAAATTTTTCCTTTGCTTCTTCGAGGATGCGATTGCCTTCAGCCAATGCCAAATGGTCATAGGCCTCGTATTCGAGCGAAGTAACCTCATGCCCCTCGTTGTGATTACGCACCCATCCCTCAAACGTAACGAGCGCACCGCATTCGGGGTTTTCGGTCGAGGCTTTTAGTTGCTCAACGTTTAATGGATCAGAAGATAGTGAAAACATATTTTTTCTCGTGGAGGGACGGGCTCTGCCCCGTCCTAACTCAGCAGGAACAGGACGACACGGAGGTCGTCCCTCCAAAATTAACCTCCTGCTACCGGCGGGATGAATACAATCTGATCGCCTTCATTCAGTGGCGTATCCCAATCAACAAAGGCATCGTTGACGGCGAGTCGAACATGTGAACGACACATTGAAAAATCATATTTCGCTTTGAGCGAATCATATAAAGCGACCGCGTTGTCAGTTTCGGTTTCGACCACCTCATCGCTGTATCCCGCCGCTTCGCGAAACATCGCATAATAGCTTACTTTAATCTGCATAGCACGTGAGCCGTGAAAAGTGAGGCGTGATCAGCCATGACCAATCACGACTCAATCGTCACGCGTCATCCTCCTATATAAAACATTTCAATTTTGTGCTTCGATTCCTGTTTGGTCTTTCCGCCCCAGCGCAGCTGGCTGTATTGATCTTTACGATGCTCCCACACCGAGCGGATGGTCTGATAAATTTCCTTATCCGTCGTACCATTGCGCACGAGTGAACGTAGCTCGTACCCTTCCGTGGCAAACAGGCAGGTATACAGCTTTCCGTCGGCCGACAAACGACTGCGGTTGCACGGTCGGCAAAAGGGCTGGCTGATGGAGGACACAAATCCTATTTCGCCTGCACCGTCGGAAAAGCGGTAGCGATCGGCCACCTCGCCGCTATATCGTTTGGCGATGGACTCGATGTTCCAGTGTTTAGAAATATGTTCGATCAGCTCTACCGAGGACACGACCTGATCGCGATCCCAATGATTGACGTTTCCGACATCCATATATTCGATGAAACGCACAATAATTCCCGATCCCCTGAACCGTTCAAGAATGGGAACAGCCTCTCCGACATTGAGGTCGCGGCGCACCACCGTGTTGATTTTAATGTCTTTCAGGCCCGCCTCTTGCGCAGCTTCAATTCCCTCCAACACCTTATCCGGCGACTCAAACCCGCCATTCATTCGGCGAAAGATCGTTTCGTCGAGCGCATCGAGACTGACAGTGACCCGATTGAGCCCGGCCTGTTTGAGATCGGCGGCAAAACGCGAAAGCAGAATGCCGTTGGTGGTCATGGCAATGTCTTTGATTCCCGGAATGGCACGCAACCCTTCGATAAGCTCCGGGAGATGGGTGCGCAACAGCGGCTCGCCACCGGTGAGGCGAATTTTTTCAACCCCGAGCCGTGCAAACTGGCGGACGAGCCGCAACATTTCCTCGAAAGAAAGCCGCTCGGAATTTCCCAGCCAGGGAAAGCCCGGCCCAACCTCCTCAGCGGGCATACAGTAGGTGCAGCGAAAATTACAGCGGTCGATCACCGACAGCCGCAAATCGCGCATCGGGCGCCCCAGTTGGTCGATGGGTATACTTATATTCTCTTCTGCCATCATGTCTTTATTTCGAATGCTCGCACGTACGAGGTTACAACGGTTCAATCAGTGGTGTTTTCAGCACTACTCTTATAAATCGGAAAAGGCACTATTCATCGGCAAACCGCAATGTGCAACAGATAATACAGAAATATAACCATCCCGGACATGTATTACATATTTGAATCTGAATATTCTTTAGTTACATTAATGAATCCTAAGACAAGATCAGTCATTTCACCACATTCAGCACAACCCCCTCCTATTATGCAGAATAGGAAAGCCAAAATACGATGGCACACCTTGTGCGAAGACGGCAGCCAATACAGATGAATCCCGTTGTAACCGACGTGTCGAACAGAATTATTGAAACGAACTTTAAAGGAATAAAAAATGGCATCATCAAACCTGAATCCGTTGGATTTTAAGAATCCTGCAATACGCACTTTGCACCTATCGTGGGTGGCGTTCTTTTTATCCTTTGTCGTGTGGTTCAGCCACGCGCCGTTGATGGCGGCCATCAAGGAAACGTTCGACCTGACGGGCCAGCAGGTCAAGGCGTTGTTGATCCTGAACGTGGCACTGACCATTCCTGCCCGTATTGCGATCGGCATGCTGGTCGACAAGTTTGGCCCGCGGCAGGTGTACAGCGGCCTGCTCATCACCTCCTCTTTTATCTGCTTCGGCTTTGCCAGCGCACAGTCGTTTGAGCAACTGGCTCTCTTCCGCTTCCTGCTGGGATTTGTCGGAGCCGGGTTCGTAATCGGTATCCGCCTCGTCGGCGAGTGGTTTCCCGCCAAGCAGGTCGGCATGGCCGAAGGCATCTATGGTGGCTGGGGCAATTTTGGTTCAGCTGCCGCCGCCATGACCCTGCCCTCGCTGGCCCTTCTTTTTGGCGGTGAAAACGGATGGCGCTATGCCATTGCCTCGACGGGCGTAGTTTCGTTGCTGTACGGCATCTTTTTCTACCTCCGCGCCCGCAACACCCCGAAGGGCTCCACCTACTTTAAGCCGAAGAAAACGGGCGGGCTCGAAGTATCCTGCAAAAAGGATTTCTATTTCTATCTGGCCATGAACATTCCAATGTATCTCGCACTGACGGTACTGACATGGAAGCTGTGCTCCGCCAAGGTGGCCTTGATTCCGCCCATGGTCGGCATTGGGCTGGTCGTTGGATTTCTTGCACTCTTCATCTACCAAACGGTTCAGATTCGAAAAGTGAACGAACACCTGTTTAAAGAAAACCAGTCGGCTGGTCTCCTCAACTATCGCTTCAAGCAGGTGGCCATTCTCGATCTGGCCTATCTTGTCACCTTCGGTTCCGAGCTGGCCGTGGTTTCCATGCTGCCACTCTTTTTTATGGAAGTGTTCGGGCTCGATGCCGTCAAAGCCGGCCTGCTGGCCTCCGGCTTTGCATTCATGAACCTCGTGGCCCGTCCGGGCGGCGGTTGGATTTCCGACAAACTGGGCCGGCGCAAAACCCTGATGGTGCTGATCTGCGGACTGGCAGCCGGATATTTTGTACTGGGACAGGTAGGAGCCAGCTGGCCGCTACAGCTTGCGGTGGTGGCCACTATGACCTGTTCGTTCTTCGTCCAGGCAGGCGAAGGTGCCGTATTCGCCATGGTACCGCTGGTACAGCGCCGCATGACCGGGCAGATTGCCGGTATGGTTGGTGCCTATGGCAACGTCGGTGCCGTCATTTTCCTGACCGTGCTCTCGTTTGTTGACTATTCAACCTTCTTTATTGTCATCGGTGCCAGCTCCCTGCTCACGCTGATTACAACGGCCTTCCTGACCGAACCGGAAGGACATGTGGCCGAGGTCGACGAAAGCGGCAACATTCAGTTGATTGAGGTGGCTTAACGTGAAAAGTGACCCGTGAGGCGTGATTGCCTTTTACGAAAGCAAAATCCATACTGCAGTCACGTTTCACGAATCACGCATCACTCACTATGTTTCATTTGGATGGAAAAATTGAAATTGCAACCGGCCAGACCTCGTCGGCCGGCCGCAAGGCTTCGAACGACGATGCCGTGGTGATTCATGTTCCGGCCGACGACCATCTGATCACCCACAAGGGTATCGTGGCCGCCATTGCCGACGGCGTCAGCAGCGCCGATGCCGGCAAGCAGGCGGCCAACATCTGCACCGAACGGTTCGTCGAGGATTTTTATTCCAGCCCCGACATCTGGACCACCAAGCATTCGGGGCAGAATGTACTCACCTCGCTCAACCGTGAGCTGTACAGCCGGGGAAAAACCTATCGCAATGCGGAAAAGGGCTTTGTCTGTACCCTCAGCATTCTCATCCTCAAATCCCATACCGCCTATCTGTTCCACATTGGCGACACGCGCATCTACCGGCTCCGTGCGGGACAGCTCGAACAGCTCACGACCGACCACAACGTTCAGGTCAGCGAACAGCAGAGCTATCTTTCCCGGGCCATCGGACTCGATAGCCAGGCCCGTGTTGACTATTCCACGACCGACCTGAAAACAGATGATATTTTTCTACTATCAAGCGATGGCGTGCATGAAAACATCGACGCCCCGCGCATCGTCACCCTGCTCGAATCCAACAAGGCCGACCTTCAAAAAGGTTGCGACATGCTCGTGCAGGAAGCCTACGACATGAACAGCCGCGACAACCTGAGCTGCGCGGCCATCAGAATTTCACAGCTACCCCAAAACTCGCGCGAAGAAATCGATCACCGCCTGACCCAGCTCCCCTTTCCGCCCCCGCTCAACATTGGCGATAAAATCGACGGCTATAAAATCCTGGCTGAACTGCATGCCACCACGCGGAGTCAGGTCTACCGTGTTGAGGATGAAACAAACGGACAGCAATGCGTCATGAAAACCCCGTCGCCCAATTTTGAGGACGACGATGCCTATATCGAGCGCTTTGTCATGGAAAGCTGGATCGGCGCACGCATTGACTGCCCGAACGTCGCCAGAGTCATTGATCCGCAAAAGCCTCGCAGTTATCTGTATTATCTGTCGGAGTTTTTCAACGGTATACCGCTCTCCGTCTGGGAAGAACAAAACCATCTTCCCCAAATGCAGACCGTACGCGAAATCGCCCAGCAAATTGTCAAGGGACTGCGCGCCTTTCATCGCAAGGAGATCCTTCATCAGGACCTGAAGCCGGACAATGTACTGATCGACCAACACGGGCGGGTCAAGATTGTCGACTTTGGTTCGTGCCGCGTGGCGGGATTCGAAGAAATTTGCGGAGCCATTGAGCGCGACCTGATTCTCGGTACGGTTGATTTTTCCGCACCGGAATACCAGCTGCGCCTTCCGGCCGGAACCTGGTCGGATCTGTTCAGCCTCGGCTGCATTCTTTACTTTCTGCTGACCGGCGAACATCCCTATGGCCCCGGCTTTTCCAAGTGCCGAAAACTGGCCGATTTCAATCAACTCAAATACCGCCCCTCCTATCACTTCAACCCCGACATCCCCGTCTGGGTGGATGGCGCGCTGGAAAAGGCCGTGAAGATCAACGTTGAAGAACGGTATCAGGCACACTCAAAATTCATGGCCGATCTGCAGAAACCCAATCCCGATTTTTCCCAGAAAAACCGCATTCCCATCATGGAACGCAACCCGGTGCTCTTTTGGAAGACCATCGCTGGCATACTGGCCATTATCGTCGCCATCCTGCTCTTAATGCTGGCGCGATAAACCGGCCAAACTCCCCACTTAAGACTCCCTTAAAAGCCATAATCACGGGAAAACGTCTCAAAAAAAAATCGATAATAATAAATTAGTATTATAATACCAGTTTATGTAATAGTGATTTATTCGTAAGCATATTCACTGACAATGGAACTCACCAACCAAGGAAAAATGCATGAACAAAACAACACGAATACAGCTAACTTTTCTAGTCGGAATGCTTGTGGCGGCTGGCTCTGCCGTTGCCGGAGGAACGCCGACCAATCATACACCCAATATCCTGCTCGACACGCGGGCTCGCTATGAATACGGCGACCAGTCCGGACAGGATGCGGCACAAGCGGCCACTCTCCGCGCCCGAGTCGGCCTTGAATCGCAAACCTATCATGGCTTCAGCGGACTGGTTGAATTCGAAGCCACCCGCGCCGCCGATAATGGAAGCTACCGCAGAGGCCTCTATGTGCCAGCGGGCAAAACCATCATAGCCGACCCGGAAAGTACCGAGCTCAACCGTGCGCAACTTCAGTTTGCCTATGACGACAACACCGTGATCGCCGGACGTCAGCGCATCATCCTCGACGGCGCTCGTTTTATCGGCAACGTGGGCTGGAGACAGAATGAACAGACCTATGATGCGATATCCTATCAAAACACCATGGTCAAAGGACTGTCGTTCTACTATGCCTACCTCCGACAGGTAAACCGCATCTTCGGTTCCGAAGCCCCAACGGCTGCAAGACGCTTTGATTCCGACTCGCACCTGATCAATGCATCGTACACTTGCCCGAAAGGCCATAAGCTTACCGCCTATGCCTACCTGCTCGATTTTGACAACTCAGCTGCTAATTCTTCCGACACCTACGGCCTGAGCTATGACTTCACCGGAAAAGTGGCCGAACACTATACCGTCGGCGGCCATGCCGAGTTTGCCTACCAGCAGGATGCCGGCGATAACCCCGCAGACTATTCCGCGCCTTATTTCCACCTAAATGGAAAAGTGGCACGCGAAGGCTATTCCACCACGCTTGGCGTTGAGGTGCTTGGCTCCGACAACGACGCATTTGGATTCCGCACCCCGCTCGCTACCGGCCACAAGTGGAATGGCTGGAACGACCAGTTCCTCACCACCCCGGCAACCGGATTGAAGGATGTTTATTTTGGGGTCGGCCTGCCGGTTCCGCAGGTGCCGGTTCAGCTCGTATACCACTACTTCGCGTCGGAAGAAGGTGCCACGCATTATGGACAGGAGTTCGATGCCGTCGCCGCCCATGCCCTCAACACGAAGACCAAGGCCATTGCTAAACTGTCCCACTATGATGCTGAAGATCTTGGCGTCGACCGGACCCGCTTCTCCGTCGAAGTTAACTTTAAGTATTAGAGCAAAGTAATCAAAGCCGAGCACTTCTTTGATGACCCCGAAAACGGATTCGACGGTCTGTTTGCGCATTGTAGGCCTACTCAAAGTGGTCGCCGCTGCCGACCTTCACGATCCGGCTTTCGGGATCGGTGAAGTTGTATTGTTTTTTGTTCGGCGGCGTTTCGGGAGGGGGTTTGGGTTCCCTGTCGCGCGGCTTTTTGTTCTCGCACTTTTTCTTGTAGGCCGCAGCTTTCCTGCGCCATGAGCAGTACGTCCACGAAGGCCTTTTCGAACGTTTGACGAAGCGCTAAGCTGCAATCTCATTCATGATGTAGTGGCTCAAAATCTTCATCAGATCCGGCTTGCGAATCGGTTTTGAGATATAATCGTTCATCCCTGCTTCGATAAACTTTTCCTTGTCGCCCCGCATGGCATGCGCGGTACAGGCGATAATCGGCATGGCGTTGGGGATTTTCTCGCGTTCACGAATAATTCGAGTGGTCTCAAGACCGTCAAGTACAGGCATCTGGACATCCATCAGGACACTGTCGAAATGAACCGGCTCGGACGCATGGTCATCCAACCCCAAAACCGTCAGGGCTTCCTGCCCATTGACGGCCTCAACAACTTCAACCCCTTCACGCTGGAGAAATGTTTTAATCAGCAAACGGTTAACCTTATTGTCTTCAACGACGAGAACCCGACGCCCGGACAATGCAGATGGATCATCTTTAAAGGATTCTTCCAGCTCTTCCTTCGGCATTTCATCCATATAAGCAAGAGGTAAGGTGAAGAAGAATTTCGATCCCTTCCCCTCTTCACTTTCAACAGATAGTTCTCCATCAAGCTTCGAAACCATTTCGCTTGAAATGGTTAGCCCGAGCCCGGTGCCCCCATGCCTGCGCGTACTTGAACCATCCGCCTGAGTAAAGGCTTCAAAGATTTTGGAGCAGTCTTCCTTGGCAATACCAATCCCGGAATCCTCAACCGAAAAGAGGATCTCGCATTGCTGCTTTTCTTCGTCGACGGCCTTTAAATGGGCTGAAAGACGGATCTCGCCTTGCTCAGTGAACTTGTATGCGTTGGCAATCAGATTGGTCAGAATCTGTCTCATTGGGCCCTGCGCACCGTGTATACAGCGTGGAAGGTCTTTATCCAGCACAATAACCAACGGAATCCCCGTGCTAGCCTGAAAGGGAATGAACGCTTCTTCCAAATCGCGGAAAAACAGAGCTATATCGAGCGGCTCAAGCGGCAGCTCCATGCGACCGCTTTCCACACATGAAAGGTCCAGAATATTGTTGATGATACCGAGCAGAACCTCGCCAGAATTAAGAATGATCTTTACCTGCTCCCTATGCTCATCGCTCAACTCCGAATCATAAAGCAGCTCCGACATTCCAAGAATTCCATTCAGTGGGGTTCGGATTTCATGCGAGGTATTGGCAAGGAACTCGCTCTTGGCTGCACTGGCCTGTTCGGCCGCAACCCGAGCTCTTTCGGCTTCTTCCTTCGCAATCTCCAGGTCGTTCGCGGATCTCCTCATCGCCTCCGAACGTGATTCGATTTCAGCGACCATTGTGTTTACACTGTATTCCAGCATGCCGATTTCATCATCAGAGATTTCATCTTGAATACGGGCGCTCAAATTACCCCTCTGCACCAAATGCAGACAGCTTACGGTGCGGCGGATACGTGGAACCACCAATCGATTAATGAAAAAAATCTGGCCAAAACCGCTCACCAAAATGCAGGCAAGTGTGCCGATAAAGAAAATCAGAGTCACCTGCCGCTTCAGAAGCATATCTTCGTCGATATTGACCGACATCCATAAATATCCGGAAAGGGTTCCGTGTGCATATAATGGCGTGACTACATTCCGAGTGTGCCCCGTACGAACAATGGACTGGAGAATTCCGACCTCTCCACCCCGGTCGATCAGCTGATCAAACACAGGACTGTCAGGATTGATATGCCATAGTTTTTCACCTTCAAGCTCACGTGTTGAACTGTACAGGATCCGGCCACTATCCATAATAACCATGGCCTCATCAACTGTGCCACCGATCAGTCGCCCCAACGCATCCGTATCGCGAACCATGGAATAGTTCAGCGAACTTTCGGTCATGAGAATGCCGGGGATTTCCGACTGGGAGGCGAGCTGGCGTTCAATATGTTCGCCGAACCGGCAGGAATAATAAACGCCCAGTGCTGTGAACACAAAAATGTTGATCAAAAAAATAAACAACGCCAGCTTGAAAGCCAGCGATTTCACCCCTGTGGGCAATCCCTTCATATCCGTCCGACCTTTCCGGAATCGTTCAACCGGGAACTCAAGTGAATCCGTAAAATTAGAGGTAATTCAAAAGTGACATATTGAGCGTTTTCGATGCCATGGCCAGCGCTGCCTCATAAGCATTTTGTTTCGCGGAGAGCTCGGTAACTGCCTCCGCCACATCAACATCCTCCAAAGCAGAGATATTTTCGGACAGCGTTAAATCACGCGAAGAATGCAGTTCGCCAACCAACGAGACGTGTTCAATGAACGCACCGACCGAAGCTCGGTTTACCAATACTTTTTCGAGGGAGGCATTCACTTCTTCCTGTAGTCCGGAGTTTGCCAGGTTTTGCCCGGATTGCAATTGATCGCGGATGTTAACCAGCGCGGCAAAAGCATCGGTCGAAGTGGAAATCAGAATTCCGTTTTCTCCGCCCCCCCCAACCAACTGCCTGGGCAGTGCGTCGCCGGATGCAACTTCAACCATGGAGGAAAAATCTCCACCGACATACGCTACGGAATCAATCTGCCCGGTAGCATTTCGCGAAACCGTGAAGGGTTCACTCTGGGACTGGACTCCACCAAACTGATATTGTCCATTATGTTTACTATTCGCAACCATCACCAGCTCCCCGAGAAGCTGATCCACCTGCTCCGCAAGCGCGTCACGATCTGTATCGGCCAGCGTTCCTTCGGAGCCCCTCACCGCAAGTTCCGAGGCGTTCTGAAGAATGTTACCCATCGAGTCCATGGCCTGATCAATGGAAAGAAATTGCGACTCCGCGGATTCCACGTTCTTTGAATATCCAGCCAGCTCATTTTGCTGTTGCCGCAATTGTGCTGCTCGCGCCCAGGCCGTGGGGTCATCCGACGCTTGATTGATACGCTTGCCCGTGGAAATCTGCTTTTGCTGGCTGTATACCGCAGACTGATTGTCCTGAATACTGCTCGAAAGCAGATGATTTTGCATCTGATTGGTAACACGCATTGCTTAATCCTTGATTTGTTTACACGCAGGTATAAGCAGGTTGCTTGCCACAATCTATGGATCTTGATTCAACACTTGGTGAACCGAGTCGCATAGCGCTTCAATACAGAAAGGTTTTGAAAGAATAACTTCATTTGGAATGCGCTCTTCGACTTCATCCAAAACATAGGCGGTTATGAATATCACGCTGGAAAGCGGGAAGGATTTCCTGAATTTTACGGCCAGTTCCGGCCCTTCCATATCCGGCATTTGCATATCGGTAAGCAGCAAATCGATATGGCCGTCAAATTCCTTCACAAACCGCAGTGCTTCCGTTGCATTCGAAGCGGTTAAAACGTTGTATCCGCGATCCTCAAGTACGGTGTGCGTAAGGTTTCGAAGGCATTCCTCATCATCTGCCAATAAAATGGTTGCCTCTTCTCGCCTTTTTTTAGACATGTCGTGTATATCCCCTTTTCAAAACAAGGCGAAAATTATCCACCACTGCCCCCTCTCCCACAAGCAAACAACCGTGCAAACGCGTTTTAGTGAAAGGAACCGCCCTAAACGGCCACCTGTAACGGGCCACCGCCCTGACGTTTGGCCTGGGCTAAACGCGCTTTCGAAGACGGGATGCCCAGTTCCTCGCGATATTTTGCGATCGTACGGCGGGCTACCTTGAGCCCCTGTTTTTTTAACAAATCGGAAATATGCGCATCGGTGAGTGGTTTTAAGGCTTCTTCCATGCTGATAAAAACTGAAATCTGTTTCTTCACCTTTTCCGGCGTAACCGCAGAACCATCGGCGCAGCGATAACCCGCTTTGAAGAATTTACGCATATCGATCAGTCCCCGTTCAGTGCGAATATATTTGTTTGCAATTGCGCGGCTGACAGTGGTTTCGTGCACTCCAATAATGGATGCCACTTTATTCATGGTCAGCGGCTGCAACTGTCCTTCATTCGATGACAGGAAGTCCCGTTGCACCCGCATGATCTCACGGGCCACTTTGAGCATGGTTTCCTGTCGCTGAGTAATGCCTTGAATCAGAAATGAAGCTTCCCGCACCTTTTTGCGAATAAACTCGAGGTCTTCCTTGCTGCCATTGCGGGCATCCAGCAAACGTTTGCAGTAGCTGCTGAGTTGCAGACGCGGCAGTTTCTGATCCAGCAGTTCCACCTTCAGTTCACCATTCTGCATGTAGATTTCAAGGTCGGCATCCACATATTCAACCGTGCTGTTCTCATAGTTTCTGCCCGGCTCAGGATCCAGTGTGCGGATCATTTCCAACGCTTCAAGTAGATCCTCATATTCAATGCCCAAATGATCTGCCAATGCCTTATCCTGTTTCATGGCCAGGTTTTCGAGCCAATCACGAACCAACAGCTCGGCCAGATCCGTATCCGCATCCATCGCCTGAAGCTGCAACAAAAGGCATTCCCGCATATCACGGGCACCGATACCCGCCGGAACCAACTGCTGGAACTTTTTCAACGTTGATTCGATCACCTCATGATCCTCGCCGGTCTGAAGTGCAATATCTTCGATATTTGAATCAAGATAACCACGTTCATCAATCGATCCGGAGATAACCTTGATAAGGCAATTTTCAACATCCTTGAAGTCGGCAAGCTGGATCGACTCGTCGATTGCCCCTTGCAGACCGGAAGATGATGCCAGATGATCGATCATGTAGTCATGTTTTTCCTGAAGAACATCGTTCGTCGCCAGCGAAGGAGCATCCGCGGCACGCCATTCTTCATCGATATCAGCCAAAACAGAAAGCCGTTCGCCAAAATCAGATTCGTCAAAATGGGCTTCTTCGGATGCAAGGGAAAGATCCTCTGAGGTATAATCATCATTGGGAGCGCCATCCTCAGGTTCGGAAACTTCAAGGGCAGGGTTGGAGGAGAGCTCGTTTTGAACCATTTGTGTCAGTTCCAGCGAAGATGCCTGAAGGATCTTCAACCAGTTCAGCAACTGCGGCGCAAGGTTGAGTTGCTGTGACAAATTTGATTCGTTGTACATCTTAATGTTCGTGCTCATGGTCTGCTCCTGTTAGTTGATACACCCCCTATAGCTAAAAGTGAGCCAACACGTGCAAGCAGGCCAAATACCACACAGCAGCAAAAACCGCATTATACTTATACAACGCCAGTTACAGATTTTTAAGTTTTTTCCAGGACTCAAACAGGTGCGAATACACAACAAAACGAAAAGTTGCATAACGCAACAAATCAAGTGCAATATCCGACACTTACAGCAGCATAAACGGATGACAGCGCATATTTCAGGTCGTATCGCCCCAGGCCATACCGTTTGATTCTGTTAAGATTTCCCCCGCAAATTATTTCTAAGCAATATTCGCCATTGGAATACTGGTCGAGAGTCCGGTCAAGTTGAGGATCCTCTCCTCGTTCTCCTGATGGGCCGCCTCCAGATCTTCCGGGCGCCCAATATCCCGCCAATATTCAATGACAGGGAAAACACCAACCTTTCCGCCGCTTGCGCAAACCGCGTCGATCAGGTCGGTCATATCGAAATATTTTCCCTCCGGAACTAAATCAATACAATCCGGCTTAATCACATAGATACCCGCATTAATGAATGATTCCACATTTGGTTTTTCCCTAAGACTCTGAAAAGCGCCGTCCTCAATTTCCACCACGCCATACGGAATCTGGATGGCGTGTTGCCGGACGCATAAGACCATATCGAAGTTCCCCTCTCCCTGAAACTCGAGGAGGCGCGAATAGTTCAGCCCGGTCATCAGATCGCCGTTCATCACAACAAATGGCTTTTCCGGGCGGGTATCAAGCAACGCCAGTGCCCCGGCCGTGCCGAGGCGACGGGTTTCCGTCACATAGTCTACATTCAGGTCGCGACGGCGCCCCGTGCCAATATGTCGACGAATCTGTTCACCAAGATGGTTAAGCGATATTACAACATGCTCTATCCCACTGTTGCGCAGGCCGGATAGTGTGTGATCCAGGATCGGACGCCCTCCAACGGACACCAACGGTTTTGGTGTATGATTGGTGAAAGGTTTTAACCGCGTCCCGCGGCCACCAGCCATAACAACCGCCTGACCGGCGTAGCCATCGATCAGCTTCTCCATGCGCTCAAGCCGAATGGGTCTGCGGCCTGAGTCGAGAACAGGAAGGTGTCGAATGGAGTGTTCGCGCATAAGCTGCAACATTTCATCGCGGGGCATTTCTGAATCCACAGAAACCGGCGATGCATTCATTACGATCGAAACGGGACCCTCGAGCGATACCCCCGAAAGAATCCCCCGACGAATATCTCCATCGGTCACGGTACCCATCAAGGTTCCGTCGTCGCCGACAACGAGTATGATTTCCATATTCGCCCAATTAATACGACGGATGACAGCGCCAATCGACTCGCTATCCGTTACTACAATTGCACTCAGAGACTCTACCGTCGGTTCGTGATGCGCCACAGCCTCGGCGTCAATCACGGTATCGGACGGTACAAATGCATGATCAGGAACCGTTGCGCCGGGATCAATTCGACACTGCTGTCCCAGCAGGCAGTTTTCACCAAGTAGCGCATCGGTTGCAACGGTTGCGCCTGGAAGCACAACACACCCTCTCCTGAGCGCAACGCCGTCAATCGTTGCTGAAGGTGAAACAATGGCCGGCAGGGCCAATCCTTTTTGTAAAAGCAGAAAGAAAACAGCCTCCCGATCGAATGAATGGATCGTCGACGGGAAACCGATCACGGCAGTTGTTGCATCAGCGGGCAAGTCGCCCAACCATCCCAGCACGTCCAATCCAGCAACGGTCGTTCCTTTCAGTCCAGAATCAGGATCCATGATACCAACCGGCTCCATCGAGGGCTCGGCTCGAATCAATTCGACTAATTCCTGAACAAGATCGCCCGCACCGATAATTACGGTTCGTTGCACCCCTTCAGAACAAGAGTTTTGGTTGTTCAAAAGTTGAACCATCAAAAATCAATCCTAGTGATGAGAGTTCACGATTTCCAACGCGGATAGATAGGAGTCAAAATATTCGGATAGCGATTCAAGGCTGCCCTTTACAGGAACTTCAGATTGCTTTTTCCTGCGTTTCATTTTGTCTTTCATTTTCTTTTTCATCGTTCAACTCTCCTTATCGAACCTGGTTTATAAGTGTCTCTAGCAGGTTGCTTGCCGTAGACATTACGCGTGCAGCCGCCTCGTACGCCCGCTGCGCCGTTGTTAAATTGATTAGCTCTTCATCCAGATTGACCCCGGAAATCGACTGCATGTTTCCATCCAGCATATCCACCACTTTCTGGCTGGTATCCGCCATCTGCTCCGCTTCATGAATCGCTCCGCCCAAGGTCGCCTCAATCTGGGTCCAATAACTGGTCATCGTCTGCCCACCAAAAGCAGATTGTGGAGATTTGAGCAGATCGTACATCGCCTGTCCGGCCGTGCTATCCCCTGGGTTAGGGATTCCGGCGGTTGCCCGTGTCGCAGCCACCGCCACAAGATCCGGGCGGGCAAGCAAGGGATTCGAGGGATCATATAAAGTTGGATCAACGACCATTTGTTGGGAAGCTGATCCATTAAACAGTGAATATCCCTGTTCGGACGGACTTTCGCCATTGAGGTTGTAGGCACCATCAAAAATGGCGTTAGTTTGGGTCATTAAAGTGACAGCGAGATTATCAATCTGTCCTCTAAGCGTGGCTGCACTATTCTGTACACTAACGAATGCTGCCAACTTACCCCCCGTAATAGCGGATGTAATAGAGGCTCCAGCCAAGCTAAAGGTATTGTTTGGACCCGAAATATTAAGTTCTTGACGTTCGAGACCATCTCCCGAAACCAGCGTTTGACCGCCGATACGAATCGTGTAGTCCGGGGAAACGTCGACATTGACGAGGGTGGAGAGCTCACGAACCAAAGCATCGCGATTATCGAGCATGTCCGGCACCGACCGATTCATGTTCTGTGCTTTTGTAATATCCTGGTTTAATGCCTGAAGGCGCTCAGCGATGGAATTAACATCATCAACAATGTCTGCCGTGCTGCCGAGTACAGGGTTGTCACCAATCGCAACGCCCTGTACATAGCTGTCGACCTGATTGAATTCCTTGGCCATCGTGGAAGCACTCTGAAGCAATACGGTACGTGCGGCCAAATCCTCAGGTGATGCCACAACGTCCTGAAGGGCATTCTGAAAATCTTCGATGGCCGAATCCAGGCTACCAACCGTTCCACCCACAAGCGCCTCAAGTTCGGAAAGATACGATGCCATATCGGCGTGATAGGACGCGGTGGACTGTTCCTGCAGGAGGGCCGAAGTGCCAATCGCATTATAATAGCGCGTGACATCGCCGGTCTGGACCCCCATGCCCAACCCGTTATACGAACCTGCCGCCGACAACTCCTGTGTGCGCCGGCTGTAGCCCTTTGTATTAACGTTGGCAATGTTATTACTGTGGACGCTAATCTGGCTCTGGTGCGCCTGTAGCGCACTGCCACTCAAACTTAAGAGATCAGTTAAACCGGCCATAATGATTTACCCCTGTTGACGCACAAGAATTGGCGTATTCCGCTGCATTGTATTTCCATATCCGCCGGCATAGGCCACCGACGAACCGCCGCTCAAACGGGAAAATGTTTGGTCAATCACATCCAGAAATCTTCTGGCCAGCGATCGATTGGCCTGCACAATGGATTGGCATTGCCGAAGCATTTGGTGAAGGGATGGATTTTTACGGACCGTTTCTTCCAGCCCCCCACCCTGTTCAAGACAAAGGCCATTCAGGTTCTCAAGCGACTGTTCCTGTCGGCCCAGATCCGAAAAAATCCGATCGGCATCACGAGACAACAGGCTTTCCTGTAGTTTTTTTGCCGCTGATTCGAGCTCTTCGAGCATGGTCTTTAAGTTATTTTCACCCATTACAGATCTCCTGATCTCACATGTTTGCTGAAAGCTGTTCGTAGATGCTGTCCGCAATTCCGGTCTCGCCCTCGCGGGCCACTTCCTCTGCAGTCTGCTCAAGCGCATAGCTCAAAGCCGATGCCGAGTGTCCTTCGGCATTATCCAGCATGCTCTGCATACCTTCCTTGAGGAGCATCTTCATGAAAAGTCCTTCAACACCATCGCACGCCTCTTTAAGCTTGCACTGCTCGTCCGACAGCGCTCCTGTGTTCATTTCAGAAATTGAAGTAACATTCATCGGTGCACCTACAGGGTAATGAGTTCCATCTGCAGAGCCCCAAGACTCCGCAACGCATCCAAAATCGAGATCAAATCACGAGGAGATCCACCCAACTGATTCAGAACATCTGCGAGTTCCTGAACACTGGTGGTCTGAGGAACCAGCATGACATTGGCGGTATCTTCTTCAACACCGACCTGGACATCTTCGGTGACCGCCGTTTTACCTCCCCGCGAGAAGGGTGCAGGTTGTGACACACTCAGCGTGGATCCAATACGAACCGTCAAGTTGCCGTGGGCAACGATCGCGGTACTAATGGTCACATCGCCACCAAGCACAACCGTACCGGTGCGTTCATTAACGACCACACGAGCCCGGCGATCCGGCGTAACACGCAGCGTTTCAATGGAAGAAATAAATTGGCTAACCATGCCCATATCGAGAAAATCTTCAGGGATCGAGACCGTCACCGTGCCGGCATCGCGGGCAACGGAACCCCCAGGCGCCACCGATGAAACAACTTCCGCAATACGCTGTGCCGTAGTGAAATCCGGATGTCTCAGAACCAGCTCAAGTTGACCTTGTTTAATAAAATCAACGTCCTGATCAAACTTCAGTGTGGCACCTCCGGGAATGCGGCCCACCGTCGGAAAATTCTTTGTTTCCGTTGCGCCGCCCGGTCCGCTGGCCCCTGCGCTGTACCCTCCAACGGTCAATGCCCCCTGCGCGACCGCATAGGTACGTCCTTCAGAATCCAGCATCGGGGTCATCAAAAGAATCCCGCCCTGCAGCGAAGTTGCATCGCCCATGGATGCCACCTGTAAATCCACACGATCACCCCGGCGGTGGAAGGGTTCAATCGAGGCCGTCAGCATCACGACGGCAATGTTCTTACTGGTGATATCGGCTGGATCGATGTAGATATTGAAGTTTTTCATCAGGTTTGACACCGTTCGCTTGGCCAGTTCAATATCTTTGTCGCCGGTTTTGTTTAGACCGACAACGATGCCGTATCCAAGCACATCAATCCGTTCCAGACCATGAATGCGAACAAGGTCTTTCAGTCGAGCCTGGCCGCTGGTTGCTTGCTGAGCCACAACATCATTCACACCCATCAAAGCGATGGTGCAGCAAACCAGCCATATCCGAGTCATTGAGTTTTGCAATATTTTTTTCATAATCACCTAGAAGGGAAAGATCCAATCAACCACGCGCGACAAAATGCCCTTGCGCTGGCTACGGCTGAACTCGCCAACCGTCTTATACGAAATTGAGGCACCGGCAATCCGCGACGAGAGGACCGCATTTGACTGATTGATATCTTCAGGACGGATCATGCCGACAAGTGTGAACTGAATGATGTCGCCATCGATATTCACTCTCCGGTCGCCGGTGATCATCAGGTTTCCATTTGGAAGAAGTTCCGTGATATGGACCGTGATTGAAGCCGTGAAGGTATCTGAATTGGCTTTGCTGCCTGAAGAACCAAAGCTTTTTGCCGCATCAGCAGACCATTCAGGAAGCTTTAAAGCGCCCCACAGCGATGATCCATTGACTTCTATTCCCGGGAAATTGAAAGAAGCTTTTCCCGAAACCGATTTATCCCGGCTATCGGCCGCGTCTTTTTTTACCGATGATTGTTCTTCAATGTTAACGGTGACAAGATCGCCTACCTGCCGGGCAATACGATCGGCATATAAACGCGCCACCAGCTTGCCTTCTCCTGCCAGGGCAACCGTTCCGACGAAAACTAAAAGTGCGATGATCTGTTTCATTTTTATCTCCTACAGGCGAACCAAGACGGCGTTGCCCATACTGGTCAGTTGCACCAACACCTGCCGCTGGGAGCGCTCGTTCACACACATAATTCGGTCACCCAATCGGCCGTTTGCCAGCGCTTTTCCCCGCAGCGTAATCTGAAGATTCTGGCCAACCGCATTGATCGCTACCCATTCCCCGCGTTTGGCGCACATGGGTTTGCTCACCACGTTGCGGCGAATCAGTTGTCCCGCAGGTACCGTACGGTTGATTTCATAGCCTGATAGGTCCATCGCACTGGATGCATAGTTTGCTGTGGCATCGATCACGTGCATTTCGCTACGCAGATCACCCTCTTCGAGAATTTGACCGCGATCCAGGTTACGGGTTGCCACCCAGACCTCGGTTAGATATTGAATCTCAATCCCTACCGGAACCTCAACTTCCTGAAGACTGTCGACGAGTACGTCAATATAGGCCACGCTGTAACCTTTCGATGTTTTCTCGTCGATCCGGGAAATTTTGTAGCTTGTTTCGCCTGCGGGAATACGCGTATTCCGAGGAATGCTGATAATTTTTACATCCAGATCTTTATCTTTCCAGTCATCCGAAGTCTTGAGATAACCCATCAAAGGATCGTAGAACTCATCCTTTTCAACCCGGTGTTCACGGCGGGAAATGGAAATGACAGGCTCACCGCTCAGGGTTACATTTTTCATGTCGTCGTAACGAGCCAGTCCGTGCGCAATGGCCGTGAGCGCATGATAACTGACATTGCCGGCGGTCGGAGCAGCGATGACGCGGCGGGATGCCCACGAAACAGGAATCAACCGTTTATCTTCAACCAAATCCCCAAGAAGAACATCTCGACTGCTGACTTCCACGCTTTTCTGCAAATATAATACCGTCTCAGCCTGCGCCTGACTCACCGCGCTACCCAACAACATTATTAAAACCAAAATCCGATTCATGCTACATTACCTTTTCATGTTGTTAGCCATGCCCGACATTTCATCGCTGGCTTTAATGGCCTTGGAATTCGCTTCATACGCACGCTGCGTCAAAATCATATTCACCAGTTCCTCCGCCGCATTCACGCTCGAGGTTTCCAGATAGCGCTGCATAATCATCCCCATTCCATTTTCACCCGGAATCAACCCGGTTTCGGCCGGTCCACTTCCTTCGGTTTCCGTATAGAGGTTATGACCCATGCTGCGAAGCCCCTCGGGGTTGGCAAAACGAGCAAGGGAAATCTGCTGACCGGAAACCGTTGAACCGTTAACGGTCATGGAAACCGACCCATCCGGCGTCAGGGTAATGTCCGTAGTCCCGGAGGGAATGGCCGGGAAGTTAGCCACGCGATAGCCTTCAACGGTGACCACTTCACCCGTCGAAGTGGCACGGAACGAGCCGTCACGGGTATAGGCAGACGAACCATCGGGCATGATTACCTCGAAGAACCCCTCCCCTTCGACGGCCATATCCAAATCGCCGCCGGTTTCCCGTAATGCGCCCTGGGTAAATTCCTTTGAAATCTCCGCAACCTTGGTTCCGTGTCCGAGTTGGATACCCGCCGGAATCTCGCTGTCGCCATTGGTTGCGCCGGGCGTTACCAGCGTTGTGTACAGCATATCCTGAAACGCAACGCGTCCCGGTTTATATGCCGTTGTGCTAATATTCGCCAGATTATTGGCAATATTGTCGAGGGACATTTCGGATGCCCGCATCCCCGTTACTGCTGACCACATTGCTCTTTCCATCATTGCCTCCTTCGAGTGCTAAACCAGTTTGCTCATCATTTTTTCTTCAACGGAATCCACGGTTTTCAGCATTTTCTGGCATGCCTCGTAGTTACGCATGGTGGTCATAATGCCCACCATTTCTTCAAAAATCCCCGTATTGCTCTGCTCAACATATCCCGCCAGAACTTTACTATCGGGTTCGTGGGCTTCCTGACCGTTATTCAAAAACAAGGTTGTACCCGCCTGTTCGAGCTTGGTGGGATCATCCACGGCAACCAATTTAATCTGTCCGGCCAACTGTTTACCGACCTGTACATTCAACTTGTCGTCGATTTCCAGTTGCGACACATTTTTTCCAGCAGGCATCTGCAAGTCGCCCGCGGTGGTCTGCAATCGCATTCCCAGCGAGTTGACCACGGCCCCATCCGCCGTTAACCGAAAACTGCCGTTACGAGTGAGAAACTCCCTCGTCCCGTCGGAAACAACGAAAAACCCTTCACCTTCAATCGCAAAATCCAGCTTCCGGCCAGTACTCCGCAGTGCGCCCTGAGAGTGATTCACCACCAGGGCCTGCCTGGGCTCTCCCTGAGCGGCGACCTGCTCATCCATCACATCGGAAAAAGATGCATGGCTGGTTTCCAGCCGCTTGTAACCCGGCATATGGGCATTGGCCAGGTTTTCGGTATGGACTTCCATATCCTGAACGCTGCCCGTGGCCATCTGTATTGCTGCATTGTAAAATCCTGTGCTCATGCCGCTTTATGAAGCAGGCTCGGTGCCACAGAAGCACGGGCTCCCGCGAAGAGAACGGATAAACCTAGATTCGGGAATGGCCTAGTTTGCTGCAGATGCAAGATTTGCCGAATAGATAATTTGCGAATGCAAATAGCGACAAAGGAGCGGTTCAAGCTGAAGATGTAGTTGCCTACTTCGAAGCTTTAAAACCGCAGCAGATGCAGTAAAATCGGCCATCCGAAGGATGGAAATGAAGGAAACAAACAGCCTAACCTACTGGGTTAGGACAGTAATCTGAGATTGAGCCTGATATCACTATACAAAACACCGTTTCCTTCATTTCCATTCCCGGATCTAGGCTAAGAGGTGGCGGCCGCCTGAACAGAACCTGCTGGATCCTCTGCCTCCTCGCACAAGCTGCAGGAGATGGTGCTGATGATCTCGGTCATGTGACCGGTCTTCTTTTTGAAGTAACGCTCGACCAGCCCGAGATGACGGGCGAAGAAACGGCTGATGGCATTTTGGGGATAGGCGTAGACCGAAGCCGTATAGCTCACCCCATCCTTCCCTGCATCGGAAAGCCGCACATGAATCAGCGCCTCATAATTTCCAAAGAAACGTTTTCCGGCGGAATAGAAGACAATGTCGAACGTCTCGTCGGAGGTCTTCTTGCGGAGCACCTCGCGAATGTCCGTGCGCTCGCCTTTGCGGTTTACATAGAAGTAGGTGTTGGTGCCGGCTTCGCTGATGGTGAATTCCGGCGTACCGTCCTCGGCGATCAGCTCGCAGTAGGCGTCCTGCACATTCTGCATGAGCGCCGGCGCCTCAAATACGTCCAGCGCACGGATAAAATCTACAGGCAGCTGCCCGATGGTCTCGGCATAGATTGGTTTCTTGTTTTCAAGCAGCGCCTTTGACGGCCCCGCTTCCAAAAGCGTCAATGTGTCCAGCGCCCCAAATGAAGCCGAAACCATCAATCCGGCAACCAGGGCAATACGCAGTACGCAATACGAAGTACGTCTACAGCTTCTCAAGTGCATACTCCCAGCGGCTATCCTCAGCCTTGCAGGCGGCGTTGGCCTTCAGTCGTTCGTAAAGATCCTTGTCAGTCACGATACGCCGCATGGCCTCGAACATTTCGGCCGGGGTACGCGCGCCGACCACGATGCCCGACTCGTGCGATTCGACAATCTCCTGCGGGCCGCCCTCGTTGGAAACGATGGCCGGCAGGCCGGAGGCGTGTGCTTCGAGCACCACATTGCCGAAGGTATCGGTCAGGCTCGGGAAAACAAACAGGTCGGCGCTGGCATAGGCCTTGGCCAACTCTTCCCCGTAGAGGTAGCCGGTAAAGACAATCTGCGGATCGTTGTATTTCAATTGCAGCTCATCGCGCTGCGGGCCGTCGCCCACAATGATCAGGTCGGCATCGCACCCGGTTCCAATCAGCGCCGTGAAGGCTTTGAGCATTACTTCAATATTCTTTTCCTTCGACACCCGTCCGGCGTAGATAAACTTAAAGCTACCGTTGCGGTTGTAGGAGTTCCACATTTCACGGTCACGGAAATCCGGGTTGAATTTTTCGCGATTGATGCCGCGCGGCATCACATCGATATTGGCGCCCTCAAAGCCGCCATCCATGAGTAGGCGCTTGTATTGCTGCGTCGGCACGAGGATCTGGTCGACCTTGCCGTAGAACCAGCGCATGAAGCGCCCGGCGACCTCGCCGATGTTTTCGTCCTCGGTGATGTCGGCAAAAAAGCGCGGGAAATCGGTGTGGTAGATGCCCTTGACCGACAGCCCCAGCAGCTTGGCCGCACCCAGTGCACAAATGCCCAGCGTGCCCGGCGTGGAAATAATGATTTCGTCGAACTTTTCCTGCTCGAAATAGGCCAGCAGCTCCATGAACGGCGGATAGCTGACCAGCAACGAATCGTATTCGGGCATCTTGAACGAGCCGATCGGCTTGAAGTTTTTAATCGAAAAATCCGCTTCCGGCTCCTCTTCGAGACTGGTGATGACCGTGATGGCCTTTTCCGCCCCTTTCGCCATGCCGGCCAGCGTGCGGATGGTTTTAGTGACGCCATTGACATCGGTAAAGGTGTCGGTCACCCAGGCCTTCTTGCCGCTTTTGTTTTTGAAGCTTCCGGTACAGGGAAAATGTTCAGCCACTTCGCGTAGGAAACGTTCATCCTTGTGCTGGGTCGAGAAGGCGGTCAAATAAGGGGCAATGCCCAGCGCCACCGGACCCAGCGACGACACCGCCTGCAGGGATCCGATCAGTTCCCCCTTGCGGATTTTCTGGGCCGCCTTCTTCAGAAAGACAAAGCTCAGCTCCTGGCTCAAGCGGCAGGCCGACTTGAAGTTGGCGCTGTCTTCCTCTTCCGCCGTCAGGTCGTGATCGGGAGCGTCGAGCACGCGGGGAAATTCCTCCACGATCATCTGCTCGATCTCGTTCATCTGTTTCTTGACGTAGGCTTTCTTGACCTTTTTGCGGAAGGCCGCCTTGACGGAGGCGCGGAAGCCGGTTTCAACCGGCGGCTTCTCGTCGGGCTGCTCGGCCAAGGCCTTGAGTACGCCACCGATTACGGAATAGTCGTTGGCGCCGGGCGTGAGAAAGCGGTCCTTGTAGAAGCAGTAGGCAATGCGATAGAGGCTGTTGGCCAGCCGCACGCTGGTGCCGCCGCAGCCGCCCGGCTCATGCTGCCCTTCGCGGATAAATTCAAGATAGTCGATCACGCTCGGGGCGTGGGGCGTGACGGTGTAGGCGCTGGCAACATAGAGGCCGCCGTGGTCGTCGGAGCCACCGGTGAGCGTCTTGTTCCACGGCTCCAGTCCGATCGGCTCGATGTCGTGCCGATCCGCCATTTCATTGATCATTTCCGGCGTCAGGCTGTCGAAGACCGCATTGCCGATGTCGCACGCACGCGGATCGCGCGAACCGTTGATCCCCTCGAAGCGGTTGAACATCAGGATCAGCTTTTCGAACAGCTCGATGGTGAGCTTGTCGTTGATGCGGAACAGCGGGTGGGCAATCGAGTGGAGCACCCGGTTTTCGTTCATGTAGTGCTGCAGGTCGTAAATGTTTTCACGCAGGTTATCCATTTCATGGAACTGCTTTTCCGTGATGCCCGTCACCAGGCAGTGGATCTTGCAGCCGTTTTCAGGGAAATAGGTGGTCAGCTCGCTCGAAATAAACGTGCCCGGCAGGTGGGCGATCGAACGCGCACCGCAGATGCAGTTATGGTCGGAGATGGTCACATAGTCCATCCCCGCCGCCTTACAGGCGTTGTAGACCTCCAGCGGCTCCATAAAACTTTCCGGCGCACCGATGCGGCGCAGGAACCATTCGCTGGGGCGATTGGAATATTTACTGTGAACGTGAAGGTCGGCTTTGGATACAGCAGCTGTCGTTTTCATGCGCTCAACTTCGTCTTGTTCTGTTACCAACAGATCGGGTATACGTTAGAATTATATGATTTTAGATCATGGCCAGTTCGGTGCAGGAGCCGAGGGCGCCACGGGATTCACTGCAAAGATTCAGCTCGCGCTTCCAGCGCTTGATGAGTTTCTGCGCGTTCCGTCGGTGGGTATCGTCCAGTAATATGCGGCAATCCGGATGCAGGCGATCACCTATGACCGGGGAAAGTCCATAGCGTCCGCCGCGGATCGAACCGGGTGGGCCGTCGCAGACCACCATGTCGAAATTTTGAGGCAAAGGCATGTTGGGAAGGCTATACCACTCGTATTCCCCATAGTTCCGCAATGGAGCGTGGCATACCAAAACTCGTTTCAGCTCCAGCCGCTTCAGGACATCCCGCATGTGCGTGCACCATTTTTCGTTATGCTCGAAGGTCCAGACATAGCGTTCATGTTGCTCCGCCAGTATTCCCAGCAGAATCGTCGTCACTCCGGAGCCGCATTCAAGCACCGCGCCCTTGCTTTCCATGAAAATGCGCTCAACCTGTTGAAGGTAGCATGCGCTGGCGGTGAAGCCGATGTTGCCCCAGGCCGCAAGCAGCCGAATGAGTTGCCACCGGTTCAGGGGTTTCCCGTTTGCTTGTTGCGAACGAATTTTGCCAACCAGCCTTTCCAGTCTCTTGCTCGTCAATCTGTGTTTTTGCATTATGGAAGTTGTCATCTTGTTCTCCTTTGAAAGTAAAAAAGGGAGCGATCACGCTCACTTTTTCATGCCGAACCTGAAGGCATTGTAGCCGTTCCTTATCCGCCACATGAGCGCTCCCCGCATCGCCCCGGCGAACGGGCAGACCATTAGTGCATTTTTCAAGACTTCGGGAAACGCCACGGCGTGATCAGTCAACACGGGAGCCAGCAGACAGGCCGATCCCGCGGTTGCTCCCGAATAGACCGAACCCCAGATCAGCGTGCCCTTGATGGTCGCGCATTCCCATGATTCAGTATTGCTATTCATTTTGTTTCTCTGTTTTTCCATGTTTCCTTTCTTTTACCCGCTTCCACTCAATTGGAAGCGGCTGGAAAATCCGCTTCGAGAGTTTTCTCCCGACGGCCGCATTGGAAGGCAGACAGACTTGGAGGTGTTGAATTTCTTGTTAGAAGTTCGTTAATTGAAATACCGGTCCATGGACCGGTTAGTCGGTCACTTGAAAATCGAGTCGAAGCCCATGGCGGATTCAGAGGCGAATTCGGGAACGGCCCTCTTGCCAAAGCGCTTGAGGACGGGATAGAGGACGGTCAGCATGTTGAGGGTAACGATGCGGTCGAAGAGGCGATAGCCGTGCTCGCCACGGAACATCATCTTGAGCATCAGATGCAGATGCGCGCGGCGCAGGTGAAAGCGCGAAAAGTCAAGCATGACCGTGTAGCGCGGTTCGTCATATTTAGCTTCGTAAGCGGCCTTCATTTTTTCAAGCCGCGCGATGATTTCGTCGCTGAATTCCATGAAATAATATTCGCGCACGGCTGCGATGATTTTGAAGGTGTCGTACTGAAACTTCAGGTCCTCGACCGGCAGGCCGAGCTGATCGGCCAGCTCCTGCATGCGAAGGATTTTTTCGAGCGCATTGTTCCCCCGCTCCACCGTGCGGCGGGCGTCGGTGACATAGCACCGCATGAATTTGCGCATAAAATGGTTGGCGACGATATGCCGCCAGTAGACGGTGACGAGTGGCGGCACGCGCAGGCGGCGGAAATACATTTTGCGCGAGGCAAAGTCCTCGATGTAAAGCAGCTCCTTGATGACTTCGTCGGAAAGCTTGAGCAGCTCCTGCAGCGGCCGCCAGTGCGGATCGGGAAAGTTTTCGCGGTAATATTCCTGAATGGCCTGATCAGCGGTGATGCCATCGCGGAACAGGCGGACGGTGACGTGGGTGTTGATCTCGTTCCAGACGGCATTATGGTCAAGCCAGGTGAGCCGCCGGAAGCCGCTCCACCCGCCGGTCTGGCACCAGACCGAAATGCCGACAACGTTGTGCTGACCCACAAGCTTGTTGCGGATCTTTTCGTAGTCCCATCCGATAAACGACGGATATTCGCCGAAGCCCTCGTATTCCCGCCGCGCCTGAAACTCAACCAGCTTATTGTGCCCGCCGCGGAAGAAGAGGCGGTTGAGCGGAAGGAAGCGGAAAAAATCGGACTGGCCATATTTCATCGAAATAATGAGATGGTCATTTTCCAATCCCTTGAATACGGCATCGAATGTGACCGGATTCCAGATGATATCCCCCACCCGGCCGACGCCTACGCTCCACGTGCGGAAGACCAGGTGCTTATTGAATTCCTCAAAGACGGGAAGCAGAGCCTGGATCATTTTGCGCGCCTGTGCCGGACGGCGGATCACAATGCTGCTGCGGAAATCGCCCTCAACGTCCAGCCCGTCGGCCTCGCCGATGCGGACAATAATGCCGCCCACATTGGGAAAGGATTCAAACAGCTGGCGGCAGGCATCGGCCGCAAATCTTCGGAGCGCTTCACCCTGCCTGCCGATATGCTCTTCAATGGCCTCGTTGAAAAACAGCAGATCGGTGGTAATGAATACCTTCAGGTCTAATTTTTCAGCAATTGTGAAGAGCTCGCGGAAAAGGCTCCGGTAACCGGCAATTTTGCTTTTCAGTCGCTCTTCGTAGAAATCAAAAATACAGAGGTGAGCCAGATCATCCAGCGTGATTGCATTATAGCCGGCATCCGAAGCCTTGCGACAGAAGCTGCGGAAATCATCCTTGATCTGCACTCGCCGCACAGCACTGAGCCCGCTGCCTGACTCCATCTGAGCAAACGGAGCTTTTGACCAGTTAATAACCCCCTGATCACAGCCCCGGAAAAACGGCCCGATGCCGTCGATGAGAAACAGCTTCATGGAAATGAACTAGATTTCCTTCAGGCGGTAGCCGACACCGCGGACGGTCTCGATAAATTTGCCGGCCGAACCGATCTTACGGCGCAGCCCGACAATCTGGACATCCACCGAGCGATCGGAGATGTCGGCGTCCTTGCCGTGTCCGGCTTCAATGATCTGGCGCCGGGTAAAAACCCGGCCAGGCTCGCCGGCCAGCAGCTGCAGCACCAGAAAATCGTTGTGCGACAAGGCCACCGGAACACCATCCACTTTTGTTGTAAAGCGCACCGGGTCGATGACCAGGTTATGTACGGATATCGGAGAGGTGAGGACCTCCTCGGAACGCTCGCCGCTTCGCCGCAGGACGGCCTGGATCCGGGCCCGGAACACATCCAGATTGAACGGCTTGGTGATGTAGTCGTCAGCGCCCATTTCAAGACCGGCAACCACATCCTGGTCCTGTGAAAGAGCCGACAACATGATAATGGGGATGTTGCTGGTTTTCGGATACCGGCGGACCTGCCGGCAGACCTGCTTCCCGTCCATTCCGGGAAGCATGAGATCCAGCACAATCAGATTCGGCACCAGATCCACCACCTTCAAAAGGGCACTCTCCCCGGAATCCGCCATCGTGACTACCCATCCGTCTTTTTCCAGATTGATCTGGAGCAACTCCTGTACGGCAAGATCATCTTCAACCAATAACAGTTTTCCGGAATGAGTCATGACGGCACCATCCTTCCAATCAGCCCCGTGTTTTCGCGATGCGTTCAACCTGCTTGACGTAGTCTTCGATATCGGAACGGGGCTTGAGTTCATAAGCGCGCCGTAAAAGCGGCAGAGCCTCCTGATATTTAG